>JAJZBS010000047.1 GCA_021851885.1 Actinomycetes bacterium | reverse complement strand
TGCCGCCGTCAGCCGCCACCAGCCAGTAGCCCTTGCCGTTCGGGGTCGCGCCCATGCCGACGACGGGCTTGTTGAGGTGGTACCCGCCCGTGGAGCCGTAGAACTTGGCATCGCCGAACGAGAAGATGCCGCCGTCCGACGCGACCAGCCAGTAGCCGCCGCCGTCGGGAGTGGTGGCCATGCCGACCACCGGTGCGTTGATCCGGTATCCGCCGGTGGAGCCGTAGTAGTGAGCGTCACCGAACGAGAAGATCCCACCGTCAGCCGCCACCAGCCAATAACCCTGGCCGTCGGGGGTGGCCGCCATGCCCACGACGGGCTGGTTGAGGGGGTGGGCGCCCGTGGAACCGAAGTAATGGGCGTCGCCGAAGGAGAACACGCCACCGTCGGCCGCCACCAGCCAGTAGCCGAGCCCCGACGGCGTGGGCGCCATGCCCACGACGGGCTGGTTGAGGTGGTGCCCGCCGGCGGAGCCGTAGAAGCCGGCACTTCCGTAGGCGAAGACGCCGCCGTCGGACGCAACCAGCCAGTAGCCCTCGAGGAACGGATCCTCGGCGGCACCCACAACCGGCGCGTTCAACGGGTGCCCGCCGGCGGAGCCATAGAACTGGGATTGCCCGAACGTGAAGATGCCACCGTCGGATGCCACCAATGAGTAACCCGGACCGAGCGGGTAGGCAGCCGCCGGTTGGGCGGGCGCTGACACCAGCAGTCCGATGAAGGCCAGCGCAGCGGACAGGGCAACGCCGACGCGCACCGACGCACTGAGAACTACGTGCCGCCAATTATTCCTTCGTGCCACCGAAGCCTCCCTGAAATGCCCGTCGACGGAGGACGCCCGCACTACCCGCAGCGCGTGCTTCGTGTCTAGCACGGAAGGCATGGGAGAACAACGAGTTCGTTCCTTCGAGGCTGGACAACACCTGCGTGGATCCCGCCGACCCAGGCGGGCCCTCCGGGAACCTCTCCATGCACCGCCAGGCGCTGCGGGCTACCATCAGCCCAGCGAACCGCACTCGAGCGGCGGCCGTCCCTGGGGCGAACCGGAGGACGGCAACGAGTAGGTGGGAGAGCAGATGAGACGGTGGATGCTGCGGTGGTCGGCGGGCATGGCGGTTGCGGCGGGGCTGGTCATTCCTGCTGCGAGTGTGGCTGCCACCGCATCGGCGGCGGCCACCAGTCCGACGTGTCCGGCCGGCCAGCCGACGGGCGCGGCGCCGGGCCAGACGTCGCCGAACAGTCCGGGTCGGCCGTCGACCTACCCGATGGGGCAGTGCCAGCTCCTGCTCTCGTCCGGCGTGATCCCGGCCGGCGGCACGGTGGTCGTCACCGGCAGCGGGTTCTCCAGCTACACGAAAGTGGCGCTGACGATGAGCCCGTATGGAACCAACCTGGGCACGGCGACAGCTGACAGCACGGGAGGCTTCACCACCTCGGTCTCCATCCCTGCGTCCACCACGCCGGGCACGTACACCATCGTGGCCACCGGGGGCGGGCAGAGCGAGTCCGCCGTCCTGCAGGTGACAACCCCGGCTGCGACGACCAGCAACCAGACCTCTGGTGGCCAGACGGTCGCTGCGGCGGGCGGTACGGGGTCGTCAGGGTCAACCGCCAGCCCAACGGGTGGATCAGGCAGCCCAACCAGTGGATCAGGAACGGCATCCGGGGGGTCGAGCACACCGGCTCCCCCGACAGGTGCTGCCGGAAGTACGACCACTACCTCGCCCACGCCTGGATCGGGTCATGCGACCGGACCTACCGGTCCATCGTCACCTGCGACGATTGCCCATCCAGGGGGAGGGTCGCCCCTCGCCTGGATCATCGCCGGACTTGCCGCCCTGATCGTGGCGGCGGGGGCAGCGCTGGTCATGTGGCGTCGCCGAGGTACAGCGACAAGCTGACAGGACCTTGGGGCAACTGAAGCGACCGCTTCATTCGAGCAGCACGAACATGCATGTGACCCATCGGACGACATCTGGCGAGGGCAGGGGTGACGACTACTGAGGCGGAGCGGCGGGCATCGACGACGGTGGTCGTCGCCGGCCAGGGGTACGTGGGGCTTCCCATCGCCATGCGGGCGGTTGAGGCCGGCTACAACGTCATCGGCTACGAGCCGGATCCGACGCGCGCGAAGCGATTGACCGACGCAGATTCCTACGTCGAGGACGTACCGAACGACGTGCTGGCAGCGGCGGTGGCGACGGGTCGCTATCGGACAACGGACGTCCCCGAAGGGTGCAGGGGTTTCGATATCGCCGTCATCACCGTGCCGACGCCCTTGAAGGACGGTGCTCCGGACCTGTCGTACATCGAACGGTGTGCCGAAGAGCTGGCTCCGCTCGTCCGACCAGGTGCCACCGTCATCCTCGAGTCCACCACCTACCCGGGGACGACCGAGGAACTGCTGGTCCCCATCCTCGAACGGGGGTCAGGACTTACGGCAGGGGAGGACTTCCACGTCGGCTACAGCCCGGAACGCATCGATCCAGGTAATCAGACGTGGACGTTCGTCACCACTCCGAAGGTCGTCTCGGGCGTCGACAGTGGTTCAGCCGACGTGGTTGCCACCTTCTACCGGACCCTGGTCCACTACGTGGTGCCCGTCTCCAACCCAAAGGTGGCCGAGCTCACCAAGCTGCTGGAGAACACCTTCCGCCACGTGAACATCGCCCTCGTCAATGAACTGGCCATGTTCGCCGGCGAGCTCGGGGTGGACGTGTGGGAAGCGATCGACGCCGCTTCGACCAAGCCGTTCGGGTTCATGCGCTTCAACCCGGGGCCAGGAGTAGGTGGCCATTGCCTGCCCGTTGACCCGTCGTACCTGTCGTGGCGGGTGAAGCAGACGCTGGGGGCGACCTTCCGGTTCGTCGAGCTGGCCAACGACATCAACGACCATATGCCCGAGTATGTGGCGCAGCGAGTGATCCTCAATCTCAATCGGCAGGGGAAGGCAGTGAAGGGATCGAGGATCCTCGTCCTCGGACTGTCGTACAAAAAGAACTCGGGGGACGTGCGGGTCTCGCCCGTCCCAGTGTTGTGCGAACGTCTCGTAGAGCTGGGCGCAGAGGTACGCGTGTGCGATCCCCACGTGGACCCTGCGTGGAGTTCAGAAGGCCTCCTCAGATCCAAAGGCACAGATCTGGCGACGAGCCATGCGGATCTTATTGTCGTGGCCACCGACCACGATGAATTCGACTGGCAATGCATAGCGTCACTGGATGTTCCCGTTCTAGACACAAGGCACCGTCTACCCAATACCACAAACGTTGAATACATCTAGATCGATCAACATTACCGATGCCTGATCACGTTCATAACGCGCACGAAAGAGCATGTGGCGCCATGACGCGCGACGCGAGGTTTACGCCCAGTCGAACGTCGAAGCCCATAACCGATGCCAACGAAACAGCCGGTCCAGATACAGATACTTCTCAACACGATTTCAAGAACATAAGCATCGTCGTACTTTCGTATAATCGCATAGACGCCCTGAGAACGAATCTTCCGAACTTATGCGATTTAGCGGTCCGTTCCGAAGCGGAAGTCATCGTTGTTGATAATCATTCGACCGATGGCTCGGCGACATTCATCGAAGAATGCTCAGAACGTTATCCAGAACTCATCTACATCCAGACAGGTCACAATCTGGGCGTGTCTCAAGGGCGCAATAGGGGGTGGGCTCGGTGTACGCGCGACTTCATCTTGAACTTAGATGACGATACGGAAATTGCGAGCGACATGGTCTATGCCCTCCTCGAGGAGATGAAACATAGGCCTAGCCTTGGGATCATAAGCCCACAAGTCGTGAGGCAAATCCCGGTACAGGTGGCGGAATACGGCAGCCCACCCTCCGTCGCTGTCGCCAACTTTCAAGGAGCGTGTCATCTCATCCGCTCGGCAGCAGTCAGAGAAGTCGGACTGCTCGATCCACGAATTGCATTCGGTGGAGAAGAACTGGAATATTCGATCAGAATGCGAAACGCAGGATATGACATCCGTTCTCATCGTTGGTGTTATGCGGTTTACGCACCGCGTGCTCTTGCGTCGAGCGAGTCCCTTGGCCGCAGGAGGGCTTGGCTAAATAACTACTGCTATATACTGACCAAGTACCTTCCGCTTGGCATGAGTTCACGCTACGTCGCCAGATATTCGATATCGCAATGCGTATCCGCGATCAAGCAGTGCGGAGTCGGCTCGCTGTTCCCTCTGCTTGGATCGGCGATCAGGGGATGCATTGAAGGTCGGAAACTACGGCAGCCAGTCGCCGATGAAGTTGTTCGCTATTACTCATCGCCATATATTCAGCCGGATTGTGGCAATATTCCCATCTATGTGAAACTGCGTCGACGCCTATTGCCTGCCAAGGCGAGAGCCGCAATCTTTACGGAAGGCATCGACGAAGGATCTCTATTGATATGATCGTCGTCGCCATATAGACGGACGGAATAGAAACTACTGAAATATCGCACCGTTGCGAGACACAAATATCCACACCTCAACGTTCTGGTGAAATGAGGCGCATTGTGGCCCTTGCTCGATTAGGCATTCCAACCGGGCGCCAACAGTCTGCGCATTGTATCGACCGATCCATAAGCGGATAACGCCATGTCCAAGACGCGTGACACTATTGAGCGTAACGCCGTGTATCTCTATGACATCCAAGGCTGGGCGATCCACAACATCGGAGTCTATTTGGAGCGCCTACTGTCAGAACGTGGCGGCCACCTACAGCTGCTTCACATCGACGACTTCCGAAGGCAACCAAAGTCGTGCGAACTGCTGATTGTTGGCTATTCGTGTCTTGCCGACGAGCAAGAGATACGAAGTTGGCGGAAAATGGCCGAGGAAGTTGTTACCGTAGTTCACGATCCAATGGAGATCTCACACTTCTACGATCGCTTCACTTGGCTGGAAGAGCCCCTTATATACCGGAACTTCGCCATCTTCGATAGGGTAGCCACTACATCTCCATTGGTGGCTGAAGCGTTGATGCGATATTCCCAACTCTCGAGTGTTTGGAAGGTACCAACAATTCCACACGATGTACGTGACTGGACGGATGAAGAAGAGTCTCTTCGCTCATCGCACTCGACCACTGATGCGCCGATTCGGGCGTTATCATGTACAAGCGCAGTGGCCAGGTATCCGCTGCGAGTTCTGCCAGGTCGGTTGAAAAAGGCACGAGAGTATCTATTGGATGAGCAAGGCTCGATGTCACTTCGACAGGTGCGATCCATCGGGATTCTAACCCATCGCAAGAATATCAGTTGGTTGGATCGCTTGGAGAACAGCGCTGCGGAAGACAGACGGGGCGAAATTGTCTATGAATTTCGAAATCGGCATCCAGTATATTGGTCTCGCGCCGATCATCGTAAATGGATGAAATCGGGTGATGTATATGTGTGTACATCCTACATGGAGGGCGGTCCGCTCCCCGTAATGGAGGCTGTGCTTGCTGGGATGGCTGTAATCACTACTCCGGTTGGACAGATCGATCAATGGGTTACCAATGACGTGAACGGCTTCATTTGCCAGTCTTATGATGAGTGTGAGGCAGCGATCCGCGCATACATTGATGATCGCGAATTGCTCAAGTACCACAAACAGGCATCGAAGCGTCATGCGCCAAATGAAGACTCAGTAGGTTCGGCCTGGCTGGCGTTTTTGGCGGGCGTTCCAAATGCCGATAAAGCAACGAATACATAATAGACAACTCTTGTGGCAGTCAACGTGCGTAGGTAGGAGAAACGCGTGTGAGGAAGGCTTGGCGACTACTCCAAGATGTTTTGCCTGCTGCCGGTGCATGGATCGGAGCGATCGCAGTTGTTAGCGCGATTGCGGGCCTGGTCGAAGCGGCGGTGCTGATTGCGATTGTTTCGATCGCTACGGTCCACCTGGGAATTCCTGCGGCAGCGATTGGCCCCGTGCGACTGCGGGGAACAAGCACTGTCATCACCGTTGGTATTGTCGGCTGTACTGCTCTTGTAGTGATGCATGCAGTGACGACGGTTATGTCAGCGCAAGTGTCGGCAAGATTGCTCAGCAGCCTTCGCGTTCGAGCTCTTGAGAGCTTCTTCAAGAGTGGTTGGAGAATCCAGTCGGAATCGAGGCAGGGCGCACTGCAAGAGGGCATTTCGAGCATGGCGCTCTCGGCGGTGCACATGTCGGCGTCATTCATACAGGCGACGGTGTCGGCAGTGAGTTTGGTCGCGATCGTCGGAGCGTCGGTCATCGTTAACCCGCTGATCACGGCGATTGTTCTGTGTGCCGGAGTGGCGGTATATGGCGCGCTAGTCCCGTTGGCAAGGATCACCGGGAAATCCGCTCTGCAATTCGCGGAGAGCAATGCCTCCCTCTCTGAGGACATGGGTGCGGCGAGCTCCGCTGGTTTGGAGTTCCGAGTATTCGGCGTGGAACGCGAGGTTATTGCTTGGCTATCGGCACGCGTGTCGGTGGTCAGTGAACGTTATGCAAAGAGTAGGCGGTCGAGCCTATTGGCAGGAGCACTCTACCGAGACATGGCGCTGATGCTGCTCTTGGTGGGTGTCGCGATCGTATCGGGGATGGGTAGGGAGTACCTGTCGTCGATCGGTGCGATTGTTCTACTGATGCTTCGTTGTCTCGGTTACGCGAGTGCAACACAAGGTAGTTCGCAGACTGTGGCCCAATATCGGCCGGGTTTGGAATTGCTGTTGGATCGAGTGCGGATGTGGGAGAACGGTGTTGAGCATGCCGGCAGCATTGATATGAGCGGACATCGTCCGGTGCTCGCATTACGCAACGTGTCGTGCGGATACGTGGAAGGCCGTCCCGTGCTCTCAAATGTGAATATCATAGTTCCGTTCGGTCAGGCAGTCGGTATCAAAGGTGTGTCAGGTAGTGGGAAGTCGACTCTGATCAAGGTGTTGGCTGGTTTGTTGAATGTGAGCGATGGTGTCTTTGAGGTTGATGGGATTGACTTCGAAGATCTTGACAGGCGACAGTTTCGGAAGAGAGTGGCAGTTGTTCCGCAGGATGCTGTGGTCCGGGAGGGGAGCGTCGGAGAGAATGTCCGATTTTTCAGAACCATGATCAATGATCAGGACATTGTGGAGGCGGTGCAGAGGGCGCATATGCACGAAGAGGTTCTGAAGATGACAGATGGATACGACACTGTGTTGGGTCCGATGGGTGGAGGGCTTTCAGGAGGACAGCGCCAACGATTGACAATAGCCAGAGCATTGGCGGGTAAACCGAAAGTCCTAATCGTCGATGAGCCGACGAGCTCTCTTGATCAACAGTCTGAAGATGGGGTGAGGCGTGCGTTGAGCGATCTCAAGGGAGAGGTGACGGTGGTGCTGGTGTCCCACAATCCTACAATGCTGGACATATGTGACCAGGTATATGAGGTTTGGGGAGGCACGTTGAGGCAATCGAAAAGCTCACGGTCCGTGTGTAGTGGTCCGGTCGCTGCAGTACTGGGGAAGGATAGCGAGGGCAGCTAGGTTGGCTTCTGCGGGAAGGAGGATGCGGGTGGCGTTGCATGGGGCCAGCAAATTGCGCGGATCGGTCGGTTGCGATGTGCGTGATTCGAGAGCGAGAGGAGGCTGCGCTGGAAACCGGGATGAAGCGGCCCACGGCGCACGATGAGCCGGGTGCGCTCGGACTGGGAGTTGTCGGAGACGAGCGTGGTGAGTTCTGCCACCGCGGTGCTACGACGGAGGGAACCGTCCTGACGGCGGGCGGGCTTCTAGAGCTCCTCGGTGCCCACTGCATAGGAGACGGCCGCCGTGAACTGGGCGTTCTGTCGGGCGGTCACGAAGAAGCGCACGTTGCGCTCCCGACAGGCGGAAAGGAACCCGGTCGAACAACCCGCCGAATCGGAACGGACGAAGAGCTGCCGTTTGACGGTGTTGGCGTCGCCACCCACCTGGTGGCGGGCGGAGATCGGCTCGGGGAGCTGTGCGATCGCCTGGTCGAGGAGGGCGACGTGAACGTCCACCGTGTTGGACCTGGCGTTATCCGCACGCAGGACCCCCGAAAGCGCCTCACCGGTGGCGTCCGCGAAGCAAAACATCGGATGGAAGCCGTAGCCGCCCTTGAAGTGGGGAGCGGCCTGTTCCTTTCCCTCCGAGTGGATCTCGACGAGCGTGGCGTGGCTGTCGAGGAAGGCCCGGAAGACCGTCGAGTCCGAGGGCACCGAGCCGAAGGGGGTGGACTGGAGACGCAGATGCTGGATGTCGGCATAGGACTCCCCGCCCCCGGCGAGCACCTGCGCCTTCTGGGTGAGCACCTTGCTCCAGTCGTGGTGCGGCATCCGCTGGCCACGGGGCGGGATCGCTGCGGACAGCGCGTCGCCGAGTCCGAGACGGTCGGTACAGGCACCCAGCGCGTGGCGCCCGACATGGGCGACCACCTCCGTGCCGCCGGATTCCACCTTCACCATCATGGCGCTGTTGCCGACCAGCTGAGTCGACCTCGAAAACCATCTCGCCGCCGAAGTTTGCACAAATGTTGGGCAACGGCCCGGAATGATCTCGGTCGGTCGGCTCAACCGATGAGGCTCGGTGACCGCGATACCCATGGCTCGTTGCCGGACCGACAAACCGAACGAGCCGACGCTTCTGCCGGGTCATGCTTGGAGAACGGTGCCGCCGGCGCTTCGCCGACCGCCGGATGTCCTCCAGCAGTGAGTCCGGCGCAACGATACGAGCTTCGAGGCGGACGACAGCAGTGGTCAGCTCGGAGATTCATCCTGCAAGATCCACTTGGAAGGGCATCATATTGCGAGCGTCCCAATGGTTCGCATGCGGCTCTGCGCGTGGGTGGACCGAAATGTCCAAGTACCAACGAACACGACCTGCCACACAACTACATGAGGATAGCGTAGCAATGAGCGTCCCAAAGGTTGCGCTCAATGCGCGTGACCCGGGAAAATTGTAGATATATGCGCCGCAAAGGATGGTACCTATTGGCAATCGAACGTTATGAGCGCCGACATCGGTAGTGGCAGGATTATGCACGATAGATTTGCGCAACGAAAACAGGCCTCTTTGAACACCCACCAGAGCGATGGCACTGACGCGGTAATTCTGATTGCAGGAACAGCGGCATACATCTGGGCCGCATCGTCATTGCCTTTGGCATCCTTCGCAGGATATCTACGGTGGGCTATTGTAGTGACTTTGGTCGTGAGGACGACAGGAACGCTTCTGGCGCGTCGCGATATGGCTCGCTTACCTCCGGCGATGTTTGTCCTATCAATATTTTGCATATACGCAATCGTCAGCTCATTTGTGAGTAGCGACGAGGTAGTGTCCTTCGTTCGATCCGGCGTCTTTGGGCTCGTCATATTGAGCACAGCCATCCGGTGCGCGTGGATGGACCAGAGCCTGATGCAGATATGGATCCGATGGCTTGGCTATATCAATATCGGAAGTGCCTGTATCGCATGGTCCCAAATCGTCTCAGGTGCCGGACATCCGTATCTTGGGACAGGCTTAGCAGCTTTCATGGGGAATCCAAACGATTTCGGCAGTCTAGTCGCATTGGGATTCGGACCCGCCGTCTTTCTGGCTGCTCAACGGTCAGCGCATTCATCCCCCGGGAGGAGGTTTGGCTATTGGGCTGCCGCCGCTAGCGATTGCATCTTTGTAGTGATGACGCATTCTAGGACTTCGATTGCGGCCTTGGTACTTGGTGCGTTTGCGATATTGGCACTTATTCCGTCACGCAGTCGACGACGTGCACTTGGCGCGATCTGCATCGGCATTACGGCAACCGTGGTTCTCGTCGGGTCGAACTTGACAACGGCAATCTATGGCTTGACCGATAAGGGTAACAGCCCGAACATCCTGTCGTCTCGAGTGCAGTCTCTGTCCCTCACGTATCAGTCATTTCGTAGGAACCCCATTATGGGTTCGGGCTTTGGAGTGCTAAGCACACCTGGAGGAACGGGAACGCAGAGTCATCTGTCCCAGGTATTTCATAGTGCTGGAATTGAACAGAGCAATTCCCTGTTGGGCATTGGGGCCGATCTAGGCGTGCTGGGCGTCGCTCTAATGCTGTTAACATTGATCCTCGTGATGCGAGGTGCGGTTCAACTACGAAGGCTCGTGCGCATGGACGCGTTGCCGTCTGAGGTTAGAGCTACGATTGCCTTGGTGTGCGTGGGCCTCGTGCACATGAATGGAGAGGCCTGGTTGGTTGCGCCCGGAGCGTACCAAGCATGGTTCTTCTGGATTGGATGTGGATTTGTGTGCGGCACTGCTATGCGGAGTACAAACAGAATCCACCGAGCCGTTACGATAGTCAATGGAAGCTAGTGCGCGAGTGATGCCGTGAAGCAGATGAATAGGCGGTCTGCGGGTTCGGGACCTCGGCGAGTTATAGGTCATGTCCGGGATGGTGGTGGCAGGGAACGCCTGTTATCCTTGGCCGCAAATCTAGGTTGTACCGTAGACATACAACGTCGCGCGACTCGATATATCCCATACGCTGAGATACACGCTGATGTACACGTGCAGAACCGCGCATCCCAACGACTACCTGAGTGGTCACGTTCAGTACCGGCATGCGACTCAGGATCTAGATCGCCGGTCGAGGCCGCCGGCTCGGTCGAATTCTATGACTTCCGATCATGGAAAGATCTCGTGCGAAACGTGAGACATGCGAGAAGCCCGCAGGGGAGTCGAGATCCATCTATTCATTGCCTCATTCTGGAAGCTCGTTGCCTTGCGATGGTCTCCATGCGGCAGCGGCGGGCCATGGAAGCGGCGGTCGAAGCTGCCGATGTAGTTATTGCTTGTGGAAACCTTGGGAGCATCTTCCCACCGTGGGTCGTGGCGTGCGTGGATGTGAAGTGTCCGGAGATATGGGAGGCCGATTGTAATCCAGGACACAAGCCGCTGCGCGTGGACGGAGACTCGTGTGGTCATGAGAACGAATGGAATTGGTCCCGCAGGCAATTCGAAATTGCTATTGCATTGGCGGCGAAGATGCATGGTCTATCGGTAGGGCCGATGCAGCGCAGAGTTGGTTGGTTGTGTGCGAAGCCGGAGCATTACTTTGTTCACCTCCTGCGGCGGTTGAGGGCTGACTCGCGTGTCTCAGTGATTGTTGGTTATCAACGGGGTGGGAAGCGCTGGCGTTTGGTATGCGCAGTCGCGCTGCGTAGGGTTGACGTGTTGCTAGTCAATGGCTGGGGGCGACTGTCGGCGCTATTGGTGATCGCGTTGGCTAGAAGCGTCAGGGTGCCATACGTAATAATGAGTGACACGTGGATAGGATCCCCGCCGAGGGCGGCATGGTACGCGATCAGTTCGTCACTGGCCAGAGACTGGGTTGTGCGTGGGGCATATCGTCTGCTGCCGGCGGGGCAGCCGCAAGCTGAGTACGTTTCGAAGAGTTGGCGGCAGTCGGCGGCCACGGAAAAGGTCGAGATCTTGCACTTCGGTGTGGACTCGGAGCGTATTCAAAAGTTAGTTGATGCCATGCCGCCAGAGATTGCGGAGTGTAGGAGAGGCAAGTGGGGCGTAGGGGCTGCTGACGTGATGGTGTTGTACGTAGGGAGACTTGAGAGATGTAAAGGCGCGGATCGGCTCCCTGCGATCGCTCGGGGAATTGCCGGTCGTAACGATCGGGTTAAAGTAGTCGTGATCGGAGACGGGGAATGCAAAGGGCTCATGACGCCAGGTGGTGACGGGGAGCTCCCCATGACGTACTTGGGTGCTTTGTTTGGCACTGACGTAATTGAAGCGCTCGGTTGCGCGGATATCGTGCTCCTTCCATCTCGTGAGGAGCAATGGGGTTTGATTGTTAATGAGGCGTTATCGGCTGGTGTGCCTGTGGTCGTGACGGATCGCGTCGGAAGCGGGGTGGATCTTGTGAGACCGAAGCGCGCCGGGGTTGTGGTGAACGACGCGATACCAGACGTTATCGATGGTGTGTTGAGCTTGGCCGAGAATGGAGACGAGCGAGTTGCGTGTGGAGCGCGAGGCAGAAAGTGGATCGATGGCTGGAATGTTGATGTGATGCATGAGGTGGTGTGTCGCGTCTGCGGGGTTGGTGAGCCTTCCCGGATGGTTCACCAGTCTAAGAGCGATCCGCCGGAGGGCTGTTAAAAGGTGGGTATGGTGCCATGGGAGTCGGGGTACGCCACAGCCTTGTGCACGGTAGTGCGATGCGACTAGTTATCAACGCGGTTGGCCTGGTGATGGGAGGTGCGAAGACACATCTGGGTCAGTTTCTGCCAGCATTGGTCACAGCGCGTCCTGATTGGGAAGTGCACGTATTTGTGTCGGAGAGCGCGGATCCTCCATCGGTTGGGGATGTGGTGTTTCATCGGGTGGAGCGCGGTGGTGCAAAGCGGTTGTTATGGGATGCCAGAGGAGTGGCGAGAGCGGCCGTAGATCTCGATGCTGACGTGATCGTCAACTTGGCGAACTACGGTCCCATAGGGTGCCGAGTGCCGTCAATCTTGTACCAGCGGAATGCGCTGTATTTCGATAGGCGGTGGATTAGTCGCATGGGGTTGCGCTGGCGCTCGGCGGCATGGGTGCGTCGAATGCTGGCGTTCGTGGAGATGCGGTCCGCAGCGGTTGTTATCGTTCCAAGCGTCGCGATGAGGGAGTTTCTTCTTGATTGGAGTTGGTGTCCTCGCAATTCGCGCGTGGAAGTGGTGCCCCATGGTATCGATTCGGATCAACTGGCCTTCAAGCCAGCGCCCGTATCCGGAATGCTCAGGCTGGTAGCTCTTGGGCATGGGGCCCCGCACAAGAATCAAGAGATGCTCATTCGGGTCGTTGACGTGCTTGTGCGTTCAGGGCTTGATGTCGTGCTAGAGGCGTCGATCGCGGATGACGACGACCCAGAATATGTGAGCATGCTTCGAGGGTTGATACGTCGATCTGGGTTGCAAAGACGCATCCGACTTGTGGGGAGGGTGGCTGCTCCGGAATTTCTGTCAACGGGAGGAATCGCAGTCAGTTGCTCGATAACTGAGTCGTTCGGGTTTCCCGTTGCAGAGGCGATGGCCGCTGGACTCCCGATTGTTTCGTCGGCAATTCCCGCAGCCGTTGAGTTGCTTGGGGGAAATGGTCTGGTATTTGATCCGGATAGTGTAAGTAGTGCGGTGGCGGCAATCCGTGAGATTGTTGGAATGGGAGACGCAGAGAGAGGGGAAATGCTTTGTCGCGCGCGCGCACGAGTGGAAGCGTTTACGTGGGAAGAGAACGTGAGGCAGGTGGTGGGCGTTATTGAGGGCGTGATAGGGGTGTGACGGTACGTCTGGGGTTGCCAATGAGTTCGGGCGGGTCGGGGTGACTGGGATGTTCGATTAGGACGTGCGTTGCAGTGCTTCCGCCTTGAGGTCTGTGCACATCTCCTGCCACGCCTCGAACAGGGCACGCCGGAAGCCGGCTCGGCCGTCGAAGATTCCACCTGCCAGCACGTAGATCTGCACGAACCGGATTGCAGGCCGCGCCGGGAGCCGGTCCCACACGTTCTGTCGGAGCCATCGGCGCCGTAAGTACGGGTGCCGAAGTGCGTCTCGAAGAGATGTCGGTTGTGCCTCGCCCCGACGAAGTGCAACCCTGGCCTGGGCTTCGAGGGTCGAGTACCGGTTGTGCTTGGCGATGTGGTCCTCCCACGAGATCACGTCGTCGTTCACGAGGCGGCCCTTGAGGCGGCCGATGGTGGCACCGTCGGTGAGGCTGAGATGCTCGTTCACCACCCGGTCCTCGTAGCGGGCGGTTCCCGGCCGGAACAGGCGGGGGAGCCACGTGTTGGCGAACCCTCCCCAACGCAACGCCCGGCCGTCGAAGCGGATCTGGCGGTGGAGGAGATAGACGTCGTCGGTCAGGTCGGCCCGGGATACACTTTCCCGCAGATCGGCGATCAGGGCGTCGTCCAACCACTCGTCGGCATCGAGGCACAGGATGTAGTCAGGTTGGTAGGTGGCCTCTACGTGGCCGATGGCGAAGTTCCGTTGGGCGGAGAACCCGGTGAACGGGTGGATGACCACGTCGGCGCCGTGCTTCTCGGCGATGGCCACGGTGTCGTCGGTGCTCTCCGAGTCGACAACGACCACGTGGTCGCACACCGTCGACAACGAGTCCACGGCGCGGGCGACATTGGCTGCCTCGTTGCGGGTGAGCACGTAGCCGGCCAGGCGTAACCGTTCAGCCATGGCGCAGCCCTTCACACTCGTCGCCCGAGGCACGGAGGCTGATCAACGTGTTGGGGTGGAGCCACGTTCTCGACCCTCGATCGCCGAGGGGGACGGGCGTCGTCGCTACTACGTCGAGTCCGGCGGCAGAGGCGGCCCGGCTCCACGGCACCCGGTCGCCGTGCGGGCGGATGGTGGCGAACGATTGATCGGCGATCCGGCCCGGTCGGCCGGTGGTCACCGCCGCCACCGGTCCGGCGATGCGCTGGGCCCAGCGCACCGGTGAGCGGGGATTCGGCACGGTGGCGAGGAGCGTCCCACCCGGTCGCAGGGCGGTGGCCAAGGCACCGATGACGCCGACGGGATCGCCCACGTACTCGAGGACGGCGATGGCCAGGATGACGTCGAAGCTCCCGCGTGCGGGGAGCGACTGTTCGTCGCCGACCTGGCGGCGCACGTCGCCAGGCGCCCGGGCGAACCCCGCTTCCGCGAGCAGCGACCCGAGCTCGGATCGGTGCTGTTGCCCCCACTCGATCATGGACGGCGACCGGTCGATGCAGACGACCTCCGTGGCCCGCTGGGCGGCCAGTTCGGCGAACAGGCCCGGTCCACCCCCGTAGTCGAGGACCCGGGCATCTGGTCGTCCGGCCAGTTCATCGTCGACGGCGTTCCCCACCACGGCCAGGCGGGCGCGGAAGCTGGGGTGGCTGCGGTAGCGATCGGCCCACGTGGCCGCCCGTTCGTCGAAGTGACGGTCCTGGTCGGCTGCCAGCGATCGGGCCCGGTTCACCATGTGAGCTCCCAACCGGTGGCGAGTGGCAGGGTGCCGGTGGCGCTGTCCGCCACCTCGGTCCCCGGCCGTGTGGATCCGAACCCGTCGGCCAGCCGGCACGGTCGCTCGGTGACCCCATCCCCGGGTGCGCCGTTCCCGGTGGCCGTGATCGTGACGGCCTGGCGGCCACTGGTAGGGAGGTGCAACCGGCTGACCACCTCGTGGTGTCCGCCACCGCTGACCTCGTCGTGAACGAGGAGCCTGCCGGGCGTGAGCTCCCACGTCCGGCGGTGGACAGGAGATCCGGGCAGCCGCCGGTAGCCGTCGTGCGATGCGACGACGGTGACGGTCGTCCCGTCGTCGACCGCTCGTTCTAACAGGCCGCGTGCCCGGTGGCCGGCCCGGAAGGCGCCCCACACCTCGGTCTGGTCCTGGCCGTCGACCTCGACGGTGTTGTGTGCCGCCGTCGAACGCTCGTAGGCGCGCCGTTCGCCCGGTTCGTAGGTGGACGTCCCCGTGTCGGCGATCACGGCCGAGCCGTCGACGTCGAGGACGAAGCTGAGGCAGTCGGCGTGGGCGTGGGCCGGGAGCTCGTCCGGGCACGGATCGCCGACGTCGAGCACGGCCCGGCTCCGGCCATCGGGCCGGACCACGACGTAGCCGCTCTCCTCCAGCACCACCAGGCGGTCTGCGGTGGCCACCGGCCCCAGCCGTGCCACCCGGGCCGCGCCCACCGGTGCGCCGTCGTTCAGGATCGGCACGTCACCGCCGTCGCCGACCATGGCGCCCAGCCACCTCTGCATGCGGCCGATGGCGTCGTCCAGCCCGCCGACGGGCCGTTCGCCGGCAGCGGCCAGCAGGCCCTGGATGTCGAGCAGGTCGCCCAGCACCTGGCAGTGGTAGGAGGGGGAGCGCTCGAAGTGGCCGCCGTCGGCCAGCACCTGGACGGGGAGCTGCCGGGCGAGGAGCTCCCGGGCCCGGTCGATGCGGGTGGGGGAGCCGAGGAACACGCCCAGCCCGACCAGCGCCTTGAGGTTCTTGACGAGGTGGTTGCCGCCGGCGTCGAGCTCGAGGCGCCGCTCGAGGAACGCGGCGTGGGCCTCCAGGGCGACGCCCACCTCCCCCTCGAGACCGGTGCCCGCCACCAGCACGTCGGACACGTCGCACAGCACCCACGCCCGGAGCGACGCCACATACGGCGCCCACGCATCGGGGTGGCCCGGCCGGATGGCCGCCGTCCACGACCGCCACAGGCGGGCGAACCCGTCCCGGTCGCCCACCTGGGCCAGCGCCCACGCCCACTCGACGTAGTGGAGATGGAAGCGCCACAGGTGGGATGCGCCCGCCTGGTCCCAGTCGGCCGGCCACCCGAGTGCGCGCTCGTCGTCGAGGAAGGTGAAGGTGCCGGCGGCGATGGCGGTGGGATCGCCGTGGTCGAGGTCGGCCTCGAGGGACCGGAAGCCCCCCGGCCACCCCGGGGGCGTGCGGGGCGCCGGCGGCCGGCGGGGCGGGTGCCGCCGGTCCATGGCCGCCTGGGCCCGGAGGCGGACCCGGTGGGCGACCTGCTCGGGCCGGAGGTGGGAGACGGTCCGTGCGTAGCGGCCGAGCCGGTTGGCCGTCCGCAGGGCCCGGGCTTCGGCGCCGATCCCGTCGGCGAACGAGCGGGGTCGGTAGCCGAGGGCCACGGCGTCGTCGATGGGGAACGCCTTGTCCTCGTCCAGGCGCTGGAGCTGTTCGACCTTGAGGCGGGGCCGGGGGGCGACGCGCTCGTAGGCGCGCACGGCGGCAATGGCCGGCCCGAGGGGCACGGGGACGGGGATTGGTCGCCGCCCGGCCGCCCGGCCCGTCTGCGCTACGACGTCGCGCAGTGGGATCGGGTCGGGACCGGCCACGTCGAAGGCGTGGTGGGCGGCGTCGTCCTCCAGGGCACGGACGACGAACCAGGCCAGGTCGTCGACGTGGACGGGCTGGATGAGGCGCCGTCCCCCACCGGGCAGGGGCACCACCGGGCTCCGGCGGACCAGGGCCACCAGGCGCTCCATGTTCCGGTCCCCCCGGGCCCCGTAGATCATGGTCGGCCGCACGATCGTCCATGCCAGGCCGCTGGCCGTGATCGTCGCCTCCGCTGCCGTGCGGACCGCCTTGGAGGCGGCTGGCAGAGTGGTGAACAGGGCGGTGGTGGACACGAAGACGGCCCGCTCGATCCCCGCCTCCTCCGCCGCACTCACGATGGCCGGCGCATGGCCGAACCCGAGCGAGGCCAGGTTGACCAGGACGTCGGCCTTGGCCGAGGCGACGGCGGCATCGAGCCCGGCCGGGTCGTCGAGGTCGCCGGCCAGCGGGGTGGCGCCGAGGTCGGCCACCTGGCCGGCCGCGGTGCGGCTGCGGGCCAGGGCGACCACATCGTGGCCGTCGGCGACCAGCCGGGGGACGACCGAGTGCCCGAGGAACCCGCTGCCGCCGGTGACGAGCACCCTCACCCGGCCACCTCCTCGGGCAGACCGGTGGTGGCGCTGCCCAGGGCGGCCAGCACGGCCCGGGTGGTGGCGATGGCGCTGCGGGCGGCCGGCGGGTCGCCCCCGGCGCGCACGGCGGTGGCGAAGGCTGCCAGTTGGGCGGCGTGTCCCTTGTCCTGCGCCCCGTGCCACACGTCGGTGCCGTCGATGGTGGCCGAACGGAAGTCGTCGATGACGGTGGTGTGCCCGCCCCCCAGGATCTCGATGCGCTCCTTCGGGGTGGCCGGGCTGGCGCCGCTGGCGTAGGTGATGGTGGCGAGCGAGCCGTTGGCGAACCGGGCGGCCACCACCACGTCGGCGGCCACCGTGGCCTCGGTGCGGTTGGCCACGAAGGCGCTGACCTCGACCGGCGCCTCGCCGGCCAGCGCCGCGCAGGTGTCGACGAAGTGGCACACCTCGCCGAGCAGGCGCCCGCCCTGGCGCCGGTCCGCGTACCAGTGGGCGTCGGGCACCGGGCCGGCGTTGACCCGGTAGGAGATCACGGTGGGGACGGGGCCGAGCCTGGTGCGCACGGCCGACACCGCCGGCGAGAACCGGCGGTTGAAGCCGGCGGCCAGGTGGCGGCCGCTCGCCGCCCACGCCTGCTCCAGCTGGTCCAGCTCCGGCAGGGACAGGGCCAGGGGCTTCTCGCAGAACACGTGCTTGCCCGCCTCGAGGGCACGGGTGACCAGCGCGGCGTGGGTGTCGTGGCGGGTGGCCACCACCACCACGTCCACCTCGGGATCGTCGATGACCTCGTCCGCGGTGGCCACCGCCCGCTCGAATCCGGCCCGCTCGGCCAGGCGCACCGCGCTGAGGCCCGAGGCGGACGCCACCGCCACCAGGCGGTCGAACCCGGCGCCGGTCAGGGCCGGCACCAGCACCGCCCGGGCGAAGGCGCCGGCCCCCACCAGCCCGACGCCCGTGCCGCCACCCGTCCTCGTTGCCGGGTGGACGACCACCGGCGCCGCCCGGTCGACCCGGGACGGTTCGTAGTCGAGCTCGATCCCGAGCGAGTGCTCCGGGGCGCCCAGGAGGTCGTACGCGTCGAGGGCCCGGGTGAAGGGGAACCGGTGGGTGACCAGGTCGGCCACCTCCAGCCGGCCCCGGGCCAGGAGCCCGACGACGGCGGCCAGGTTGCGGCCCTCCGTCCAACGCACCTGGCCGGCCGGGTAGTCGACGGCCCACTCCTCGTAGGTGCGCTCGTAGCGGCCGGGCCCGTACGAGCGGGCAACCCGGACGGTGAGCTCCTTCTCGTAGAGGGGGCGGCGGTCGAGCTCGAGCCCCACGTCGCCGACGAGGACGACGGTGGCCCGGTCCCGGGCCAGCGCCGGGGCCCGGCGCATGGGGTCCGACGACCGGGTGGCGGCGGTGACGAGCACGGCGTCGGCACCGGCCCCGCCCGTCCAGGCGTCGATGGCCGCCGTGGTGTCGTCGCCCGCCTCGACCAGGGCCAGGTCGCAACTGGTGGCGGCGGCCCGCTCGACGGCCCAGGCGTCGACGTCGATCCCGGCCACCTCGCACCCGGCCGCCCGGGCCAGGCGTGCGGCCAGCTGGCCGACCAGGCCCAGCCCGATGACCACCACCCGGGCGCCGGGCCCGACCTCGGCCAGCCGTAGCCCGTGGAGGGCGATGGCGCCCACGGTGGCGAAGGCGGCATCGGCGTCGGGCACGGTGTCGGGCACGGGCACGGCCAGCAGGCCGGCCACCACCTGGAGCTCGGCATGACCGGCCCCGCCGGTGGCCACCCGGTCGCCGGGCCGGACGCCGGCGACGGCCTCACCCACCTCGAGGACGGTGCCGGCCGCCGAGTACCCGAGGGGCATCTCGTCGTCGAGGCGGGTGCGCACCGCGGTGGCCGTCTGCCGCAGCCCGTCGGTCCGGGCCTTGCGGAGGACCTGGCGGACCAGGTCGGGACGGGCCCGTGCCTTGGACAGCAGGCCGGCCGAGGCCAGGTCGCGCACGGCCCGCTCGGTTCCCGACGAGACCAGCGAGCACCCGGTGATGACCAGCACCTCGGTCGGGCCGATGGAAGGGGCGGGAACCTCGACCAGCCGCAGTGCGCCCGACTTCACCGACTGCACCAGCTGCTTCATCGCCTCGTCCCGTTCCGTCGTGCCAGGGGAGCGAGCAGGGACCGGTAGCGCCGTGCCAGGGCCCGCCGATCGAACTGTTCCGTCACCGTTCGCCGCCCGTCGGCCCCCATCGTGCCACGGACCCGGGGGTCGGCGGCCAGTTCCGAGACCGCCTTGGCCAGGGCCTGGGGATCGCCCGGCTCGACCACCAGCTGGCCCGCCTCCTCGAGGATGGTGGCCGGCTCGCCCCGCACCGCTCCGATCACGGGGGTGCCCGACGCCAGGTACTCGAAGATCTTGGAGGGGATGAAGGTGGCGAAGAGGGGGACGTCGCGCAGGGGGACGAGGGCGATGTCTGCCGCGGCCAGCAGCTCGGGGACCTCGTCGCGGGGGACCCCGGGGAGCATGGTCACGTTGGCCAGCCGCTCCCGCTCCATCCTGGCCACCAGGGCGGCCCGCTCGGCTCCCTCGCCCACCAGGGCCACCCGGACGGGTTGGCCGGCCAGGAGGGCGGCCGCGTCGAGCACGGTGTCGAGACCGTGGGAGATGCCATGGGCGCCGAGGTAGAGGGCGACCACCTCGCCCGGCTCGGCCCGGAGACGCTCCCGCCCCGGCCCCGGGTCGCCGCCGGGGGTGAAGCGCTCGACATCGGCCCCGTTGCGGATGGTGGCCACCTTGCCGGCCGGCACGCCCCGGCGGACCAGATCGTCGCGGAACCCCTCGCTCACCACCACCACCAGGGCGGCTTGGCGGTAGGCCCACAGCTCCAGCCACTCGAGGACGGCGATGACCCGCCGGTCGGTGAGCACACCCAGCTCGACGAAGATGGCCGGCCACAGGTCACGGACCTCGACCACCAGCGGGGCCCGCTTCACCTTGGCCAGCACCCACGCCGAGAAGATGGAGAAGAAGGTGGGGGAGGAGACGACCACCACGTCGGCCGGCCCCGACGGGCGGAGCCCGAGGAGGACGCTCGTCACCATGAAGGACAGGTGACCCAGCGTCTTCTTCACGAACCCCTCGTTCGGGGTGGCGTACAGCCAGGTGCGCACCACCCGGTAGGGGCCCGACCGCTCGATCCGCCGGATCGCCCCCCGGTAGGCGTCGGGGATGACCCCCGTCGGGTGGTTGGGCATCCCGGTGAGGACGGTGACCTCGTCGCCGTCCTCGGCCCACGTGCGTGCCATCTCCGACAGGCGGGCCTGGGGGGCGCCGATCTCCGGGGGGAAGTAGTGGGTGACGAGGAGGATCCGCACGGTCAGCTCCCCTCCGGTGGCAGGTCGGTGGGCCGTAGGGTGCGGACCGGCACCTGGTCGGTGAGGACGGCGGCGATCCGCTGGCCGGCGTGGCCGTCCCACAGGGCGGGGCACCGGGGCGCCACCCCGCCGGCCAGCACGGCGCCCGCTGCGGCCAGGATGCGGTCCCGGTCCCGCCCGACCACCTGGTTGGTCCCCTCGGTCACGGTGACCGGGCGCTCGGTGTTCTCCCGCAGGGTCAGGCACGGCACCCCGAGGGCGGTCGTCTCCTCCTGGATCCCTCCCGAGTCGGTCAGCACCAGTGCGGCCCCCGCCTCAAGGGAGAGGAAGTCGAGGTAGCCCTGGGGGTCGACCGGGAGGAGGCCGGCCGGCACCGTGGTGGCCTCGAGGCGGGCACGGGTCCGGGGGTGGACGGGGAAGAGGAGGGGCACGTCCCGGGCCACCTGGCCGAGGGTCCCGACCAGCGAGGCCAGCATGGCCGGGTCGTCGACGTTGGCCGGCCGGTGCAGGGTGACCAGGCCGTAGCCGCCCGGCCGGAGGCCGAAGCGGGCCGCCGTGTCCCGCTCCCGGGCCCGGTCCACGTTGGCCAGCAGCGAGTCGACCATGACGTTGCCGGCCAGGTGGACCTGGTCGGGCCGGTAGCCCTCGGCGGCCAGCGTGGCGGTGGCGTCCTCCGAGGGGGCGAACA
>JAJZBS010000046.1 GCA_021851885.1 Actinomycetes bacterium | reverse complement strand
GGGTGGCACGGATAACCACGCCACCCGTGCCACCCACGCCACCCACGCCCGACGGTCCGGGACTTCCCCCCGTCGAGATCGTCGGGATCGAGCTCATCGAAGTCGACCTGCGCCTTGTCGAGCCCGTCGAGACCGCGCGGGCGCGATGGGACGCACGGCCGGTGCTGCTCGTGTCGGTCACGACCAAAGGCGGCAGACAAGGCTGGGGGGAGTGCGTCGCTCTGCCGGAGCCGCTCTACTCCGAGGAGACGAGCGCAGGTGCCGCGGCCCTCCTCGCCGGCAGGCTGCTCCCGACGATGGCAGACGTCGCCGCGCAAGGACCCGTCGGGCCGGGGGAGGTGGCAGCCGCCGCCGAGAGCGTCGCGCGCAACTCGATGGCGAAGGCTGCCGTCGCCGACGCAGTGCTCGACGCGTGCCTGGCAGAGGCGGGGGTGCCGCTGTGGCGTTACCTCGGAGCGACAGGGAAGCCCGTGCCGGCCGGCGTCGCCCTCGGCATCCCTGCGGACCGCTCGCCGGAGCGCCTGCGTGCGGCCGTGGATGCCGCGGTCGCCGAGGGCTACCGGCGGGCCAAGGTGAAGATCGCCCCGGGTTGGGACCGCCTGCCCCTGGAGGTGGTCCGGGCTGTGCACCCCGGTCTTGTGCTCGTTGCCGACGCGAACGGCTCCTACGCCGGTCTTGCGCCGACCGACCAGGAAGAAGCCCTGGGGGCCCTGGACGATCTCGGCCTTGCCGCCGTCGAACAGCCGCTCGGCCCGGGGGATCTCGATGGCCACGCCCGCCTGCGCGCAAGGCTCGGCTCGCCGGTCGCCCTCGACGAGTCACTCGACTCCCTGGACAGCCTCGCACTCGCAACGGACAAGGACGCATGCGACGTGGCGGTGATCAAGGCGGGGCGCCTGGGCGGCCTGGCCGAAGCGCGCCGCGCGGCCGGCCTCTGCGCTGCTGCCGGGATTGGCGCCTATGTCGGCGGGATGTACGAGTCGGCGGTGGGGCGTGCGCAGAACCTGGCGCTTGGCGGGCACCCGGCCTTCACCCTCGCCGGCGATCTGGCTGCCGGCGACCGTTACTTCGTCAAAGGAGCCGGGGGCGACATCGGCCCGCTGGACGCCGAGACGGGCACCTTCGCCGTGCCGGCCGGCCCTGGTCGGGGCTTGGATGTGCCCTGGGAGCTGCGGGCGGGGAGCGGGGACAAGGCGCGGACGATCTGGTCGTGGGCGATCGAGGCCGGCAGGCCGGGGAGGGGGACGTAGACTCGCTGCCATGTTCCGATCCGTGATCGAGCACCGCCTGCGGGAGGTGCAGGGCCGGCTCGTGCGTGCGCGGGCCGAGCTCGCCGTGATCGACGAACAGCTCGGCCAGATCAACGACGAGGCCGATGACGCGCGCATCCGCGCGCTGGTGGCCGAGACGCCCATGTCCGAGCGGGAGTGGACCGAGACGAGCAGGCACCGCGACGCCGCCCTGCGGAACCGCGGGGCTACCGCAGAGACGATTGCCGAGCTCGAGCGGCGTCGGGACGACCTGCTGCACCGCCTGCCGAGCCGGGTGAGCTGACGTGGTGGCTTCGGAAGACGTGCACTCCCAAGCAGCGGCAGCGGCCGCGGCCGCCGAGGGCAAGCTCGTCGAGCGGGTGCCGCGCGTGCGGGTGATCGTCGCAGAGGACGAGGCGATCGTGCGCCTCGACTTGCGGGAGATCCTCGAAGGCGAAGGGTACGACGTCGTCGGCGAGTGCGGGCAGGGCGACGAGGCCGTGGAGCTGGCGAAGAACCTGCGGCCGGACCTGGCGATCTTGGACGTCAAGATGCCGGTCATGGACGGCCTGAGCGCCGCGCGGGCCATCGCCCAGCTCGGCGACGTCGGGACTCTCATCCTGACGGCCTTCAGCCAACGGGACCTCGTCGACGAGGCCCGCGACGCCGGGGCGCTGGCCTACCTGGTCAAGCCGTTCCAGAGGGACGAGCTCATCCCGGCGATCGAGGTCGCCTTGGCCCGCTTCACCGAGCTGCGCGCCCTGCAAGGAGACAACGCGCAGTTGAGCGAGCAGAACCGCCTGCTGGAGGATCGCCTGGAGACACGCACCGTCGTCGACCGGGCGAAGGGGATCCTCATGGACCGCTACGGCATGCGCGAGGCGGAGGCGTTCGCTTTCATCCAGCACCGTGCGATGGACGCGCGCCGCCGGATGCAGGATGTCGCCGCCGAGGTCGTCGCCGGCACCGTGGAGCCGTAGCGGCACGGCCGCTGCGCTCGATGGCCTCGTACTTCCTCCTCGACGGCAGCTCGCTCATCTATCGCGCCTACTTCGCCATGCGCGAAAGCGACCTGCGCACGAGCTTCGGGCAGGCGACCGGCGCTGTCCATGGTTTTGCCTCGATGATCACCGTCCTGCTCAAGGACCACCATCCAGACGGGGTCGTCGTCGCCTTCGACCTACCCGAGCCGACGTTTCGCGACGCCATCGTCGCGACCTACAAGGCTGGGAGGGCGGAGACGCCCCAGGAGCTCGTCGAGCAGTTCGACCTGGTGCGCAAAGTCTGCGAGGCACTCGGCATCCCCGTCGTGGAGATCGCCGGCTACGAGGCGGACGACATCCTCGCGACGATTGCGACGCGGGTGCGCGACGCAGGTGACGACGCTGTCGTCGTCACCGGTGACAGAGACTGCTTTCAGCTCGTCGAGGACCCCCACGTGCGGGTCCTCTACAACCGGCGGGGTGTGACCGACTACGTCCTCTACGACGCGGCCGGGATCGCCGAGCGCACGGGCGTGCCGCCGGAGAAGTACGTCGCCTACGCGTCACTGCGCGGCGATCCGTCCGACAACTTGCCCGGGGTCCCGGGCATCGGTGAGAAGACGGCCGCCAAGCTGCTCGCCGCCTACGGGGACCTCGACGGCGTCTACGCGCACCTCGACGAGCTCCCGCCGGCCCAGCGGCGCAACCTGGCCGCGGCCGAAGCCCAGGTGCGGAGTAACGCCCAGGTCATGCCTCTCGTCCGCGACCTTGAACCCGCATTGCTGCCGGCAAGCCTGGCGCTGGGGACCTTCGACACTACAGAGGCCGAGCGGATCTTCGGCTTCCTCGAGATGCGGACCACCTACGAGCGGCTGCGTGCGGCGCGCACGGCGGTCGCTTCCGGCGAAGACGGCGGCTCGCCGCCGCCCGGAGCGGCTGCGACCACAGGCGCCGCCGCCCCGGCGATCCTGGAGAAGCCATCGACGCCCGAAGAGGCGGCAGGTCTTCTGGACGCGCTGGGCGCCACGGGCAACCCGGTCGTCTGCGCGGGGGTGTGGGGCGGGGAGCCGGCCCGCAGCGAGCTTGTCGCCCTCGCCCTGGCTCCGGTGGGAACAGTCCCCGCCGGCGGCACGGCTCCGACAGTGTCACCACGTCGTGGCAAAGCCCAGCCCCGTCCGCTCATCCTGACGCCCCCTCTGCTGGAGGACGCGGCCGTGCGCGGCGCGCTTGGCGGCCTCCTCGGGCCCGGTGGGGCCCCGATCCGTGCCCACCAGGCGAAGGACCTCATGCGATCGCTCGCCGGCCTCGGCGTGCCCGTCGGCGACGCCGAGATCGACACGGCGGTCGCCGCCTATCTGCTCGACCCGGCGAACGGGGCGCAGAGCCTGCGCGCGCTGACAGCCCGTTTCCTCGAGATGGGGGCTGGGGGAACGGGGGATGCGGGCGAACCGGCGGCGCCCGGCACCTTGGCGTTCGAGGGCAGGCCGAGCGATGCCGAACGTGCAGAGGCGGCTTGGGAGGTCACTGCCATCGCCGCGCTTGGCCCGCGTCTTTCCGCCGAACTGGCGGCGCGCGGCATGGCCGATCTCTACGACGAGGTCGAGCGCCCTCTCGTGCGGGTGCTCGCCCGCATGGAGGTCCTCGGCATCCGGGTCGACTCCGGGCGCCTGGCGGCGCTGGCGACGGACCTTGCAGCCGAGGTGCGCCGCTGCGAGGACGAGATCTGGGAGCTCGCCGGCGAGAAGTTCAAGGTCAACTCGACGCCGCAGTTGCGGACGATCCTCTACGACAAGCTCAAGCTGACACCGCAGCGCAAGACGAAGACGGGATATTCCACTGACGCCGCCACCCTCGAGAAGCTCCGCGGGGAGCACCCGATCGTCAGCTCCCTGCTGCACTACCGAGAGGTCGAGAAGCTGCGTTCGACCTACGGGGAGAGCTTGCTCGCCGAGGTTGCCGCCGACGGGCGGATCCACGCGACGTTCAACCAGACCGTTGCGCGCACCGGTCGCCTCTCGTCAGACCGGCCCAACTTGCACAACATCCCGACGCGCACCGCAGAGGGGAAGCGCTTCCGGGAAGTCTTCGTTCCCGCCGACGGGGCGGAGCTCTGCGTGGCCGACTACAACCAGATCGAGCTGCGGGTCATCGCGCACCTCGCCGGGGACGCAGGCCTCATCGAGGCTTTCACCTCGGGCCGTGACGTGCACCGCCAGATCGCGGCGCGTGTCTTCGGCGTCGGCGCCGAGGAGGTGACCCCGGCCCAGCGCGAGAGGGCGAAGGTCGTCTCGTACGGCTTGGCGTACGGCATGGAGGCCTACGGGCTGTCGCAGCGCCTGTCCATTCCCGTCGACGAGGCGGCGTCGATCCTGTCCGAGTACTTTGCCGCATTCCCGGCCTTGCGGGAGTACCAGGACCAAACCGTGCGGGAAGCCCGCTCGAGCGGTTTCACCGTCACCCCCTTCGGCCGCCAGCGCCCCTTGCCCGAGCTGGCCTCGCCCAATCCGCACCTGCGCCAGGCTGCCGAGCGCCAGGCGATGAACGCCGCGACCCAGGGGCTTGCCGCCGACATCTTCAAAGTGGCCCTCGTCCGCCTCGACGGGGGGCTGGAGCGCGCGGGACTGGCGAGCCGGATCGTCCTCCAGGTCCACGACGAGGTCCTGGTCGAGGTGCCGGCCTCCGAGCACGACGCGGCGGGCGACATGGTTCGCTCGTGCATGGAGGGCGCCTACGACCTCGCCGTGCCGCTCGCGGTCGACCTTTCCTGGGGTAAGACCTGGGCAGCGGCGAAGGGCTAGACTAGAAGTTTTGCGCCGCCATTCTTCTAAGGGCGCTCGCCGCGTGAGAGGCGCCGAGCGCACGGCGGTACCCACCATGTCAACCAGAGAAAGCGATTGTCGATGTCCGACACGAGCGCCGCCGCGAGCGACCCGGCATCAGTCACACCCCCGACCTCCGTCGCCACCCCGGGCTCCCCAGCCGCCGGATCCGGTGGATCACACGGCGTGGTCGGCGTGATGGACGCGCCACCGGCGTTGCCCATGGGGGCCTTTGATGAGCAGGGGGTGTACCACCCCCGAACCATCGTCGACGATGACCTCGGCACGGAGTCCCTCGGTGACGCGATCGACAGGACGATCGTCGAGTTCGACGACGGGGACATCGTCGAGGGCATGATCGTCAAGGTCGACAGGGACGAGGTGCTGCTCGACATCGGCTTCAAGTCCGAAGGCGTCATCCCCGTCCGTGAACTGTCGATCCGTCACGACATCAACCCCTCCGATGTCGTCACGCTCGGCGAGCGTGTCGAAGCCGTCGTGCTGCAAAAGGAGGACAAGGAAGGCCGCCTGATCCTGTCGAAGAAGCGTGCGCAGTACGAGCGTGCGTGGGGGACGATCGAGCAGATCAAGAACGCCGGCGGCGTGGTCAAAGGACCGGTCATCGAGGTCGTCAAAGGTGGTCTCATCGTCGACATCGGCCTGCGGGGCTTCTTGCCGGCGTCGCTTGTCGACCTCCGGCGTGTCCGTGAGCTGCAGCCTTTCATCGGCCGGGTCATCGAAGCGAAGATCATCGAGCTCGACAAGAGCCGCAACAACGTCGTTTTGTCGCGACGCGCCTGGCTCGAAGAGGCCCAGAAGGAACAGCGCGGCGCCTTCCTCGAGAACTTGAAGCCGGGCGAGCGCCGGAAGGGCGTCGTCTCGTCGGTCGTCAACTTCGGTGCCTTCGTCGATCTCGGGGGAATGGATGGCCTTGTCCACGTCTCGGAGCTCTCGTGGAAGCATGTCGACCACCCGTCGGCCGTTGTCGCCGTCGGGGACGAGGTCGAGGTGGAAGTGCTCGACGTCGACCTTTCCAAGGAGAGGATCAGCCTCTCCCTCAAAGCGACACAGTCCGATCCGTGGCACGAATTTGCCGAGGCCCACAAGGTGGGCGAGCTCGTCTACGGCCGGGTCACCAAGCTCGTGCCCTTCGGCGCCTTCATCCAGGTTGGTGACGGGATCGAGGGCCTGACGCACATCTCGGAGATGGCTGCGCACCGCGTTGACCATCCGGAGCAGGTCGTCTCCTCCGGTGAGGAGCTCTGGGTCAAGATCATCGACATCGACCTGCAGCGGCGGCGTATCAGCCTCTCCATCAAGCAAGCGGCCGAAGGTGGCGAGGTTGCCGAGGAGTATCGCGAGGCGTTCGGCGAGCACGCCTACGACGAGCAGGGGAACTACATCGGTCCCTTCGACTACAGCGCGTCGGACTTCACGCCGGAGACGGAAGCCCAGGCCGCCTGGGCGGAGTTCGCCGCAGGCGCAGGAGACGAGGCGGGGGCCGCCGCACCCGGTGAGGCGTCGTCCGCCGAAGCCGCTCCCGGTGAGGCGTCGTCCGCCGAAGCCGCTCCCGGTGAGTCGTCGTCCGCCGAAGCCGCTCCCGGTGAGTCGTCGTCCGCCGAAACCGCTCCTGGTGAGGCGTCGTCCGCCGAAGCCGCTCCCGTGGGCGGGGACGTCACCCCTGACGCTGAGGGCGCGCCGGAAATCTGATCTTCGGGACCGACTGGCTCCGCCGGGCCGCCTCGGAGACGAGGCGGGGGTGGAGCCGGCGGCGGGTGGCTGTCACGTTGAAGGCGCGGCGCACAAGTCCGCCGCCCAGGCTCCAGTCGCCGATCACGTGGTCGACGTCGACGCGGACGCCGTGCGCCGCCGGACGGAGGCCACCCGCGAAGGCTGCGTTCTGCTGGCCGGTGAAGACGGCATCGTGGACCTGGAAGGTGACACATGCCGGCCCGCTTGTCGCGACCGGGGCGCCGGTCGCCGGCGTCAAGGCAAAGCCGCCGGCGTCCAGGGAAGCGGCGAGGCAGGGGACGGGCAGCGGAAAGCCGTCGTCGTCGACCGTCGTGAGCACTGCGCCCCCGGGCCATGCCGCAGCGGAACGTGCCCGGGCCCGCCAGTCGGGGGAGCCGGCCTTCCACGGCGGCGGGGGAGCCCCGGCCGGGGCGGGATCGGTCGGCGGTGCGACGGTGCCGGGCGGTGCGGTCCAGGTCTCGGGCGGACCGGTGAGGTCACCTCCGGGCCACCACAGGATCACAAGGGGCGTGACGGTGATCCAAATGCGGGCGAAGTACCAGGCGAGGGTCCGCTGGACGAGGCGGGGGACGCCGCGCATCGCCTGGGGCAGCTTCTGGGCGGACACCCGGACGTAGCGGTCGGTGTTCGCCTGGATGTCCGCGTCGCGCACGGTTGCGAGGCCCCGGACGACGACGACGGTTGCATCTGCGTCGGCACGCCCGACGGGGTCACAAAAGACCACCCCGACCTTGGGATTGCGGCGGGCACGCTCGGCCTTCCCGGGATAGGTGAGCCCGGTGCTCACGTCGAGCCGGTCGCCGTCTCTTGCCGGGTACGGCGTCAACGGCGTTGTCACCGGTGCACCCCTTCGGGTCAGCGTCGACAGCTCGCAGGTGATCGATTGCTCGACGGCGGCACGGTAGGGCGAGGGCGGACGATCGGGGCCCGGGCTGGTTGCCGGCAACCAGCCGTTCGTCACGGTGCGGTTGGTGGGGTGTCCACCTGGATCGGGGGCGCAGGTTCCGGCGACGAGCCCGCAGAGCCCGCCGAGCTTCGTGGCCCGCTCGTGGCAAGGGGGAAGTGGCACGCCACGAAGCGCTCCGGCCCGATGGCGGTCAGGGGCGGCACCTCGTCGGTGCAGCGTTGCTGGGCGAAGGGGCAGCGCGTGCGGAAGCGGCAGCCCGACGGAGGGTCGATGGGCGAGGGTATGTCTCCGGCAATCGGCGTCACATTGCGCGCAGCGGCGGGGTCCGGCTCGGGGATGGACGCGAGGAGTGCGACGGTGTAGGGATGTGCGGGCCGCGCGTAGACGTCATCGGAGGGGCCGAGCTCGCAGAGACGCCCCAGGTACATGACGGCGACTCGATCACTGATGTTGCGGACGACGGCGAGATCGTGGGCGATGAACAGGAGGGTGAGGCCGTAGCGAGCCTTCATGTCCTCGAGGAGGTTGAGGATCTGCGCTTGAACCGAGACGTCGAGGGCGGAAACGGGTTCGTCGCAGATGACGACCTTCGGATCGAGCATGAGGGCGCGGGCGATGCTGATCCTCTGGCATTGGCCACCGGAGAACTCGTGGGGGCGGCGATCCGCGGCGGCGTCGTAGTCGAGGCCAACGGCCGTGATGGCGTCGCGTACGCGTTGCTCGCGCTCTGCTGGCGTGCCGCGCTGCCAGATGGCGAGCGGCTCGGCGACGATGTCGCGGACCCGCCGGCGCGGGTTGAGCGAGGAGATCGGGTCTTGGAAGATCAACTGGATGCGCGTACGCGCCCGGCGCAGTGCCTCGGGGCCGAGGGCGGTGAGCTCCGTGCCGTCGAACACGACGCGACCCGACGTGGGGCGGTCGACGCGGATGATGGCCCGTCCGGTCGTCGACTTGCCGCACCCGGATTCCCCGACGAGGCCCAGGGTCTCGCCGTCACGGACGTCGAAGCTCACGTCGGACACGGCGTGGACGCGCCGCCCCCGCGGGGCGGGGAACTCGACGACCAGATGCTCGACGGTCAAGACGGCGCCGTCGTGGAACAGTCCGGGGGGCAGGGGGGCCGCTGCGATCCCACCCGGACCCGGTCGGGGCGCGGCAGTGGCAGCGCTTTGAGGCGCAGTCGCCGGATCGCTGACTGTCACGAAGACGGTCCGCTCTGTGCCGCCGTGGTGGGGCGGGGTCCTCGTGTCGTGATGCTGCCGACGGGGAACCAGCAGGCGAAGAGATGCCCAGGGGTGTCGCCTTCGACGAGAGGGGGCTCCTCCTCGGTGCAGCGCGCCTGGACGTATCGACAGCGAGGCGCGAAGCGGCATCCGTGCGGCGGCGAGACGAGGTCCGGCGGGCGGCCTTCGATGGCTGATAGGCGGGTGTGCACCGGATCGGTCAGGCGGGGGATCGACGCGAGGAGAGCTTCGGTGTACGGCATCTTGACGTCGGAGAACAGCGCATTCGTCGGTCCCATCTCGACGATCTTTCCGGCGTACATGACGACGACGTCGTCGGCGCGGCCGGCCACGACGCCGAGGTCATGGGTGACGAGGATCATCGCCATGTACCGTTCGGCCTGCTGGGCGGCGAGAAGGTCGAGGATCTGGGCCTGGATGGTCACGTCAAGGCCGGTCGTCGGCTCGTCGGCCAGCAGCAGCTTCGGTCCGCAGGCGAGGGCGATGGCGATCATGACCCGCTGGCGCATACCGCCGGAGAGCTGGAAGGGATAAGAGCGCAGGCGGGCCCGTGGCTCGGGGATCCCGACGGAGTTGAGAAGGGCGATGGCGGTCTCCCGGGCCTCGGAGCGGCTCATGGAGAGGTGGAGGCGGAGGTGCTCGGTGATCTGGCGGCCGATGCGTACGACGGGGTTGAGGGCCGTCATCGGGTCCTGGAAGACCATGGCGATGTGGGCACCCCACACCTGGCGTAGCTCGCGCGGGCGCATCGCAGTGATGTCGTGACCGGAGAACAGGACGCGCCCGGATCGTTCCAGGTTCGCGCGCGGCAGCAGGCCCATGATGGACCGGGACAGGACCGTCTTGCCGGAGCCGGACTCGCCGACGAGGCCCATGGTGCGGCCGCGCTGCAGGGTAAAGCTCACACCGTCGACCGCGCGCACGAGGCCCAGCGGGGTCCGGAACGAGGTGTGGAGGTCGTCGACTTCGAGAAGAGGCGGGGCACCGGGGGCCTCAACGTCGGGAAATGCAAGGCGGCCGGCCTTGTGCAGCAGGCTCACAGCCGGCCCTCCCGGACGTCGAAGAAGCGCTGGAGCCGGTCGCCTGCGATATTGAGGGCGAGCAGCGTCATGAACATGATGAGAGTCGGCCAGATCCAGATCCATGGGTCGCTCGCAGCCGTCGAGGACTGCCCTTCGGCGATGATGTTGCCCCACGACGGCGTTGGGGCCGCAACCGACAGCCCGAGGAACGAGAGAGTGCCCTCGGCGACGATGGCGATGGCGACGCCGATGAGCCCAAAGGAGATGGCGGCAGGCATGACGTTCGGGAGGATCTCCCGAGTCACGATGCGCCAACGGCTTGCACCCATCGTCCGCGCGGCGAGAACGAAGTCCCGTCCGGCGAAGGAGATCGTGCTTGAGCGTACGACGTAGAACAGCGGGGCGGTGGCGATGATGGCGATGATGAGAGTGATCTTCCACCACGCACGACCCCAGAAGGCGGCGACGGTGATGAGCAGGAGAAGGGCGGGGAACGAGAGGATCACGTTGGCGACGGCGCTGGTGACGGCGTCGAAGATGCCGCGCATGTAGCCGGCGATGAGACCAGCGAAGCCACCGGCGACAAGGCCGAGGAAGATGGAGCCGAAGCCAACTTCAAGGGAGACACGCGATCCGAAGATGACGCGGGAGAAGAGGTCCCTCCCGAGCTCGTCGGTCCCGAAGGGGTGGGAGAAGCTCGAGCCCAACTTCGAGAGGTAGCTGAGGTTGTCGGGCCCGTCGATCGGCAGCAGCCCGGCGAAGACCGCCATCACGACGACAAGGCAGATCCAGGCGACCGCGATCCAGAAGACGACGCCGAGCTTGCGCTTGGAGGCCGAAGAGGCGGGGACGGACATGGAGGCCGCCACCGCGAGTCGTGCGCCGGCGGCGGGCAATGCAGCGGCGTCGGCGTCAGGTGACGGCGGCACGGCGAGTCCTCGGGTCGACGACGGCGTAGAGCATGTTGACGACGAACAGCGAGACGACGAACAGGACGGCGATGACGAGGACGTCACCCTGGAGGATCAAGTAGTCGCGCGCATAGATGGCGTTGATCGCCTGGTACCCGAGGCCGGGTGCCTGGAAGATGTACTCGACCACGAAGTCACTGGACACAACCGCGGCGATGCTGAGGCCGGCCGCGGTCAGCAGGGGGAACGTCGACGGCCGGAAGGCGTGCCGCATCAGGATGCGCGGAGTCGACAGGCCCTTCGATCGGGCCATGGTGATGAAGTCCTCCTGGAGCGTGTTGATCATCTCGGCACGCAGCAGGCGCATGTAACCCGCAACGGATGCCAGCGCGACGGTGATCGACGGGAGAGCCGCGTCCCGGACGTTCTGGACGAAGTTGGACGTCAGCGACGTCCAACCCGTCGCGGGAAAGACGTGGTAATGGACGGCGAAGAGCTGCTGGAGGATGACGCCCGTGACGAAGGCGGGGATCGCCAGCATCCCGAAAGACACAGACGAGCCGACCTGGTCAAGCCAACCGCCGGGACGGCGCGCGGCGATCATGGCGAGCGGGATGGCGATGGCCAGGGCGAGAACCTGGGAGATGATGACGAGCTCGATGTCGATCGGCAACGCCTGGCTGATAGCGCTTGCCACAGTTTGGTGGGACAGGTACGACTGGCCCAGGTTCCCCTGGAGGGCGTGCCAGAGCCAGATGGCGTAGCCGACGGGGATGGAGTGGTCGAGGCCGAGCTGGGCGCGCAGGAGGGCTCGCGTCTGGGCTGTCCCTGCCGGGCCGAGGATCGTCGTGACCGGGTCACCGGGAAGCAGGTGCACGAGGAGGAAGGTGAGGAAGCTCACCAAGAGCAGCACGATGACGAGCTGGCCAAGGCGCGTCGCGACGTAGCGCAATCGATTCACAGTTGGTCCTCGCGGCGAAGCCTCACTCAGGTCCCCCTTGCCGGCTTTGCCTAGCCGGTGACCCAGATTTGACCCGGGAGGATCTGGCCGTCGTGGAACGGCTGGGCCTCCGCACCGCTCGGGAGTGTCACGTTGTTGAAGTTCTGGACGCGGGGATCAGCACCCAGGACCCAGATCGTGAGCTCGATCCACAGGTAGGGGAGGTCGATGGACAGGCGATCGTTGACGTCCTGGTACGCCTTGGCGCGCACCGCGGGGTCGGGGTTGGTCCGGCCAATCTGGAGGGCCTTTTCGATCAGCGGGTCCTTGTTCCGGGAAAAGTTGAGAGCGACTTGGCCAACGGGCGCCGCCGTCGTCGGGCTCCACCAGATGTAGTTGAGGTCCGGGTCGGGGTTGCTGAACAACTCCCAGGTGGCCGCCTGGAACTTGCCGGTGATGGCGTTGTCGACGAGGGTCGTCTGGTCGACGGTGTTCGTCGTCGTCTTGATGCCTGCACTGCCCCACTGCGCGGCGATGAGCGTGGTCGCCTCCTGCAGGCGCGGGTCGGGGACCGTGACGAGCTCGACGGTGGGGGCCCCGTGCTGGGCGGAGTACTCCTTGACGAGGCTCTTCGCCTTGGCGGGGTCGAACTGCGGGTAGTGCGACGGCGCGTAGTACGGAGAGCCCTTCGGGAACAGCCCGTCGGACTCGACGGAAAGACCGGCACCGAAGTCCTGGATGATCTGCTTGGTGTTCATCGCGTATGCCATCGCCTGGCGTACCCGGAGGTCGTCGGTGGGGGAGACGGCACAGTTGAGCAGGATGAAGTCCTGGCTGGGCTCGGCGTCGGAGTACCCCCGGTCGAGGACGACCTGGAAGCCGGAGGCCTTGGCAAGCGTCACCGCCGAGTTCGGGTCGATGGAGACCATCATGTCGACGCTTCCGGCCCTGAGCGAGTCCAGGCGGGACTGCTCGTTGATGATGGGCGTATAGGTGATCTGATCGAGGTAGGGCAGCCCCTTGCGCCAGTAGTCGGGATTGCGAGTGGCCACGAAGCGGACATTCTCGACGTGCTCTTTGAAGATGAACGGTCCGGTCCCGACGGGCGTCGCGTTCGGGTTCTTCTTGTGTGCCTCGATGTAGGCGGGGCTCACGACGAAGCCCACCTGGGTCGTGAGTGCTGCCGCGAAGGAAACGACCGGCTGCTTGAGGTTCACGCGCACGGCCATCGGGCCCACGATCGTCGTGGAGGCAACCGGCTGGAGAGCCAGGGAGGTGATGCCGTTCTGGGAGACGTTGTCGATGTTCGCCTTCAAGGCCGTGGCGTCGAGTGGGGTGCCATCGTGGAACTTGACCCCCGGGCGCAGGGTGATGGTCCAAGTGCTGTAGTCGGCGTTGGGTGTGATCGACTCGGCCAAGTAGGGGTGGGGCTTCTTGTCGGTCCCCATATACGCCAAGGTGTCGAAGATCGTCGAGGCATAGGTGTAACCAGTATTATCGTAGTGCGACGCAGATGGAAGGAGGTCGGTCACCTCGGAGTTCATGCCGACCGTGATGCTGCCTCCGCGCCGCGGCGTTGCCTGGGAGATGCCCGATTGCGGGTTGAAGGTGACCTTCGTCGTGCCGGAGCCTCCCGAGCCCCCGCTGCCACACGCGTCCAGCAGGGCCGAGGCGCCCCCCCCGAGGAGCGCTGCCCCGGCGGCCGAGCGCATGGCTCCGGTGAGGAAGCGCCTCCTGTCCATCGAACTGGGAACGTCCGTCTCGCGTGATCCTGTGTCCGGTCGTCCGGGCATCGGCACCCCCGTCTTGCTGGTTGATCGTGTGGCGTGGCCCTCGGTCGGGCCCGATCACACTGCTGTCTCGTCGCCCGGCTGGGTCGTCGGGCCGCGATGATAGGCGCGCGGTGGCGGGTGGTGGGTGCAAACGACCTTCGCTCGGTAGTATGCGCCGCCGTGACCTCCCTGACGACCGAGGCGCCGCGACCGGCCGGGGGGCCAGGCTCGCCGGGGATCGGGACTTCCAGCGCCGATCCGACCACGGCGCCGAAGTCGCCGATCGGAAGGCGCGACGTCCCCCTGTGGCTGGCGGTGCTCGCCGCATCTGTCATCGTGGCGGCGATCGTGCTCCGGTTCTGGACGCGCTCCAACCTGTGGCTCGACGAAGCGCAGACCGTCAACATCTCCCGCCTCGCGGTCGGCCAGATCCCCCACGCCCTTCGCCAGGACGGGGCACCTCCGCTCTTCTACGTCCTGCTGCACTACTGGATGGCCGCGTTCGGCACCGGCAATCTCGCAGTGCGGTCTCTGTCGGGGCTGTTCAGTGTCGCGACGCTTCCGCTCGTCTGGCTTGGCGGGCGCCGCCTTGGGGGAGCGCGGGTCGGGTGGGCCGCCGTCATGATCGTCGCGACGTCGCCGTTCGCCGTCTACTACGCCACCGAAGCGCGCATGTACGCCCTGGTGACGTTCTTGACCGCCGTCGGGCTGCTGGCCCTGTTGAGCGTTCTCGCCAAGCCGCGCCCCGTGGCGGTGATCGGCCTGGGGGTCGTGACCGGCCTGCTCCTGTACAGCCACTACTGGTCCTTCTACCTGGTTGCGGTCACCGGGCTGTGGCTGTGCTGGCGCGCCTGGCACGCGAAGGGGGACGCACGCCGGGCGACGGTTGTTGCTATCGGGTCAATCGTCGTCGGATCGCTGACCTTCCTCCCGTGGGTGCCGGCATTCCTCTTCCAGGCGCGCCATACCGGGACGCCGTGGGCCACCCCCGCCAACTTCAGTGCGATGGTCCACGCCGTCGCGAAGTTCGCGGGGGGAGGGACGACCCAGGGTCGTGCACTTGCGTTGGCATTCTTCACCCTCGCCCTGATCGGGGTGTTCGGCGCCGCGATTGACGATCGCAGGATCGAGCTTGACCTGAAGACTCGTCCCGCCGCCCGGCCGCTGGCGATCATCGGGTTCGGCACCCTTTTCGTCGCGATCGCGGCCGGGTACGTGAGCCACAGCGCCTTCTCGTCCCGTTACACCTCCGTCGTGTTCGTCCCCATCGTCCTGCTCGTGGCCTGGGGCACACGGTCGCTGCGCTCCGACACCCTGCGGCGGAGCGTCCTGGCCGCGATGGTCCTTTTCGGGTTGGCCGGCGCGATACCGAACATCACGACGAACAGGACCCAGTCCGGGCAGGTCGCGGCGGCGATCAGGGCCCACGTGCAGGCGGGCGACGTCGTCGCCTACTGCCCCGACCAGCTCGGGCCGTCGACGTCGCGCTTGCTTCCCCAAAGCGTCGACCAGATCACCTTCCCCCGGCGAACACCGCCCCAGATCGTGGACTGGATCGACTACGCCAAGGTGAACGAGGCTGCGAGCGTGGCGAGCTTTGTCCACCTCCTTGAGCGCCAAGCCGCAGGCGCGCACACGATCTGGATGGTCTGGGCCCCTGGGTACGCGACCTACGGGAGCGACTGCGAGCAGATCACGGCGGACCTGCAGGCCGACCGGGCCTTCCGGGCCGTCCAGGTTGTGAACGCCCACCCGGCGAGGTACTACGAGCCGATGTACCTGTGGCGCTTCACGCCTCTCGTCCGGCGGTGAGCACCGCAAGGCGCGGGCGGTCGGGCGGCCTCTTGCGGTCGGACCGCCTCGTGCGGATGGGCCGCGTCGCCGTGCCGGCGGTTGCATCGTGGCTGGGGGCCCGCGCCGTCGTCAGCCTGGCCTTTCTCGTGGCACATGGGCTCTCCGGGCACCTGCACCACACGCTCGCGGCGGCCGGGGGCTCCGGAGCCTTCACAACTCAGGACCGCCTGGCCCAGGGACTCCTGGGTTGGGACGCCAGCTGGTACAGCGCCATCGCCGCTCACGGCTACGCGGGCGTGGGGCATGCATCGCTGCGCTTCTTCCCGCTCACCCCCATGGCGGCGTGGGTCGTCGGGGGCCTCCTCGGCATCGGGCCGGGAGACGGCTTGCTCGTCGTCGCCAATGCGGCCGCTCTCGTGGCGGGGATCCTCGTTGCACGCCTTGCCTGGAGAGAGCTGGGCGACGGCCCGACCGGGCGGCGCGCAACGTGGCTCCTCTCCCTGTCGCCGGCTGCGTTCGTCCTTGCCATGGGGTACGCAGAACCCCTGTTCCTTGCCCTCGCCGCCGGGGTCTTCCTCGCCGTGCGCCCGAAGCGGCAACAGGGGCACGGCACGCAGCACTGGTGGGTAGCTGCTGTGCTCGGGTTCATGGCCGGCCTTGCGCGTCCCCAGGGCGTCCTCCTGTCGCTCGGCGTGGCGGTCGAGGCTTGGCGGGAGATACGGGCGAGAAAGGCCGGGCTCCTCGGGCGCGAGCCGGGTGCCGGAGCAGGGGACTCCGTCGCCGCCCCCGCAGGGTTCCCGGCCGTGCGCACCCCGGCCGTGGCGGCGGGACCCGCCTTGGCGCCGTGGCGAAGCAACGCCGGTCCGATTGTTGCGACCCTCGCGCCGCTCGCCGGAGGGGGGAGCTACCTGCTCTGGGTCGCGTGGCGCTACGGGGGCCTGTTCACGCCGCTGTCCATCCAGACGTCGGCGGCACGGCGTGGGGGATTTGCGGACCCGTTCGCGACCTTGGCACGGGACGTCGGCGACCTCGTCTCCTTCCACCACGTCGGGACGGGGCTCCACCTCGTCTGGGCCGTGGTCGCGGTCGCCTTGTGCGTCGTGTGCTGGCGGCGCCTTCCCGCCTCCTACTCCCTGTTCGCGACCGCAGTCATCGCCGTCGCCCTGTCGGGAGCGAATCTCGACTCCTTCGAGCGGTACCTGCTCACGGCATTCCCCTTGGCCATTGCCGGCGCGACGCTCCTGGGGAAGCGCAAATGGGTGGAGCCGGCCGTCTACGCGGGCCTGGCGATCGCTATGGCCGGCTACTGCACGCTCGCCTTCTTGAATATCTACGTACCGTGACGGGGGCGTGACGAGGGCAGGTCCGCAAGCCCTCGACGGTGCCACTATCCTTCGCGCCATGCCGCAGGCTCCTACCGCCGAGCGACCGGTCGTGGTGATCGGTGCAGGGCCCGCAGGCCTCACCGCTGCCTACCAGCTCGTCAAGAACAACGTTCCGGTCGTCGTCGTCGAGGAGGACACGGTGGTCGGTGGGATCAGCCGGACCGTCGAGCGTGACGGCTGGCGTTTCGACATCGGCGGACACCGCTTCTTCACGAAGGTCCAAGAGGTCGAGAAGCTCTGGCACGAGATCCTGCCCGAGGACGACTTCCTGCTGCGCCCGCGCCTGTCGCGCATCTACTACCGGGGCCGCTACTACGACTATCCGATCCGCCCCCTGAACGCGCTGCGCAACCTGGGCGCCTTCGAGGCGATGCGTTGCACGATCTCCTACCTGGCTGCCCGGGTGCGACCGCCCCGCGACCAGAGCACCCTCGAGGGCTACATCGTGGCGAACTACGGCTGGCGCCTGTACCACCACTTCTTCAAGACCTACAACGAGAAGGTCTGGGGCGTCCCGGCGTCGGAGCTCTCTGCCGACTGGGGTGCCCAGCGGATCAAGGGGATGTCGTTGTTCAAGGCGGTCTACGAGCCGATGCGCACCCGTATGGTCGGTCGGCGACGGAAGCGCGGTCAGGTCGTGACGAGCCTGATCGAGGAGTTCCAGTACCCGCGATTCGGCCCGGGGATGATGTGGGAGAAGTGCCACGATCTCGTGAGCGCCGCAGGGGCGCAGGTGCGGATGTCGACGCGTGCGTGCGCCATCGAGCGGGACGAGCACGGCGCTGTGGCGGTCGTCGTGGAGAGCGGAGGTGGCAAGGAGCGGATCGAAGCAAGCCACGTGATCTCGTCGATGCCCTTCAGCTCTCTCGTACGTTCGATGGATCCGCAGCCTCCCGAGGAGGTGCTCGATGCGGCGGGGAAGTTGGCCTACCGCGACTTCCTCACCGTGGCCCTTGTGGTGCGCGGTGGCCGCGGCTTTCCCGACAACTGGATCTACGTTCACGAACCGGGTGTCCGGGTCGGGCGCATCCAGAACTTCGGATCGTGGTCGCCGTACCTAGTCAAAGACGGGTCGACCTGCCTCGGTCTCGAGTACTTCGTCTTCGAGGGGGACGACGTCTGGAACTCCTCCGACGAGGACCTGATCGAGTGCGGAAAGAAGGAGCTCGCCGTTCTCGGCCTCGTGGATCCCGGCGACGTCGAAAGTGGCTACGTCGTGCGCATGCCGAAGGCCTATCCCGTCTACGACGAGGGCTACAAGGACGCGGTGGAGACCATGGCCAAGTGGATCGCCGCGAATGTCCCGAACGTGCATCCGGTCGGGCGGAACGGCATGCACAAGTACAACAACCAGGACCATTCGATGTTCACGGCGATCCTGACCGTCGAGAACATCCTCGGTGCACACCACGACATCTGGGCCGTGAACGTTGAAGAGGAGTACCACGAAGAGGCGGGAGAGGGATGGGGGCGTACCGGGAGAGACGCCCCGGTGCTGCCGCGGCGCGCGTGAGCACGCCTCCAAGCGACTGAGGCGTGCCAGCGCTCCAACGCGATGCAGCTGATCGGCCTCTGGTCGCGCGCGCTCTGCGCCACGCCGGACCGGTGGCGGTCGCATCGGCGATCGCGACCTTGGCGAACGTCGGCGTCACCCTCGTCGTCGCGCGATCGCTCACGACACGTGGCTATGGCGCATTCGTCGAACTGATCGCCGTCTTCCTCGTCCTGTCGATGCCGGGCTCGGCAATCCAGGTGGGCGTCATCCGGAGGGTGGCGGCCTGGGAGTCGGCCGGCCTCGACGAACTCGTCGTGCCGTGGGTGAACCGCTGGTACGTTCGCCTGCTCGTTGTCGTCACCGCCGGGGTGATCGCAACGGCCGCGGTCCAGGCCTGGGCCGCCAAGCAGCTGTCGCTCCCGGGCAGTGCCAGCCTGGTCGTGATGGTCGCGGCGGGGGCGGCCTGGGGCGTGCTCTCGGTCGACCGTGGGCTCATCCAGGCCCGCCGTTCCTACCCGCTGCTCGCCGGCAACCTGCTCGTCGAGGGGATAACGAAGACCATTGCCGTGATCGGGCTTGCTGCTGCCGGCTTCGGCGTCGCCGGCGCAGCGGGGGGTGTCCTCGTCGCCGAGGTCGCGGCTGTGCTCCACGCCCGCTACGCCGTCTACCGCACGGCGAGCCAGCCCATCGCCCCAGGGCCCCCGGTTGACCTGCCGACCCGCCGCCACCTCGCCGGGGACGTGGCCTCGGCCCTGAGCGCCCTCGCCCTGCTCGCCGTGCTCCAGAACTTCGACGTCGTCGTGCTCGGGCGCGAGGCGCCACAGAACACCGGGACCTATGCGGCCATCTCGGTCGCGGCGAAGTCGCTTGCGTTCGCCGCAGTCGCGCTGTCGCTCTACCTGCTGCCAGAGGCCGCCATCCGCCACCGGCGGGGAGGCCATGCCTTGCGACCGCTTGTGACCACCCTCACCCTGCTGTCGGTGCCGGCGGGAGGCCTGCTGCTGCTGGCTCTCGCGGTGCCCAGGCAGACGCTCGACGTCGTCTTCGGACCGCGCCTCGCCGGCGCTGCGGGCTCTTTCGGGACCCTCGTGATCGCGATGGTCTGCTTTGCAGTGACGGTCGTGCTCACGAACTACTTGCTCGGAGCGGGCTGGCGGTGGGTCGTCGGGACTCTCGTCATCGCCGCGGGCATCGGGTCGTGGCTGGCCGCTCGCGCCGGGGGCGCCATTGCCGCAACAGCCCGGGTCGACCTTGAGGTCCAAGTTGGCCTTGCCGTTGTGTTGGCCGTTCTGTTCGCCGCGGCCGTCCTCCGCAGGCCCGAGACGGCGTAGGCTGCTACCTTTCTGTGCAGGAATCCGGTGTCGTCGGCGCGAGCTCGAAGCGAGGTCGCGGCGCCCGGCGATCCGGGGAGTGTGGGAGCGGTGACCCAAGTCGAAAGTGAGCAGCCGGGCCCGTCGGCTCGCGCCGGGACGATCCCGGGATCGCCCGCGTGGAACCCCACGGGCCGGGGGCAGACAGGCATTTCCGACATCGCCGCCCTAGCGGAGAGGACGGGCCTCCGCCGTGTCCACATCGTGGCCTGGCGCGACCTCGACGATCCCGAGGCCGGAGGCTCAGAGCTCCACGCGCACCGGGTCGCCGAGCTGTGGGCCGCCGCCGGCGTCGATGTGAGCGTCCGGACGTCGAGAGCGGACGGCCTGCCGGCCCAGGCGACGCGCTCGGGCTACAGCGTCGTGAGGAAGTCCGGCCGTTACCTCGCGTTCCCGAGGACGATCCTCTCGGCCAAGTCCGGCCGCTCCGGGTCGTGGGATGGTCTCGTCGAGATCTGGAATGGGATGCCTTTCCTCTCGCCGTTGTGGCACCGTGGCCCTCGCGTGGTCTTCTTGCACCATGTCCACGGCGAGATGTGGGACATGGTCCTCCCCAAGCCGCTCGCCGGCGTCGGCAAGTTGATGGAACGCAAGCTCGCCCCCCCGTTGTACAGGCGGACCCGCGTCGTGACACTGTCGGACTCCTCGCGCAGCGAGATCGTCGAGATGCTCGGGATCCCCGAGCAGAACGTGACGGTGGTCCCCCCGGGGATCGAGGGAGCATTCTCGCCGGGCGGGCACCGATCCCTGCATCCCCTTGTCGTCGCCGTCGGGCGCCTCGTCCCCGTGAAACGGTTCGAGGATCTGATTGAAGCCCTCGTCGTTCTCCGGCTGCGCCACCCCAGCCTCGAGGCGATGATCATCGGCGAGGGCTACTTGCGCCGTGACCTCGAGACGCGGATCGCTCGGCATGGAGCCGGGTCGTGGCTGCGCCTTGCCGGGCGCGTCGACGACGCGACACTGCTTGCCGCCTACCGGCGTGCGTGGCTCGTCGCGTCGACCTCGGCGCGCGAAGGGTGGGGAATGACCCTGACGGAGGCCGCGGCGTGCGGAACGCCGGCCGTCGTGACGCGCACCGTCGGCCATCGTGACGCCGTCGTGCACGGGCAAACCGGGTTCCTCGCCGAGGACATGGACGGCCTCGTCGACGCGATGCACGCGGTCGTGAGCGATCCGAAGCTCCGGGCACGCCTCGGGGCGGGCGCTCTATCGTTCGCCCAGGACTTCACCTGGGAGGCGACCGCTCATGCGACGTTCGCCGTCCTCGCTGACGAAGCCGCCCAGAAAAACGGGAAGTCCTACGGGGCCCTGCGCCCGGTTCCGGACTTGGCCCCGAAAGGCCCGCCGAGGTCCTGATCACGCCGGCGCCTGGTTGCGTTCCGGAGCGCAGGGCGATCTCGAGAAGGGCGTCTGCTGCGAGAAGCAGGATGCCCAGCAAGGCGAGCGCCGACGCCGTCTCGAACTGGGGTGCCCAGGTACTGCCGGCGGGGAAGTGGTGGATCGCCTGGCGCACCACGACGTCGACGCCGCTGGCCCCGACGACCGCGGCGGTCGCAACCCGCATCAGCAGCCGCAGCCAGCGTGTGGTTGCGGCGAGGAGCGCCGCGACCGCGACGACGATCCCGTCGACGGGCCGGGCGACTGCCGCGGCCAGCGCGCCGGCGGCCAGGGCGGCAAAGAGGGAGCGTGCCGCGACGGAGATGGTCTCGTGCCGAGACCGGTGGGGTCCACCATGGGGCGCGCGCACGACGGATGGGGTGGCCCAGAGCGCTGCGACCGTCGGCATGCCTGCCACGAGGGCGTCGCCATCGAGGTGCGGGCCGCTGCTGTGCGGGTTGTCGAGGTGCGGGCCGCCATTGTTCGGGCCGCCAGGTGGTGGGCCGGCGGGCGCCGCTAGAGCAGTGGGGCCTCGACGTCGTCGGCGCCACGGGACCAGGAAGCTGCCGGCGACGAGACAGATCGACAGGAGCATCCCGGCCGCTGAGAGGG
>JAJZBS010000045.1 GCA_021851885.1 Actinomycetes bacterium | reverse complement strand
GGAGGGCCTCCGCCCCGGCGGGTCATCCCAACCCTGCCTCGTTCGTGCCGTGACGTAGGTGCAGGCTTGGCCGACCACCGGCGAAAGGCGGCGGTCGCGCATGGTGAAACTGTGCGTCCAGCGCTCCTCGCCGAGAGGGCGGTGGCCGTCGTGGGTCGCAGCCGCCTCGGTGAGCTCGCCGATGTCGCGGCGGTCCTGTTCGGAAAGGCGCGCGAGAGCCGCGATGCGGTAGGAGCGGTTCAGCGGAGCGATCGGGGCGGGCGGTGGCTCATGCGCCGCAACCATCCGGTCGTCGAGCGCACCGGGCCCATGTGCGCGCAGAAACCTTGGCGAGCCAGGTCTTCGGAGGTCTTCCACGCGCTGTATTGGAGGGCCCAGAAGGAGTACATGGGAACGACGTACGGGTTGCCGAGCACGGCGACTCCGGTGGCGTACAGGCGGCCTCCGCTGCCGTCGGAGAACGTGTTCCGGGTGCCGCCCACCTCGAAGGCAGGGTTGATGGCGAGCTTCTCGATGGCGTTGATCTCTGCCCCCGAGCACGTCACGAGATCGGTGAGGATCTCGTGGTCGAAGGTGGCGTGCTCGGCGCCGGTTGCGTCCACGACGTAGTCGACGTCCAGAGTCTGCGTGGATCCGTCGTCACAGGCGATCGTCGCCCGGACGCGACCGTCAGGGAGGGGGGTGAGCCCCCCCGCACTTCCCTGGATGACGTGGTACCAGCCCTCCTTCCGAGCGCGGGAGATGTCACGTTTCCACAGGCTGCGCGGTGGCACCGCGGTGTTTGCGAGCGTCGTCACGAACCTCGCCCGCTCCTCGTCCGAGGCGAGGGAACGGTAGCGGCGCTGGAGCTGTCCACCATAGGAACCTTTGGCGAACGTGAAGGCCTGGTAGGAGAAGCCACCACCACCCGGCAGGCGCCACCAGGGGCGACCGGCGGAGTGCGGAACGTAGTTGCGGAAGAGCTGGTACAGCTCGGTCTGGGCGCCACGCTCGCGCCGATCCCGGGCCACGCGCTGGATGACCTGCAAGGAGGAGCTGGCCGCGCCCCGCAACAGGAGGGAGCCCGGTGTGTCGGCCAGGGCTTGGTACACGTGCTCGTGCGGCTCGTAGACGTTGACCGCGTGGGGGGGGCCCGCCGACGGGTCGGAGTAGTTGGCCAGATCTTCCAGCGCGTGCGCGGCGGAGAAGCCGACGGACAGGTGGACGTAGCGCGCCCGGCGGATCTCGGCGGCAGCAAGGGTCGCGTCACCGGGCGGGACGACGACGACGAAGTAGCCGCCTTCACGCCGCTTGCGGATGAACGGCACGCGCCCGACCGTGAACATGTCGGCCCACGAGATCCGGGCGGCCTCGCGGTCGACGGCGCGGTACACCTGGGTCCCGCGCGGCGTCATGTACTCGGAGAGGACCGGCTCGGTGACGGAGTGCCAGATGCCAGCCGGGTTGTGCTCGGCAACGGCCTCTTCGAGCGAGTAGCCGGGCCATCCCCAGACATTGTCCATCCGGTCGGACGACCCCGAACGGATCCGCTCGCTCTCGGGCACCTGGGAGTTGTCCAGAAGGAGCTTGAGGCAGCCGTACGGCTCCTTGAACGGGCCGATCACCTCGATGTCAGATGCGGGCGCGCCGGCGATACGCAGCATGTCGGCGACGGCGAACGAGCCCATGCCGCCGCCGATCGTGACGAAGGCGACGTCGCGGGTGGGGGCAGACGATGCGGCGACCATGGCGTCGTCCCAGACGCAGGCGTCGGCCATCGCAGGGGTGATCGGCCCGCCGGGCCGTGCTTGGGCCTGCAGGCCGAGATGGTGAGCTTCGTGAGCCTCGACCGGCGACGGCGGGGCGGGCAGGGTGGTGGTCTCGACGCCTATTCCCACGACAGGAACTCTACAGCCGGGCAGCGTGCCGATCCTCGCAGATGCACCTTGTAGCCTTCGCTGGCGTGGCAGCCCCTGGAGCGTCGGCACGTCGCCCTTCCAGTGGGGGCCCGGCTCCTTCGCCCCCGCCATCCCGCCGGAGCACCCCGTCCCGACCGCGGAGCCCGTCTGGGCGGGCCCGTCGATCTGCCGGCCTGCTTGCCGAGGCCTATCCCGGGGCGGTAACGCAGTTGTGCGCTCTGGATCATCACGGTGCCTTCGAGCTCCTCGTCGCGACGATCCTGTCGGCTCAGTGCACGGACGAGAGGGTCAACAGCGTGACCCCGGCTCTGTTCAGCGCTTACCCGTCTGCGGAGGCGCTGGCAGGGGCCGACGACGTCTCGCTTGAGGGGCTCATCAGGCCGACCGGGTTCTTCCGAGCGAAAGCCCGCAGCCTCAAGGGGATGGCCGCAGGGGTCGCCGAGCGCTTCGGCGGCGAGGTGCCCCGGGCGTTGGAGGATCTCGTGACCCTGCCGGGCGTCGGCCGTAAGACGGCGAACGTCGTGCGTAGCGTGGCCTTCGGCGAGCCCGGTCTGCCCGTTGACACGCACGTCACCCGATTGAGCAACCGGCTTGGGCTGACCAGCTCCGGGGACCCTGAGGTGATCGAGGCCGACCTGTGCGGCTTTCTCCCCGCCGACCAATGGGGACTGTTCAGCTTGCGGCTTATCCTGCACGGGAGGGCCGTCTGCCGGGCGCGCGTCCCCCGCTGCGCCGAGTGTGTTCTCGCCGACATCTGTCCCTCGGTCACCCTGCCGGTCGGCCGGGGTGGCCGTGGGGGGAGGACCGACTAGAAATACGGCCCGATGTGTGCGCATCGGGGCCAGTTGTGGCTAAAATGACCGCACGGAACCGGTTCCCGCCACCTGGTTCCGTGTAATGAGCGGGGTACGGGAACCGCCGCCCGACCCGCTCTCCGACGGCGCCCTTCGGGGCGCCGTCGGTTTTTTTTGGGGTAGGCCCCACGCACCGTCGTGAGCCCGTCGTAGATCGGGCGCACGCGCCGGCGCGTGCCGGGCCGGCGGTGGAGCGCACGAGGGTGTGCCCGGTCGCATGGTGCGCTGCGATACGTGCTCCGTCAGTCGCGCGCGAGCTTGTCGAGGCGGCGAGCAGCGCTGATGAGGTTGCGTTCGATCCGGAACAGCTCGATCGAGACCTCGTCGAGATGAGATGCTCCGGCTTGTTCGGCGAGGGTCGTCACCCGATGCACGACGTCGTCGAGTGTGCTCGCGAGCGACGACAGCTCCGGGGCGAACGTGGTCGGGATGCGTGCGGACAGATCGGGCGGCGGAGTCATGGCCCCATGATGGCCGGTAGCATCGTGGTTCCATGCTTTCGTTGATCGACCTGCGTGAAGGGCTGCCCGACCAGGACCTGCGCTCCGTGCTGCCCCGGCCCGGCGTGCCCGGCGACGGTCGGGATGCAGGTGGCGCCGACGGCGGGGTGGCTGGTGTCGACGAAGCCGTCCGATCCCTCCTCAAGGAGGTGCGCGCGCGCGGCGACGCCGCCGTGCGGGAGTTGACGGCTCGCTTTGACGGCGTGGAGGTCACGACGCTGCGTGTCGACCCGGACGTCGTTGCCGGGGCTCCCCGGCGCGTACCCGAAGATGTGCGCGATGCGCTGGTCGAGGCGCACCGCCGTATCGAGGCATACCACGCAATCGAGCGCAGCCCGGCTGCGCACTTCGAGGACGGCGGCATCTCGGTGCGGGAGGTCATCCGGCCCGTGGCGCGGGCGGGCTGCTATGCCCCGGGTGGACGCGCTCGCTACCCGTCGTCGGTGCTCATGACCGCCGTCCCTGCGCGCGTCGCCGGGGTCGACGAGATCGTGCTGTGCGTGCCTCCGGGGCCGGACGGATCGATCGACGACGCGTCGCTCGCCGCGGCCGCCCTGGCTGGAGTGGACGAGGTGTACCGCATCGGTGGGGTCCAGGCCATCGGCGCGATGGCCTTCGGCACCGAGTCTGTCGGGGCAGTCGACGTCATCGTCGGTCCGGGGAACCGCTACGTCGCCGAAGCCAAGCGCCAGGTGGCGGGCTTCGTCGGGGTCCCGTCCGCGTTCACGGGGCCCTCCGAGGTCGTCGTCGTCGCCGACGGCGCGGCCGATCCGCAACTCGTCGCGGCGGATCTTCTCGTCCAAGCCGAGCACGGTCCGGACGGCATGGCGTGGCTCGTCACCTGGGAGCCGGCGCAGGCAGAAGCTGTGGCAGCGGCAGTGGCCCTCCTTGTGGCGACGTCGGTGCGGCGTGGCGAGATCGAGGCGACTCTGGCGACCGGCAGCAGGACCGTCCTCGTCGGCAGCCCGAGCGACGCGATGGCGGTGGCGAACGCCATCGCGCCGGAGCATCTCGAGCTCCATGTCGAAGAGCCCGCTGCGCTCGTGCCCCAGGTGCGTAATGCCGGGGCGGTGTTCTGCGGACCCTTCGCGCCGGCGACACTCGGCGACTATGCGGCGGGTCCGAACCACGTCCTGCCGACGGGTGGCTCGGCGCGATTCGCCCAGGCATTGCGTGTCGACGACTTCTTGAAGCACATCCACGTCGTCGAGGCCGGCAGGGAGGGGCTGGCGGGTCTGGCCAAGACCGTGGAGACCCTCGCCGAGGTCGAAGGCCTGGACGCCCATGCCGCGTCGATCCGGCTGCGCCGGGAGTCCCTCGGTGCGCTCTGACCCGTCCGATCGACCGATCCCGGAGGAGCGCCGGGCTGCGGGGGTGCCGATGCCTCAGCCCCGCGACGACGTCCGGCTCATGGCCGGGTACCACTCGCCGCTCGTCGACGTCGCCGTCCGTCTCAACGTCAACGAGTCGCCGTGGCCCCCACCGGCCGGGTGGCGGCACGAGCTCGCCGCCGCCGTGGCGAGCCTCGACGCGCATCGCTACCCCGATCGTGAAGCGACTGGGTTGCGCCGGGCACTTGGCGACCTCCACGGTGTCGGTGCCGACCAGATCTTCTGCGCCAACGGCTCGAACGAGGTAATCCAGTCCGTCCTCCTCGCATACGGAGGGCACGGTCGCACCGCGGTCGTCTTCGATCCGACCTACGAGCTGCATGCGCACATCGCCCGGATCACCGGGACGGCCGTCGTCAGGGGCGAGCGGGGTCTCCGCTTCGAGCTGGACCTTGGTGAGGTGAGACGCGTCGCGGCGGACGCGCTTGCCGACGTCGTGTTCCTTTGCTCGCCGAACAACCCGACAGGCCGGGCGGACACACTCGACGAGATCTCCGAAGTGGTATCTGTGGCACCGGGCCTCGTCGTCGTCGACGAGGCCTACGGCCAGTTCGCCCCGCAGACGGCCCTGGAGCTTCTCCCCGGGGAAGAGCGCGTGGTCGTGCTGAGGACCTTCTCGAAGACGTGGTCGATGGCAGCGCTCCGCCTTGGCTACCTCGTCGGCGCCCCCGAGATCGTCGCGGCGCTGGAGCGGGTCGCGCTCCCGTACCATCTCGACGCTCTCAAGCAAGCCGCCGGGCGCGTGGCCATCGCGTACCAGGCGGACATGCACAGGCGGGTCGCTGCCATCGTGGCCGAGCGCGAGCGGCTGATGGGGGCCCTCGGCGACCTTGCGGTTGACTTGTGGCCGTCCGATGCCAACTTCATCCTCTTCCGGCCGCGCACGAGCGACGCCGGCCAGGTGTGGCAGGGTCTTGTCGATCGCTCGGTGCTGGTGCGGGATGTCTCGACGCGGCCGCGGCTCGAAGGCTGCCTGCGCGTCACCGTCGGGACCCCGGAGGAGAACGACGCCTTTGTCGCCGCGCTGAAAGAGGTAACAAAGTGAACGTGTCCAGTGGAGAACAGGGTCGCTCATCGGCTCCGGCGAGCCCCGCTCCGGCGAGCTTCGCTCCGGCGAGCCCGGCTCCGGCCCATCGCCGTGCCGCCCTGTCTCGGCAGACGAAGGAGACGTCGATCGAGGTTTCCGTCGATCTCGACGGGGCGGGAAGCGTCGCCGCGTCGACGGGACTGCCGTTCTTCGACCATATGTTGAGCCAGCTCGGCCGGCACGCGGGATGGGACCTGACGGTGGCGGCTCGTGGCGACATCGAGGTGGACGCGCACCACACGGTCGAAGACACCGGGATCGTCATCGGGGAGGTGCTGGCGGAAGCCCTCGGAGACAAAGCGGGGATCCGTCGTTTCGGTTGGTCCCTCGTCCCGCTCGACGAAGCGCTGATCGAAGTGGCGTTGGACCTGTCCGGGCGGCCGTTCCTCCACTACGAGGTTGAGATTCCCCCTGATACGCCCCCCCTGGGATCGCCCCCCTTCGACCCCCAGCTCGCCGAGGAGTTCTGGCGTGCCGTGACGTCTGCCGCGGGCCTGACGCTCCATGTGCGCAAGCGCAGCGGGCGCAACGTCCACCATGTCGTCGAAGCGACGTTCAAGTCGGTGGCGCGCTCGTTGCGGGACGCCCAGCTGCGCGAGGGGGGCGGCGTGCCGTCCACAAAAGGGACGCTGTGAGCCCAGACGGCCGCGGACGCATCGTTGTCCTCGACTACGGGATCGGGAACCTCCGCTCCGCCGAGAAGGGCCTCCAGCACGTCGATGCCGACGCCCGTCTGGCAACCGACCCACGCGACGTCGCCGGTGCAGCCGGTGTCGTCCTACCGGGCGTCGGGGCGTTCGGGCCGTGCATGGCGGCCTTGCGCCGGACGGGGCTTGCCGACGCCGCTTTGGGAGCGATCAATGCCGGAGTCCCTTTCCTCGGGATCTGCGTCGGATTGCAGATGTTGTGCACCTCGTCGGCCGAGACCCCCGGCGCCGCGGGCCTCGGCGTGATCGACGCCACAGTCGTTCCCCTGCCCGAGGGGGTCAAGCACCCGCAGATGCAGTGGAACAAGCTCGTCGCACGATCTGGACCGGGGCAAGAGAGCGGCTCTCGGTCGCGGATGCTCGCGGGGATCCCCGAGGGTTCCTGGATGTACTTCGTCCACTCGTTCGCACCCGAGATCACCGGCGAGACGGTCGCGGTGTGCGACTACGGAGGCACAGTGTGCGCGGCGGTCGAGCGCGGGGTCGTGTGGGGGACACAGTTCCACCCGGAGAAGTCCGGCCGCCCCGGGCTCGCCGTGCTCGCGAACTTCCGGGATCTCGTCGAAGAGCAGGGGACGTCGGTCCCTCGGGCGAGCTGAGGGCGCGGGCACGACAACATGGACCTGTACCCAGCAGTCGACATCTTGGGAGGGGCGTCCGTCCGCCTCTACCAGGGCGACTTTGACCGGAAGACGACCTACGGCGACGCTGTCGCCGCAGCGCGCTCCCTCGTGGACGCCGGGGCCGAGCGGCTGCACGTCGTCGACCTCGACGCAGCGCGTACCGGGCTCGGTGCCAACGCCGAGCTCGTCGAGGCGATCGTCGCCGACGCGGGCGTGCCCGTACAGGTCGGCGGTGGCCTGCGGGACGAGACGGCGGTGGCCGGCCTGCTCGCCGCGGGGGCTGCGCGCGTCGTGGTCGGCACGGCCGTTCTCGATGCACCTGCCATGGTGGCCGAGATGGCCGAGCGCCACCCCGGCAGGATCGCGATCGGCCTGGACCACGACGGCAAAGGCCGGCTCGCCATCCGGGGTTGGAAGGAGGCAAGCGGCGCCGCCCTCGACGAAGTGCTGGCCGGCTTCGCCGGAGTGCCGCTTGCTGGGGTCGTCGTGACAGACATCACCCGCGACGGCTCCATGGAGGGACCGGACCTCGCGGGGCTGCGGCACGTGCTTGCCACAACGCTCCTGCCGGTCGTGGCGTCCGGCGGTGTGCGCAGCGGTGCCGATCTGGCGGCCCTCGCCGCCGTCGAGGTCTGTGGGCGGCGGTTGGACGGCGTCATCGTCGGCCGCGCTCTGGCAGACGGGGCCCTCGGGGTCAAGGAGGCGATCGCGGCGTGCGCACCGCCCGTGTGATCCCCTGTCTGGACGTCGACCGGGGGAGGGTCGTCAAAGGGACCCAGTTCGTCGAGCTGCGCGATGCGGGCGACCCCGTGGAGCTCGCAGCTCGCTACGACAGTGAAGGAGCCGACGAGATCGTCTTCCTCGACATCACGGCCTCGTCGGAGGAGCGGGACACCATGGTCGAGGTCGTGCGGCGCACCGCCGAGCAGGTCTTCATCCCCCTCACGGTCGGGGGCGGGATCCGCAACCTCGACGACGCACGGCGATTGCTGCGCGCCGGTGCCGACAAGGTGTCGGTGAACACCGCAGCCGTCGAACGGCCCGAGCTCGTCGGCGAGCTCGCCGCCGAGCTCGGGGCCCAGTGCGTCGTTGTCGCCATCGACGCCCGGCGCAGGGTCGGCGAAGGGGGGCCGGGGGAGCGGCTCAGCTGGGAGGTCGTCACCCACGGCGGGCGGCGCCCGACGGGGAGGGACGCCGTTGCGTGGGCGGCCCACTGCGCTGCGACCGGGGCAGGCGAGCTTCTGGTGACGTCGATGGACGCCGACGGGACCGGTGCGGGTTTCGACATCGAGCTGTTGCGAGCGGTGACCGAGGCGTGCTCGGTACCGGTGATCGCGAGCGGTGGCGTGGGGGACCTCGACCATCTGGTCGCCGGTGTCGTCGACGGGGGAGCCGACGCGGTGCTGGCTGCGACGATCTTTCACTTCGGTCGTCACAGCGTGGCCGAGGCGAAGGAACATCTCGCGGCGCTTGGCGTGGCCGTGCGGCCTGCGCCCGGCGCCCAGGAGCCGGTAGAACAGGCCCGCGGATAGCTCGGCGACCAAATGCCGGGCGACGGGGCGCCGGCAGGCCGGTGGTACCGTGCTTGCGTGAGTGCTGTATCGGCGAAACAGCCGATCACCATGCTGTTGGACCGGGTATTGGTCCAGATCCCCCAGACAGAGGGTGAACGCCGGTCGCGATCGGGGATCCTCATCCCGGCCACGGCGCAGGTGTCCAAACGCCTGGTCTGGGCGGAGGTTGTCGCGGTCGGCCCCCAAGTCCGGTCGATCAAGGCAGGGGACAACGTGCTGTTCAACCCCGAAGACCGCTACGAGGTCGAGGTCCAGGGTGAGGACTACCTCATCCTGCGGGAGCGGGACATCCACGCAGTGGCCTCCGACCGGATCGACAGCGGCACGGGGCTCTACCTGTGACGGCCGCAGGGGCCTCTTCGGCGAGCCCGGCATCGCCGCCCCCGGTGGCGACGCCGATCCCCGTCCGGGAAGAAGAGCTGTCGGCGGTCACCTACGACGCCCGTGGCCTCGTCCCGGCGATCGTCCAGGAAGCGGGGACCGGCGCCGTCCTCATGCTCGCGTGGATGAACGAGACGGCGGTGCGCAAGACGCTCGAGACGGGCAGGACCTGGTTCTGGAGCAGGAGCCGTCAGGAGTATTGGTGCAAGGGCGAGACGTCCGGCGACCGGCAGTGGGTGCGGGAGATGCGCTACGACTGCGACGGCGACACGCTTCTCGTCATCGTCGAGCAGGAAGGCCGCGGGGCCTGCCACACCGGCGAGCACAGTTGTTTCTTTCGCGCCTTCGGCGGGGTCGCCGGCGGTGCCGGGAGCTGACGCCTCCCAGGTCGGGCGCGAAGAGTTCGCGGCGCTCGCCGGCGAGTTCACCGTCGTCCCGGTCTGGCGCGAGCTGGCGGCAGACACGCTGACACCGGTCGCGGCGTACCTGCGCGCGGTCCGGTCCGAGCCCGGGTTCCTGCTCGAGTCCGTCGAAGGGGGCGAGCGCTGGGGGAGGTACTCCTTCGTCGGTCGCAGGCCGCTCGCGACGATCGCGTCGCGCGGAGGCGAGATCGAGGTGGACAGGGCCCTCGACCTCGTCGAGGGCGGTGCCCAAGGCAAGGGGATCCTCGACACATGCCGCAGGATCCTGGCCGCTTACCGGGCTCCGACGCTCCCAGATCTCCCGCCGCTGCACAGCGGGCTGGTCGGGTACATGGGCTACGACGTCGTGCGGGAGGTCGAGAAGCTCCCCGACGTCCCCCCGGACGTCCTCGGCGTGCCGGACGCGGTGATGAACGTCATCGGCCAGCTCGTCGCCTTCGACCATTGGCGCCAGCGCATCGTCCTGGTCGACAACGTCGTTTGCGACCGGACCTGGTCGGCCGCGAGGAGGAACGCAGCCCATGCCGAGGCGCTGCGACGGCTCGACGGCCTCGCCGAGGACCTCGGGACCGCCGTGCCCGAGCCGTTGTTCGCGCTGCCGCGAGCGGCGAAGGAACCGGTCGAGGCGGTGCGCGCCGTTGACCGGGATGAGCACCTCGCACGCGTCGAGAAGGCGAAGGAGTACATACGGGCCGGGGATGCGTTCCAGATCGTGGTCTCGCAGCGATTCGACTTCTCCCTCGAGGCGGATCCCCTCGACGTCTACCGGGTCCTGCGCTGCACGAACCCGAGTCCGTACATGTACTTCCTGCAAGCGTGCGGCACCACGATCGTGGGTTCGTCCCCGGAGCCGATGGTGCGCTTACGCGACGGCGTCGTGATCTCCCGGCCGATCGCAGGGACGCGCCGGCGCGGCCTGGACGACGAGGAGGACCGCCGCCTCGCCGAAGAGCTGGCGGCGCACCCGAAAGAGGTCGCAGAGCACGTGATGCTCGTCGACCTGGCTCGCAACGACGTGGGCCGGGTTGCGCGCTACGGGACGGTTGCCGTCGACGAGCTCATGACCGTGGAGCGCTACAGCCACGTGATGCACCTCACGTCGCAGGTGTCTGGATCGCTGGTCGAAGGGCTCGACGCTCTTGATGTGCTCCGCGCGACGCTTCCCGCTGGCACCCTCTCCGGCGCTCCGAAGGTGCGCGCGATGGAGATCATCGACGAGCTCGAGACGTCGAAGCGAGGCCCCTACGGCGGTATCGTGGGCTACATCGACTTCTCGGGGAACCTGGACACGGCGATCGCGATCCGGACGATGGTGGTGGGTCCCGACGGCCGGGCATCAGTGCAAGCAGGCGGCGGGATCGTCGCAGACAGCGACCCGGATGAGGAGGACCGCGAGTGCCTCAACAAGGCGGCTGCCATCCTCAGTGCCGTTCCCGCAGCGCGCGAGATGACAAGGCAACGGAGAGCTGCCGCCGAAGAGGGGCGGTGACCATGTCCCAACAAGGACAGCCGCGCCCAGTGACGTCGTCGGGTCCCCAAGCAGCGAAGGCAGATCTGTCGCCTCGCCTCTTGTACGAAGAGCCCGGTTGGATCGAGCTTGCACGTGACGCCGTCGTCGTCAGCGGGGTGGACGCGGAGTCGTACCTCCAAGGCCAGCTCAGCCAGGACGTGGCCGCCCTCGCAACGGGCGCCGCCGCCACATCTCTGCTCCTGTCGCCCCAAGGGAAGGTGGACGCGGTTGTCCGCGTCGTGCGCCTGGATGAAGAGCGCTTCGTCGTCGACGTCGACGCCGGCTTCGGGCCTGCGGTGATCGAGCGGCTCTTGCGGTTCAAGATCCGGGTGCGCGCCGACGTCGTCGCCGTCACGCCCGGCTCGTGGAGGTGTATCGCGTTGCGCGGGACGGGCGCCCACAGGGCGGCGGGCCTCGGCGGAGACGGGGGGGCCCGGCCCCCGGCGGAGACGGCGCCGGCCCGACCAGGCGAGGGCGGAGAGCTCGTCGACCATCTCGTGGTGGCCAACGACTGGCCTGGCTTGGAGGGAGTGGACATCCTCGGTGCCGCGCCGCGCGTCCCAGTCGGCCCCGGCCGCGTCGAGCCGGCCGCCTTCGAGGCGCGGCGGGTCGAAGCCGGCATCGCTCGCATGGGAGCGGAGATCGACGCCAGGACGATCCCGGCCGAGGCGGGCCTGGTCGACCTTGCCGTCTCGTTCACCAAGGGCTGCTATACGGGCCAGGAGCTGGTGGCACGCATCGACTCGCGGGGAGGGAACGTGGCGCGGCACCTGCGGGGGCTTGTCGTGACGGCCACGCGCGGGTCGCGTGCGCCGGAGGTCGCGGACGGGATCTTCCTCGGCGATCGCCAGGTGGGAGAGGTGACAAGCGTCGCGACCTCGATCCGCCTCGGCGCATGCGTGGGCCTTGCCTACGTCCACCGGAGCGTCGCTCCACCGGCCACGGTGACCGTCCGCCCCACCGGTGCGACCGAGCCCGGCAGCGAAGCCGAGGTGCGCACCCTTCCCCTGATCCCGTGATGCCTGCGAGGACCGGCCGATCCCGTTGACGAGCGGTCTTGCACCCGGAGGGTGTCAGGCGTCCCGTGCAGAGGGAGCACCCGCCAGGTCGACGACCATGCTCGTGCCCCCCGCCTCGGTGACCGGCGACACCGCGCGCACGGTGCCACCCATCGCCGAGACGAGCTCCGCGACGATCGCAAGGCCGAGCCCCGATCCCGCCTTGCGCGCGACGGCTCTGTCGTCGCTGTAACGGCGGTCGAAGACCTTCTCGATCGCCGGCTGTGCGATGCCCGGTCCGTCGTCGGTGACGGTGATACGCGCTCCGGCTGTCCCCGGCGGGCTGGAGACGTCGATCGCAATGGACGTGCGGGCGAACTTGTAGGCGTTCTCGACGAGGTTGGTGATGACCTGACGTAGGCGGTCGGCGTCGGCTCGTGCGAGGAGCGGGGGACCGTCTGTGCCGGTGATGGCGAGTGACAGGCCGGCACCTTCGATGGCCGGGCGCATGCCGGTGGCCGCGTCGGCGACGGCGGAGCGGGCGTCGACCGGGCCGATGGCGAAGGAGAACGATCGGGCGTCGAGGCGGGCGAGGGAGAGGAGGTCGTCGACGAGCCTGTTGAGACGGCGCCCTTCCGCCCCGATGACTTTGACGGCGCGCGCGACGTCATCGGCCGTCCCGTCGGCAACGGCCTCCGCGTATCCGAGGATTGAAGTGAGCGGTGTCCGCAACTCGTGAGAGATCGACAGCAGGAACTCGCGCTCTGCGACGCGCGCTGCGGCAAGGTTGGCCGCCATCGTGTTGATGCTCGTCGCGAGCGTCTGGATCTCGGGGTCGTCGTGGGGGCCGACATCGACACGAGAGTCGAGGTCGCCTTCGGCGATGCCGCGCGTCGCGCTGAGCGCGGCGGCGAGCGGGCGGGTGAAGCGCCCGGCGATCCAGGTCGCGAGGAGGACGGATGCGACGAGAGCTGCGGCGGCGACGAGAAAGACGTAGCCGGCGCCCGGTGGAGGTGGCGCGTTCCGGGTGAGGACGACGACGTAGTGGTAGCCGGGGGCCGCGGGAAGCGTGACGGGGACGGCCGCGAAGACCAAGCGGGCCTTGTGCCCGGAGGTGGCGTGCCCGGCCTCGAGGGACGCGACGTCGAGGTCGGTGACCGCAAGGTGGGCGGGGAGGTTCCCGAGAAAGCCCCCGTCGGGCGTGAGGATGGGGATGGTCGCACCCTCGATGCGGCCGATGCTCTTCAAGATGGCAAGAACCGTCGGGTGCGTCACGAGGTCGCTTTGGTGGGCGAGGGCTTCGGCCTCGGTGCGCAGATCGTGCTGCTCGCTGGCGGCGGTCGCCCGGGCGGTGAGGACGAAGGTGCCGAGGCCGGTCAGGGCGAGGACGCCTGCGACGAGCCCGACGAAGGAGATGACGAGACGGCGGCGCACGGAAGCTCTGGCGTTCGTCACCCGGAGTGCACCGGCCTCACGCGAGGCGGTAGCCGACTCCCCAGACGGTCTGCAGCTCCAACGCATCGCCGAGCTTGCGGCGGAGCTGACGGACGTGAACGTCGACGGTGCGTTCGTCGCCGAACCACCCGGGCTCCCAGGCGCCGTCCAGGATCTGCCGGCGCGAGAGAGCGAGACCGCGGTTGTGGGCCAAGTAGGCAAGCAGGTCGAACTCCCGGGTCGTCAAGGGAACGGGGGTGCCGTCGACGGTCGCGTCCCTGCGCCCCTCGTCGACGGTGAGGCGGCCCAGTCGGTGAAGCGCGGCGACGAGCCTCGGTCTCTCGCTCCTGCGGAGGATCACCTTGACGCGCGCGACCAGCTCTCGAGGCGAGAAGGGCTTCGTCACGTAGTCGTCCGCTCCGAGCTCGAGCCCGAGGACCCGGTCGATCTCGTCGTCGCGCGCCGTCAGCAACACGACGGGAACTGCGCCGTGGGCTTGGAGGTCACGGCAGACGTCGAGGCCATCTCTCGGCCCGGGCAGGCCGATGTCGACGATGGCGAGGCGTGGCCGTTCCCGATCGATAAGGCCGAGACCTGTTACGGCGTCGGAGGCCTGGAGCACACGAAAGCCCTCCCGGCGCAGGGACAAAGCGACGAGGTCGGCGATGTCGGCGTCATCCTCGATGACGACGATGACGCCAGCGTCGGTGCCTGCCCGGACGGCCTCTGCCTGGCCGGTGTCCACCCGGACAGACTGCCACGGCCGGTAGGCTCGTCGCGGCATGCCCGCCTATCTCGATGCCATCCTCGACCTCCACCGGGCGCGCGCCGGGGGAGAACGGCGGGACAAGGGCGCTCTTCTTGGCGCAGCCGAGCGGACCGTTGCCGACGACCCTCCACGCGGGTTCGCCCGCGCGATCCGCGACCGGCAGGAGTCGGAGGCGGGAGGCATCGGGGTGATCGCCGAGATCAAGCGGCGGTCGCCTTCTCGTGGGGTGCTCGTTTCGCAGCTCGATCCGGCCGCGACGGCGGCCGCGTACGAGGCCGGCGGAGCCGTCGGCCTGTCGGTCCTCACCGACAAGGTCTTCTTCGGGGGATCGCCTGACGACCTCCGTGCAGCGCGAGCCGCGACGAACCTGCCGGTGTTGCGCAAGGACTTCCTCGTCAGCGAGCTCGACGTGATCGACGCGCGGCTGATGGGGGCCGATGCCGTCCTGCTCATCGTCGCCGCGTTGGACGACGCCGAGCTCGGTGCCTTCGCTACGCTCGCGCGCCGTCTTGGCATGGACGCGCTCGTCGAGGTGCACACCGTCGAGGAGATGGAGCGTGCGGCGGCCATCGGGGCGACCATGGTCGGTGTGAACCAGCGGGACCTGCACAGCTTCGAGGTCGACCCGGAGCTTGCATCGTCGCTCGCCGGCAAAGCCCCGCCGGGAGCGGTGCTCGTGGCCGAGTCGGCCATCAGCTCGCCGGAGGACGCGGAGCGTGCCGCCCGGGCCGGTTTCGACGCTGTCCTCGTCGGTGAAGCGCTCGTGCGTTCTCCCGACCAGGCGGCGGCGGTCCGGGCCATGAGCGCTCGTTCGGGAAAGGCGTGAGAGATGTTCGTGAAGATCTGCGGGACGACGAGCGAGGAGGACGCCTTGCTCGCCGTCGCTCTCGGGGCGGATGCCGTGGGCTTCGTGTTCGCGCCGTCGCCGCGCCAGGTGACGCCCTCTCTCGTCGCCGATATCGTCAAGCGCCTTCCCCGTGAGATCGTCACAGTCGGCGTCTTCCGCAACGACACGCCGGGCCACGTCGTCGAAGTCGTGAACGGGATCGGCCTGCGAGGCGCGCAGCTCCACGGTGACGAGTCCTTGGATGCAACGCGCTGGGTTGCAGAACGCGTCCCGTTGACAATCCGGGCCTTCCCTGCGGGCCACCCCGAAATCCGCTCCGTCGGCCGCTCCGGAGCTCAAGTCCTTCTCGTTGACGCACCGACGCCGGGATCGGGGGAGCTGTTCGACTGGCGTCTGGTCGAGGGCGTCGTCGACCACGCGCACCTCCTCGTCTCGGGGGGGCTCGACGCGTCCAACGTGGCCGAGGCCATCGCCCGGTTCCGCCCGTGGGGGGTCGACGTCGTGAGCGGCGTCGAAGCGAGCCCCGGTCGAAAAGATCCCGCGCGACTGCGGGCGTTCATGCACGCCGCCCGATCCGCAGAGGACGCGTTGCCCACCGGTGGCGGAGGCGATGACGCAGCCGACGGCGACGGCGGGGGGATCTACGACTGGGAGATCGAGGAGGGTCGGCGGTGAGCCCGTCGATGATGGAGCGTCCTGAGGGCCTGGGCCGCTTCGGCCGTTTCGGGGGGCGCTACGTGCCGGAGTCGCTCGTCCCTGCCTGCGCGGAGCTCGAGGCGGCCTTCGTCGAGGCATGGGCGGACGAGGCCTTCCGCGCGCGATACGCAGCTGTGCTGCGCGACTACGGCGGGCGCCCGACACCTGTCACGGAGTGCACGCGCCTGTCGGAGCGCCTGGGCGTCCGGTTGTTCCTCAAGCGAGAGGACCTGGCGCACACCGGGTCGCACAAGCTGAACAACGTCGTCGGTCAAGCTCTCTTGACGCAGCGCATGGGCAAGAGCCGCCTGGTCGCCGAGACGGGCGCCGGCCAGCACGGGGTTGCGACGGCGACGGCGGCGGCGCTGTTCGGCCTGCGCTGCACGGTCTACATGGGCGAGGTCGACGCGCGCCGCCAGGAGCTGAACGTGTTCCGCATGCGCCTACTCGGGGCCGAGGTACGGACCGTCTCGAGTGGTTCGCGCACCCTCAAGGATGCGGTGAACGAAGCCTTCCGGGACTGGGTGGCAAGCGTGGCCGACACGCACTACTGCCTCGGTTCGGTGATGGGGCCACACCCCTATCCGTGGATGGTGCGCGAGCTGCAGCGGGTTGTCGGCGAGGAGGCCCGGTCCCAGTGTCACGAGATCCTCGGGAAGGACCCGGACGTCGTCGTCGCCTGTGTCGGCGGCGGGTCGAACGCTGCTGGCACCTTCGCCGGCTTCGTGGACACCCCGGCTCGCCTTGTCGGTGTCGAGGCCGCCGGCGGCGCCGCCGCTTCGTACGGGAGTGACGGCGTCCTGCACGGGATGCGATCCATGCTCCTCCAAGATGAGGAGGGCCAGATCAACGAGGCACACTCGATATCGGCCGGGCTCGACTACCCGGGGATCGGCCCGGAGCATGCCTACCTGGGGTCGATCGGCCGTGTCGCCTACACGTCGGCGAGCGACGACGAGGTGCTGGACGCCTTCGCCCTCCTGGCGTCGACCGAAGGGATTATCCCGGCCCTCGAGCCCAGCCACGCGCTCGCGTGGTTGGTCCGGGCGGCCGACAGCGGGGAAGTGGCCCGCGGCGCGACGGTCCTCCTCACCTTGTCGGGGCGGGGCGACAAGGACGTCGCCCAAGTGATGGAGCTGCGCGGGTGAGCATTGCGGAAGGACCCGTCGCAGGGGCCGGGGCGCTAGAGGAGCGCTTGCGCGCGCATAGGGCCGCGGGTCGCAAGCTCCTGATCCCCTACGTCATGGCGGGGACCTCCGACGACTGGACCGACGTCGTCCAGGCGGTCGCGGCGGCCGGTGCCGACGCAGTCGAGGTCGGTATCCCCTTCTCGGACCCGATGATCGACGGTCCCGTCATCCAGCGCGCGGCGACGGTCGCACTCGCGCGGGCGACGACGCCGGCGTCGGTGCTGTCGGCTTTGTCGAAGCTCGACGCAGGCGTCCCGCTGATCGTGATGACCTACTACAACATCATCTTCCACGCCGGCCTCGAGAGGGCTGCCGGCATGCTCGCAGATGCCGGCGTCGCCGGAGCAATCCTCCCGGACGTTCCGCTGGACGAGGTGGGCCCGTGGGCCGACGCCGCCGACACAGCAGGCATCGCGACGGTCCTGCTCGCCGCTCCGACAACCGGTGACGATCGGATGCGTGCCATCTGCGCGCGGGCGCGCGGCTTCGTCTACGGCGTGGGGCTGATGGGTGTGACCGGTGAGCGCCAGGACCTCGCGGCGAGCGCCGGGGTCATCGCCCGGCGGCTCAAAGCCATCACCGAGGTTCCGGTTCTCGTCGGTATCGGCGTGTCGACGCCCGCGCAGGCCGTGCAGGTGGCCGGGGTCGCCGACGGTGCGGTGGTCGGATCGGCGCTGGTGCGCCGGCTGCTTGCCGGAGGCGGGCCAGACGGCGCCGCGGCCTTCGTCGCCGAGTTGCGTGGAGCGTTGGACGCTCCCGGATCCCCTGCCGCGGTCAGTGGCGGCCGAACAGGCGGTGACGCCGCCGGGCCCCCTCGGCGAAGCGGCGGCGGATGACGGCACGGCGTTCGAGCAGCTCCCTATAGCTCAGGCTTTCCCGTTCGTCCACGATGCCGAGCGAGGCGCGCACCCCCTGGAGGTCGAGGGCGGCCTCGCGCGGGTCCCTGCCGACGTCGCGGGCGATGCGCGCGCCGTGGTGCTGGGTGAAGTAGGTGGCGATGTCGGCGACCTCGGCGAGGATGTCTATTTCCGGGGCGAGCGCGGCGATGGACGCGTCGAGGAAGAGCAGGTTCTTGATGATGAGCATGAGCTCTTTCGGCATGCGGGCGCCGTAGGAGAGAAGTGCCTTGCCGATGGCGCGCAGCTCGGAGGTCATCTCCTCGGAGGTCATCGTCGTCGGGTCGAGGGGAGGGCGGTCGAGGCCGAGATCGGCGATGACGGCGTCGACGTCGACGCCGGCCGGAAGGGCGCCGGCGTCGCGCACGGCTTCGACCTGCCCGTGGATGTCGTTGACCGTCGCCGCCATCATGAGGCGCAGGTAGGCGAGGCGGTGGGGCTCGTCGAGACGGCCGGTGATGCCGAAGTCGAGCAGGGCGACCTGGCCGTTCGCCCGGACGACCAGGTTCCCTCCGTGCAGGTCACCGTGGAAGACGCCGTGGAACATTGCCCCCTCGATCAAGGCGATGACGCCGGCCTTCAAGACGGCTTCGGTGTCGATGCCCGCGGCGCGGATCGCGTCGGTGTCATCCCAGGCGAGACCGTCGATGCGCTCCATGACCAGGATGCGTCGCGTGACGAGCTCGGGATGGGGGCGGGGGACGATGAGCGGGCGCACGTTGCCCATCGAGGCGCCGGCGCCGGCGAGAACCTCGGCGATGTCGAGCATGTTCTGGGCCTCGAGGCGGAAGTCGAGCTCCTCGACGATCGTCGAGGCGAAGAGCTCGACGAGGGCTGGCGGGTTGGCCAAGGCGGCGATCGGGATCCTCCCGACGAGGTGGGGGGCGATCCAGCTCATCGTCTCGATGTCGTGGCGCACAAGCGTCGCGACGCCCGGCCGCTGGACCTTGACGACGACCTCCTCTCCGGTGCGCAGAGTGGCCGCATGCACCTGGGCGATGGAGGCAGCCGCGATCGGGTGCGTCGCGAAGAAGGAGAAGACGTCGCCGATGGGGCGACCAAGGTCTTCTTCGACGATACGGGCGACAGCGGGGAAGGGTTCTGCCGGCACGCGGTCGCGCAGTAATCGGAACTCGCGCACGACCTCAGGCGGGAAAATTCCCTCGCCGGCCGAGATGATCTGGCCGAGCTTGATGTAGGTGGGCCCGAGCTCCTGGAAGGCGATCCGGAGGCGGCGCGAGAGGCCTTCTCGGGACGGGGGCGTTCCCGGCGCGCGCCGGCGCTCGACGAAGTACCAACCGGCGACGGCCGGGACGATGCGGCTGACGACGGCAAGCGCGCGGCGTCCCGGAGGAAGCCGCCGGGGGGCGATGAGTTGGGGAACACGGCGCGACGTCCGGCGCCGCAGGTCGTCGATGCCGGCACGCCAGGTCATGGTTGCGGGATCGACGGTCCAGGGAGCGTCGTCCGTGAAGGCGCCGGTAAATCCGGGTTTGCCCGCCTCGCCGGAACCCTCGGGCCGGGACGACGATTGCGGTTCGGGGTCAGTCACCGAGTCGATCTGCGCGCGCGTTCGTGTCCATGTGCCCGGGGCGGGATTCGAACCCGCACGCCCTTGCGGACAACGGATTTTGAGTCCGTCGCGTCTGCCGTTCCGCCACCCGGGCCTGATGCTCTAAATATGCGGTTTATCTGGCAATACGCAAAATCCCTCGACCTGTCACGGCGATCTGATACCTTATAACCCAACAGTCTACCCAACATAGGAGACAGCGATGGCTGGAAGCATCCGAGCCAGGAGGCCGGGTGTGTGGGAGCTGCGCGTGTACCTCGGGCGTGATGCGTCCGGTCATGTCCGGCATCGCTACGCGACCTTCGAGGGGACCAAGCGAGAGGCCGAGCGAGCACTCGTCCGCTTGGCGGCCGCCTGCGAGCGCGCGCCGGTCCCCGGGGCACTCCGGGAGGGGGCGGCGACACGCTGGGGCCTGGACACCACGGTCAACGACGCTATCAGGGGCTGGCGCGAGAACGGCTGGGAGGACCTGTCGCCGTCGACGACGGCGCGCTACCAGGACCTGTGGAGGAACCACGTTCGCGATTCGATCGGTCCCCGGCGGATCGCCGCGCTCAGCCCCTTCGACGTCGAGGGCTACTTGCGGGGCCTCAAGGCACAGGGTCTCTCCCAAGCGAGTGTCCGCCAGGCGCGGGCGATGCTCCACCGGGCGTGCCGCCTCGCCCGCCGGTGGAGCGGTGGGGATCTGCCGAACCCGATCTCGGACACCGAGCTCCCGACGTGGACGCTCGCAGAGCTGCCCACGCCGGTGCGGGCAGCGACCGTCGAGGAGGTCCGCGCTCTGTTGCGGGCTGCCACCGGCTACGACGACCGCATCGCCACGATGCTCCAGGTCATCGTCGCGACCGGCATGCGCCGGGGTGAGGTGTGTGCGATCCGCTGGGACGACGTCGATGCCGGCCGGGGGACGATCCGTGTGGACGAGAGCGTGGTGACGGTGCACGGAGGCTGCCGCGTGAAGTCGCCGAAGACGCGGGCCAGCGTGCGGACGATCGCCCTCGACCGAGGGACGATGGACAGGCTGCTTGCACTGCGCGCATCCCAGGATCGCTTGGCGAGCCTCCTTGGGTCGGTCCTCGCCGAGAGCTCATTTGCGTTCTCGACGGAGCCGGGTGGGCAGGAGCCGCCGTCTCCGAACCACCTGAGCCGCGCCTTCGAGCGGGTACGGGGTCGTGCCCGCGTGGCAACGGACGTGCACCTGCACTCGCTCAGACACTTCCATGCGACCACCATCGATGCCGTCGTCTCGGAGGCGCAGAAGCAGGCCCGGCTCGGGTGGTCCACGGTGCAGATGGCGCGTCACTACACCGACGTCGTTGCCGAGGAGGATCGTCGCGCCGCTGAGCACGTCGGTCGGCTCGTCGCCGGCGGCGGCGAAGTGGAGCGTCCGCAGAGGGGACACCGACCGAGGCAACCGGGCCCTTCTGGAGCCGCCGAGGCCTGAGCCCCTATGGCCTCCGGAGCCGGCGCGGCGGGGCCCAGCCCGGCGAGGAGGCGGTCGACCGCCGCCCGAGGGATCTTCATGCGCCGGCCGACGAGGTGGACCGGGAGCGGAAGCGTCTCGGCGTGGATCGCCCGGTAGAGCGTCGAGCGGGTCTGGCCAAGGAGGATCGCGGTCTCCTCGACCGACAGCAGCAGCTTGCCGGCAAGCGTCGAGGTTGGTGTAGCCATCTGGTGGTCTCCTCTCCGTGGACGGCGGGGGCGTGCCCCCCGGGTGACGGTGCCCCGGATGACAGGCGCTCTCCGGGGAGCAGGGCGATCGTCGGGGCGGTGCCGCTGGTATCCATCCACCCTTCCCATGGATCTGAGCGCTTCCTGAGCGCTTCCTGACGCCGTTTCGAGGCCTTGCCGAGCGCTTCTTGAGGGCCATCGTCCCTGGTCCCGGGCTTTTGTGCCCGAAGCAGACTTTTTTCGTCAGCGCCCCGCTCACATCGTGTTCCACAGGCAAGGACATCCACAGGTGGCCAGCGAGACGCCCCCCGGGGGGCACCTGGTTACGCGCGCACGCGATCGAGGGGGGTCACGCGCGCGCGTGGTGGGAGGAGGGGGACGTCCGCAGTGGCGCGGGCTCAGCCGCCAGTCCTCGGCTGCACTGCATCTCGCCGGACGTACTGTCCGCTCCCGTCCGTGTCCACCCGCCTGCGTCCGCCTCGTCGCTCCTCGTGCACTTTCGCGCTCAAGTCCCGACACCCGCATGCGACTGCTCCTGTACGCGCTTCAGCCGAGGGTGCCGCACGGCGAGCGTGTCTCGTGACAAGATGCTGTCTCACTGCGTGTCAGACATACGTGTAATCCGTTTCGGCGGGCGCCGAAACGGGGTAGTGTCGCTCTATGAGC
>JAJZBS010000193.1 GCA_021851885.1 Actinomycetes bacterium | reverse complement strand
CATCCGGCCCTCGGAGAGCTCGCCCCAGTACTTTCCGAAGCGGCAGAGCCGAGTGCCGCCGATCGCATGACCGCAGCGATGCTCGGTGAACGTCTCGATGCGATGGATAGCGCGCTCGGACCGCACGAACCACTCCCCCTCGCGCGTGAGGTGTCGCCGCGAGGGATGTCGGGACAAGGGAGCGGCCAGTCGTCGGCCGCAGGCGCGCCGACGCAACAGTGGGGAGATCCCGAGGTGCTCTCGCCGGTGCCGGCCGTCTCCCCGGCCGTGCGAGACACGGCGATCGGAGCGCGCCGGGAGCCCCAGGGGGACGCGCCGGTAACACGACGGGCGATCGGCCGCGTCCACCACACGGGGCTTCGGCGACGTAGCCTGGTTGCCGTTATTGTCGCGTGCCTCGCGTGTGTCGTGGCCCTCATGGCGGCGAGCGCGGCGGGCTTGTTCGTGACTCGGCGGCACGTTCCTGCCGTTACCGATATGACGCTCGCTAGCGCACGCCACAGAATGGCGGCAGCCGGCTTCAAGCTACGCGTCGTCTCGCGACGCCACGATGCTGCGATAGGTGCGGGGAAGGTCATCTCCGAGTCACCTCGGGGCGGGGCGAATGTCGTCGCCGGATCGACGGTCATGGTCGTCCTGTCCCTCGGGACGCCGGTGGTCCCGGTGCCTTCTCTGTCCGGGTTGACCGAGACCGCGGCGGTCGCCGCGGTGACGCGCGCCGGGCTCGTTGCCTCGACGGCCTTGACCTATAGCGCGACAACGCAACCGCAAACTGTCGTCAGCTGGTCTCCCACCGGCTCGCTGCCCGAGGGAGCGACGGTGACGATCGAGATCTCGAAGGGCCCGGCGCCGCCAACGGTGCCCGATCTCGCCGGTCTGCCCTGGACCAGCGCAGCGCAGGTCCTGACGGGCGACGGCCTGGTGCCCGTGGAGGTCCTCGTGTCCACGGATCTCTTCGTGGCCGGCGAGGTGGTCGCGACCGACCCGTTGGCCGGGGAGACGGTGAGCCCGGGGGCGACCATCGTCGTCGAGGTGTCCCAGGGGCGGTCGGCCTCGGCGTCTGGCAACGCCCCGGGGCCGACCAAGCACGGGCACCCCGGTTGACCCGGCAGGCGGGGACCTGCCAGTGTCGACGGCGACGCCGTAACGCCTGAAGCGGGCTCGACTGCGGCACGACAGGAGGGTGTGGGCATGGGAGCGCTCGACGGACGGGTAGCGATCATCACGGGGGCCGGGAGGGGCATCGGGCGCGAGCACGCTCTGCTCTTTGCGAGCGAGGGTGCCAAGGTGGTCGTGAACGACCTGGGAGGTGCGGTCGACGGTTCGGGCGACGATCGGAGCGCGTCGGAGAAAGTCGTCGACGAGATCCGGGCCGCCGGCGGCGAGGCCGTCGCCAATCACGACAACGTGGCCGACTGGGAGGGGGGACAGAGGCTCGTCAACGCGGCAGTCGAGGCGTTTGGGGACCTGCACGTGCTCGTCAACAACGCGGGCATCCTGCGCGACCGGGTGCTCGTCAACATGACCGAGGACGAGTGGGACGCCGTCATCCATGTGCATCTCAAGGGACACTTCGTGCCGACGCGCTGGGCCGCCACGTACTGGCGCGAACGGTCGAAGGCCGGCGAGACCGTCGAAGCCGCGGTCATCAACACCTCGTCGACCTCGGGGCTTGTCGGCAACCCCGGCCAGTGCAACTACGGGGCCGCCAAGGCCGGGATCGCGGCGTTCACGACGATCTGCGCCCAGGAGCTCGGCCGCTACGGAGTGCGGGTGAACGCCATCGCTCCCGTCGCCCGGACGCGCATGACCGAGTTCACGCCGGGCCTCGAGGATCTCGTGAAGGCCCCGGAGGACCCGGATGCCTTCGACACGTGGGCCCCGGGGAACATCTCACCTGTGGTCGCCTACCTTGCGACCCGGGAGTGCCCGGCGACGGGCAAGGTCTTCTTCGTCCAGGGCGGCGAGGTCCGCCACTTCCAGCCGTGGACGATGACCGCGACCATCGAAAAGCCGCGGCGTTGGACGGTGACCGAGCTCATTGCGGAGATGCCCAAGCTGCTTGCCGACTGACGCCGCCGAATCCCACCGGCCAGGTCACATGAACCGGTGGAGCCTGCACCCGCGCCACCACGAGCGATTCGGGCACGCGGTGGCGCAGGAGTTGTCAGTCGGTGATGTCGCGGATCTTCTCGGCGACGGCCGTCGCCGATTCGTCGGGCGTGAGGGACTGGAGGGCCATGAGCTTGGCCATGTCCCCGTCGACCTTGATCCGGCCCGCCAGGAAGGCCTGCATTCCCGCCTGGGGGTTTCCCTCCACGAGGATTGCCTTGGCCGTCTCGTAGTCGAGCGTGACCGTGAGGTCCGGGGCCTCGAGGTGGCCGAGGTCGAGCTCCAGCCCACCGGAGCTCGTGTCCATGTGGGCCTCGACGCGGCCGTCCCCGAAGGGGACCTCGGTGATGATCTGGTTCATCCGGACCGGGAGCGAGATCGGCGTGCCCCCCATGTCGCTGTCCTCGCGGATCTTCTTGGCCGCTGCCACCCAGTCGCTGCTGAGAAATGGGTACTTGGGCATGCTCCGGTGCTCCTTGCCTCTCCAATGTCCGGGCGCCGCCCGGCCGCATCACAAAGCAGGATATCGGGGAAACTCCCCGGTCACACCATTCTTGACATCTGGATCAGTAAGGCGGGCGGGCTGTGCGGGGATGCGAAAGCCCGTTTCACCTGGTCGCGCCCCCCGCATTACGATGCCCGTCGTGGCCACGCCGATCATCCCCGGAGCCGAGCCGTTCTCCGCCCCCGGCGGCGACGGGGGGGTTCTCGTGCTCCACGGCTTCACGGGGAACCCCCAGTCGATGCGCTCGTTGGCTGAGGCCTTCGCCAAAGCGGGGCACGCCGTCGAGCTCCCGCTCCTGCCGGGGCACGGCACCGCCGTCGAAGACCTCGTCCCCAAGCGCTGGTCCGACTGGGCGGAGGCGGCGGAGGCCGCCTACACCCAGCTGGCGGCGCGCTGTTCCCGGGTTGTCACTGCCGGGTTGTCCATGGGCGGGCTGCTCGCCCTATGGCTCGCCACGCGCCACGACGAGGTCGCCGGAGTCGTCGCCGTCAACCCCTTCGTCGAGGAGCCGGCCCAAAGCTTTCGCGACATCTTGACGGGCATTCTCGACACCGGCTCGCCGACCCTGCCGGCGATTGGCTCCGACATCTGCCAACCCGGTGTCGAAGAGTCGGCCTACGCGGCCACGCCGATCGAGGCCGTCTTGTCGATGTTCGACGCAGCCGCAGAGGTCGCAGCGGACCTCGGCAAGATCCAATGTCCGGTCCTCTTGTTCTCCAGCCGCCAGGACCACGTCGTGCCGACGTCGTCGGGCGATCGCGTCGCCGCCGGCGTCGCGGGTCCCGTCGAACGGGTCTGGCTCGAGCGGAGCTACCACGTCGCGACTCTCGACTGGGACCGGGAAGAGGTCGAATCACGCGCCGCCGCCTTTGCCGGCACGGTGCTCGGAGCGGCCTGACCGTGCCGGACCGCATCACCCGGGACGAGGTCGTCCATGTGGCCGACCTCGCCCGCCTGGCGTTGAGTGACGAGGAGATCGTGACTTTCACGAGCCAGCTCGTCACCGTTCTCGCCCACGCCGCCGAGATCGGCAAGCTCGACACCCATGGCGTCCGCCCGACGGCGCACCCGCTTCCCATCGTCAACGTCCTGCGCCGCGACGTCGTCGTCGCGGGGCTTGATCGCGACGAGGTGCTCGCCCAGGCTCCCGCCGTTGCAGACGAGCGGTTCCGCGTCCCGCCCGTTCTCGGCGGCGAGCCGTGAGCGCGCCGCCCCCTCCGCCGCCCCCCCCTCCGCCGCCGGTCCCGTCGGCCACGGCCCTCCCGGCCGACGCGCGCGCCCCGTCGGAGGAGGCGAGCGCCGCCGCGACGGCACGGAGGGTCCGATCGGGAGAGTCGACTGCCACCGAGACGGTCGGGGCGTACCTCGCCGCCA
>JAJZBS010000192.1 GCA_021851885.1 Actinomycetes bacterium | reverse complement strand
CTGCTCGACTCCGTAGGCCTCCGCCGCCGCCAGGGTCACACCATCGACCCGGGCGGTCCCGACCATGCGCTCGCGCTTAGATCCGTTGACGAGGTGACCGAAGTCGGGGCCCGGCCCTCCCACCGGGTTCATCCCGGCGATCAGCGGGACTACGACCCCGTCGGACTCCCGATTGCCTCCGTCGAGTTTCACCACCGGCTTATCCCGACAGTCTTTGCTGTCGAGACCGGCAAGACGGGGCTCACCTGTCCCGACCCAAACCGTGCGTACGTGCCGCTCCCCGTACCCTGGGGGGACCCGACCATAGGCATCTCCGGACCTGGCCAGCCGGTCGGACGTGGGCCTTCGCGTGACATGAGCGACCCGGCATTCCCGTTGTGGCTGCGACGAGGCTGCGGTACTCGGCCCTGGTGGACCTACGGCCCGCACGCTTGCTCCCTCCAAAGAGGCTTTCGACACCCCGCGCAGCCCGCCACCTCTCGACGACGATCCAGGCTCTGCTACCGGGCTCTGCGGCGATCACCCGGACGGGACTCGCACCCGCCGGCTTGGTCCAGCTTTCAGGACACAACACGCCGGCAGCGTAGATAACGCAAGTAGCTTGCGCAAGTAGCTTGCATCGCGGCGTGCGCGGCGTTGGCCCATGCCGCAGCGAGGCTCACGTCTTGTGACTGCGCTCAGCCGCCGACCGCCACCTGACCGATCTTCACGGCGAGCAGCACCACCGCGACGACCAGGTACACGCGAAGCGCCAGGAGCCCGAGTTTGCGCTGCGCCGACAGCGTCGGCAGAGAGAGGGTGGCAAGCGCCGGCATACGCCAGGTGTCCCGGGGCGCTCTGGGCGCCTCGGACCGCTCGGCGGCAAGGCGTCCAGAGCGACGACGGGCCGACAGGCCGAGGACGCCAAGGCCGAGCGCGCCGATGGCGGTGAGGCTCACGACGAGAGGCCCGAAGGGAACCGTCGGGAAGACGGTCGTGATCGTCAGGATGAGCGAGAGCAGGACGAGCACGGCCACGATCAGGCTGGCGACCACGTTCTGGCGGGTGGTGTTCACCCAGGGTCCGAGCACCGCGCTGTCGTTGCACAAGAGGAGGAGGAACACGATTGCAGACGGCAGGAGCACCCCGGCAAGGACCTGGACCCCCGTGGTCATGAGCCCGAGGGGCGCGCCGGGGATGAGCACAATGCCCGCGGCGAGCGCGACGAGGGCCGCGAAAGATCCGTAGAAGGCCTTGGCATCGGTCACCTTTCGGTGCAGCGAGTGCTTCACGCCGAAGCTGTCCCCGAGCGCGTAGGAGGTGGAAAGCGTGACCGCTGACGCGCCGAGGATCGCCGCGTTGATGAGGATGACGGCGAAGAAGTCGCCGGCGAGCGGCGAGACGCGGCTGGCGAGGCCCTGGGCGACGGTGAGCGCCGAGGCAAAGTGGCCGGCGAGGTGGGAGTTGGCGAAGGCAAAGGCCGTCGCCACAATGAGCGCGGCGGCACCGACGTTGGTGAGCACGGCACCGATCACCGTGTCGGCGAGCTCGTAACCCAGGAAGCGGGTCGTGATGCGCTTGTCGACCACGTTGGACTGCTGGAAGAACAGCTGCCAAGGGGCGACGGTGGTGCCGACGATGGCGATGATGAACAGCACCGTGGTGGCGTCGAAGCCGCCGGTGACCCGCGGCACGACGGTGCCGACGACGACGGGGCCGAGACGTGGGTGCGCGAGGGCGGCCAAGGGGAACATGAGCAGGCTCGTCAAGATGAAGACGAACATGAAGCGCTCCCAGCGCCGGAAGCTGCCCGTCGCCGCCATCGCGAACAGGCCCACCGCGGCGAGCGGGACCGAGACGTTCGGAGAGACCCCGAAGTAGGAGAGGCCGAGGTCGACACCGATGAACTCGGTGACAAGGGTCAAGAAGTTCAACACGAACAGGTCGCCGACCGAGAACGCCAGCCAGAAGCGCCCGAAGCGCTCCCGGATGAGCCGGGCGTGCCCCACCCCGGTGACCGCGCCGAGCCGGGCGACCATCTCCTGGGCGACGACGAGCACCGGGACGAGAAGCAGCAGCGTCCACAGCAGCGTGGTTCCGTAGTTCTGGCCGGCTTGTGCGTAGGTGGCTACCCCGCCGGCGTCGTTGTCGCCCACCATGACGATGAGCCCCGGCCCCATGATCGCTGCCAGGGTGAGCAGGCGCCGACCCAACGAGCGCCCGGCCGGCGCCTCAAAGCGGCGCAGCGTGCCGAGGGCGCCGTAGATGTCGCCCTCGTGGGCAGAGTCGAGCGCCGCCGAGCCGGGCGGTCCGAGCAGGCGTGCGTTCTCGGTCATGACAGATCCTCCAGGTGAGCGAACGGAAAGCGACGTCGTTCGCACCCCACCTGGAGGAAGGAGCGGCGGCCGAGAAGGGAGGTCGGCTACGCCGGACTCGGCGGCTCACAGGTGGTGTGCGCCGAGGGGGTACTATGCGGTTCGCTGGATCGCGCCATGTCCCACCTCCTTCACCTCGTGAGCTGTCGAGAGGCGGCATGAGTAGCCACGTCCCGTCCGGATGCTACCAGCCGCCCACCGGCCATGTACAAGAGCCCGATGGTTCGGCAAGGAGGACTGTGGCCTATGACGCCTGAGCCCGAACCGAGCGTTCGCCGGCGAGCGTTCGCCGGCCGTATCCTTCGACGCCGCGACGTCGCCGAGCAACTCGTCTCCCTCGCCAGCTTGCGCCGGGCGAAGATCGCCGGAAGCGAGGGCGGCGGCGCGCTGAGCGATCTCGTCGTCGGATTCGACGGCGAGGACCGCTACCCCCGGGTGACCGGCATCGTCGTCGCGTTCGACGGCCGCCGGCTCTTCGCGTCGATCGGCGATGTCGCCCGTCTCGACGGAGCGGGCGTGACCCTCGCTCGCCCCGTGTCCACGCTCACCAGCTTCGAGCGCCGTCCCGGCGAGGTCGCGCTCGTCGCGGACGTCCTCGGCCGCCAGCTCGTCGACGTGGACGGGGTGAAGGTGCTGCGTGCTCATGACCTATTCCTGGCACCCGTCGGTGACGGGCTGCGCCTGGTGGCGGTCGCGGGCGGGAAGACCCCACGCGGGGTGCCGCTTCCCGAGCGGCTCGTCGACTGGGCGGCCGTCCAGCCCTTCGGTGAGCCGGGCTCGCAGCTGCGCTTCCGGGTTCCTCACGAGGGTCTGCACCGGCTTCGCCCCGGCAAGCTGGCCGAGGTGCTCGAGCACTTGGACCGCTCGGCGCGCGACGAGCTCGCCTCGACGCTTTCCCCCGCCACCGTCGCCGACGCGCTCGAGGAGATGGAGCCGCGGACGACCGAGGTGTTCTTGCGCGAGTCCCCGCCCAAGCGGGCGGCGGCGCTCCTCGCTGCCATGGAGCCTGACGAGGCGGTCGACGCCCTGCGGGACCTCGACTACCTCGACGCCAACGAGATCCTCGCCGAGCTTCCTCCCGACATCTCCCGACGGCTCACCGAGCTGCTCGGCTACCCCGAAGCGATGGCCGGAGGCTTCATGACGCCGACGCTCGCTCTTGCGCACCCCGGCGATACCGTTATCCAGGTACGCCACGGGCTGAGCCACCTCCGAGGGCATCGTGAGGACATCGACGCCGTCGCCGTCCTCGACGAGACCGGCCGCCTCGTCGGCGACATCGGGCTGTTCGATCTCCTCCTCGCCGACCCCGCCGCCGTCGTCGGTGATCTCCTCGACGACGCCGAGCCGGTCACCGTGCGGGCCGACGCCTTCCTCGACGAGGTCGTCGAACGCCTCCGCGAGACGCGCAGGCGTTCGATCGTGGTCGTGGACGAGGCCGCACACCCCCTCGGTCGTATCCTCGCCGACGACGTGCTCGACGCGCTGAAAGAAGGGGGGCTGAAGGCCCGCCTCCCGTGGCTCCTGGGTTGAAGACGAGGCCGATCCGGTCGGGATGGTGGGAACCCGTCTTCCCGAGGGGTCCGACCACGAGACGGGGTGCTCGCGGACTTGCCGCCCAACCCCCTCCCCGAGGTTCCCGGCGGCTCGGCGGCTCGGCGGCTCGGCGGCCGATGGGGTTCCGGCTCTCCTTGCCGATGTCCCGTTGCGGCTTTGGGGTCCCGGAGCAAAGAGGCGCTTGCCTTCCCTGCGAGGAGCCAAGG
>JAJZBS010000191.1 GCA_021851885.1 Actinomycetes bacterium | reverse complement strand
GTGGCCGGCCGTGGCGGGGTTCCCGCGTCGGGAGCTGCCGCCGTCGTCTTGAACGTGACAGCCATCGGCTCGCTTTCACCGGGTTACCTCACCGTCTATCCGCAGGGAGCGACCCGACCGACCGCGTCCAACGTCAACTACGCGGCAGGCGAAGACGTGCCCAACCGCGTCATGGTGCCCCTGGGCACAGGCGGGGCCATCTCCATCTACTCCGGCAACGGCTCGCCGGACATCGCCGTCGACGTCTCGGGATATTTCACGGACGGCTCCGACCCGTCTGCAACCGGTGCCGAGTTCACGGCGGCCACATCCCCGATCAGGATCTGTGATACCCGGATGTCGCAGAAGAACAACCAGTGCACCAGCAAGACCCTGATGGCCCGAGGAACCCTCGCCGTCACCGCGACTGGGCTCGCAGGCGTGCCTCCGGACGCGACCGCCGTCGTGTTGAACGTCACCGCGGCGGACGAGACCTCGAACGGCTACCTGACGGTCTTCCCATCGGGGGCGACCATGCCGGTCGCCTCCGACGTCAACTTCACGCCGTCGGCCGCCGTCGCCAACATGACGGTCGCAACCTTGGGATCGGCAGGCGCCTTCAGCGTCTACAACTCGGCCGGATCGACGGACCTCGTCGTCGACCTGGTGGGCTGGTACTCCTGAGGCCCCCGGGCGTCACGAGATCGAGCTGGGGCCAGGTGCGGCCGGCAGGGCCCGGCACGGTTGCTCCGGTGGCCGGCCGACCCAGTCGGGCCGTCACCGCCGGCGGGGGGACCGTACAGTGTGGAGGTGAGCCCGTTCCCCTATGAGGACCGTCTCCCCGTCAACCGGGGGCTCCCGGAAAAGGGGATGGCGCGCGAGGACCTTCTGGAGGCCCTTGCGGCGATGGCCAAGGAAGAGGACGCCTTTTGGGAGACGGGCAAGGTCTCGGGGACGATGTACTGCGGGGACCATGGGCACTACCGGTTCCTCGTCGAAGCCTTCGGGCTCTTCGCGCACGTCAATGCCCTGCAGAGGGATATGTGCCCGAGCGTGACGAAGTTCGAAGCCGAGATCATCGCCATGACCCTCGATCTGCTGCATGCAGGCTCGAGTGGCGGCGAAGGCGAAGGAGCGGGCGGCGGGACGACCCCGGCGGGTCTCGTGACGAGCGGGGGGTCGGGGAGCATCGCCCATGCACTTCTCGCATACCGGGAGCACGCCCGCTTGGCGCGGGGGATCACCGCACCCAACGTGATCAAGCCCGAGACGGCGCACCCGGCCTTCGACAAGGCCTGCCACCTCTTCGGCATCGAGCTTCGGCGGGCCCCCGTCGACGAGGCGACGACGAGGGTCGACGTCGACTGGGTCGCCGATCACATCGACGGCGAGACCATCGCGATCGTGGGTTCGGCCTGTAACTACGGCTACGGCACGATTGACCCGATCCGACAGCTCGGGGAGCTCGCGTTGTCACGCGGCGTCGGCCTGCACGTCGACGCGTGCCTCGGGGGGTTCATCCTCCCCTTCGGGGAAGAGCTCGGCTACGACGTGCCTGCATTCGACTACCGGGTTCCCGGGGTGACGTCGATCTCGATCGACACCCACAAGTACGGCTACGCCCTGAAGGGGACGTCGGTCGTGACCTTCCGAGACAAGGCGGTGCGCAATGCCCAGTACTTCTACTTGACGGACTGGAGTGGCGGGAAGTACTGCTCGCCGGGCATGGAGGGCTCACGTTCCGGCGGCCTTCTCGCCGCCACATGGGCGTCGATGACGAGCCTCGGACGGGACGGTTACCGGCGCTATGCGCGGGAGATCTTCGAGACGGCTGCTGCGATGCGCGCAGCGGTGGCGGCGCAGCCGGAGCTGCGGATCCTGGGGGATCCGACGTTCCTGTTCAGCTTCACCTCGGACGTCTTCGACGTCTACCACGTCAACGACTTCATGCAAACGCGCGGGTGGCGGTTCAACGGGCAGCAGTATCCGAATGCGCTGCACATGGCCGTGACGCGCCCGCAGACGCGTCCGGGTGTGGTCGAGGCGTTCGCCGCGGACCTTGCCGACGCCGTCGCCTTCGGTGTGGAGCACCAGGACGAGCCGGCGGCGTCGGGCGCGATCTACGGTGGCGTGATCGGCGGGATGACGGACGAAGCGGACGACTTCATCAAAGTCTTGATGGCGGACATGATGGACAGCTTCCAGCACGTCCCCCCACCTACCTGATCAGGGCACCGAACAAGGGCGTACCGGATGCACGACCAGGATCCTCCGTCGCTCCCGGCACGCGGGCGCAGGGCTCTCGCCACGACGGACGGCCACGGGATCGGCGGTCGAGCTGCGACTCGTCGGCACACGCCGCATGTCCCGTTCGTCGCGGGACTGGGCGCCGCCTATCTCCTCGTGTCGGTCGCCATGTGGTGGAACGTCTGGGGAACGGGGCACCCCGCTTCGACGACGACATGCGTCTGCGGCGACCCGGCGCAGACGGCCTGGTTCCTCGGGGCGACGGCATTCGCCATCGCGCATGGGCACAGTCTGTTCCTCAGCTCTTTGGTCAGCTATCCAAGCGGGGTCAACCTGCTCGCCAACAACAGTGTCCTGCTGATCGGCGCCCTGTTGGCACCGGTCACCTGGGTCTTCGGCCCCCTCGCAGCGCTCAACGTGGCCGTGACTCTCGTGCCCGTGGCGAACGCCCTCGCTGGCTACGCTCTCTGCCGGCGGTTCGCAAGCCGTTGGCCCTCGGCGGCCGGCGGCCTCCTGTTCGGCTTCTCGCCGTTCGTCGTGGGCAACCTTCCCTACGGCCACTTGAGCACGTCGCTGCTCGCCTTCCCCGCGCTGACGCTCGTGTGCCTCTACGAGCTCCTCGTTCGCCAGAAGGGCTCGCCAGGTCACTGGGGCATCGCTCTGGCGGCAACGGTGGTCGCCGAGTTCTTCGTCTCGACGGAGATGCTCGCAGCAGAGGGACTGGTCGTCGCCCTGCTGGTCGTCGTCGGTCTCCTGGTCGAGATCGCACGGCGATCACCGGACCTCGGCGCAAGGATCCGGTGGGCGGCGCCGGGATTGCTGGCCGGTGCCGGTGCGAGCGGCGCCGTCCTCGCCGCGCCGGCCTGGTTCGCACTCGCAGGCCCACGCCACGTCAGCGGCGCCATCTGGTCGTTCACCGCGGCATTCGGGAACGCCTGGAACGGCTTCTTCTTCGTTCCCACAGGTTCAGGCCACTCGTCGGCCTTCACGAGATTCGGCGGATATCTGGGGCCCGTCGGCCCACCGGCGTCGTACTTCGGCATCCCGCTCCTCGCCGTCCTTGCCGCCGGGCTGGCCCTATTCCGAAAGGTGCGGGTGCTGTGGTGGGCGGCGGGCACAGTCGTCGTCACGGCCGTCCTCTCGCTCGGGGCGGACCTGGTGCCCTACAGCTGGTACTCGAGCTGGCCGCTGCCGTGGCGACTCGCCGCCCATGTCCCGGTCGTCGAGAACATCGGCCCGGGCCGTCTGGTCGCCTTCAGCTACGCGGGTGCGGCCATCATGGTGGCCGTCATCGTCGACCGCCTCTGGAACGGAGGCGGGCAGTTCATGAGCCGGCGCCCGCACGCCTTGTCGGTGGAAAACGGGCCGCGTGCGGGAACGTCGTACCGCAACAAGGCGGCTGTGCGATGGCATGTCCTGGCCATTGCCGCAGGGGCAGTGGCGATCGTCCCGCTCGCGCAGAGCTATTCGTCGGTCCCCTACGTCACGACGCGCCGTGGCGAACCCACCTGGTTCACGCGCCAGGCACCGCACCTGCCGACCTCCTCGGTGCTCCTCACCCTCCCGTACCCGTCGGGGCGGGTCCCGGATGCAATGGATTGGCAGGCAATGGGCGGCATGCACTACTCCCTCGTCGGCGCCTACGCGAAGGTCCCCGGCTCGAACGGCCAGGTCGACTACACGGGCCGGCCCGGCAGCGCTGACGAGATCCTGTCGAGCCTGACGACGGACATCGGCCCCCTCCCGGCCGCGACGCCGGCGAACCTCGCGGTCGTGCGTCACGCCCTCGCGCAGCGGCACGTGTCGGCCGCTGTGGTCGCCGGCGAAACGCGCTCCCCGTCATACGCGGCAGGATTTCTCACGGCCGTCCTCGGCAGGACGCCTCGATACAGCGGTGGCGTGTGGTACTGGAAGCACATCGGCACGCCCCTTTCGACGGCTTCGCTCCAGC
>JAJZBS010000044.1 GCA_021851885.1 Actinomycetes bacterium | reverse complement strand
GCACCAGGCCGAAGGCCACCGCCCACACCTGCTCCATGGCGTCCGGGTAGGCCACCGCCCAGTCCGTGGGGGTGCGCACCCCGTCGCCGGCGACGGCCCAGTCGTAGCTGCCCGTCGACGGGTCCCAGAGCGCGGCGACGCCGTCGGCCATCGCCGTCGCCCCCGATGACGCCCGGGCCGCCGTTGCGCTGTCGCCGGCGGCGGTGGCCAACGCCGACGCGGCCACCAGTCCTCCGTACGCCTCGGCCTGGTCCATCAGATAGGCGGCGTGGTAGCTGGCGGTGGCCCACGTAAGGCCGTCGGCGCCCTGGAGGGAGGTGATGGCGTTGACGGCACCCCGGATACCGGGCTCGATGGCGGCGAGCGCGGCAGAGTCATGGGTGGCGGCGTAGGCGGCGTAGGCTGCCACCAGGAACATGCCGGCGGTGGCGTCGGTGGCGTCGAGGGTCCCGTCCGGCACCGTGGACCCGCCCACCACGGTGGCGTCGGTGGTGATGCCGCTGGGTCCCTCCGCCCCCGCATACCACTGGAGCCACCGCCACGCGGCAGCGGCATCCGGTGCCGACCCGGTGGCAGCGGCCGCCTGGGCCAGGCCGTCGGCCGCATACGCCCCCAGGTAGGGATCCACCTTCCCCGAGCCCGGGTAGGTGGTGATGGCGCCGTCGGGGAGCTGTGCCGACTCGATGAAGGCCACCTCACCGGTGATGGCTGAGGCCCCTCCCGGGTCGACGATGCGGGAGGCTCCCATGTCGCCGGACCCGGTCATGCCCGTCCCGCCTGCCACCGTGGACCCCGACCCCCCTGATGCCACAGGCGGTGGGGTGGTGGTGGTCGGTACCGAGGTCGTCGCCGGCGCCGACCCGCTGGCGCCGGTCACTGCCCCTCCCGCGCCACCCGAGCCACCTCGACCCGACGTCGACGCGGGCACCAGATGCCCGGCGGTGGTCGACGGCGGGGTCCTCCACGGGCTGGTGCTGGTCGGTGCCGGTGCGCCCGGTGCCACGGCTCCGGTGCCACCTGGAGATCGAACGACGGCCCACGAGGTGGCGACGGCACCGATCGCCACCACGACGAGCAGCGTGCCGAACGATCGCCGGAACACGCCCATGGTGATGTTGTCGTACAACAAGGCCCGATGCTGAAGGGTCTCTCGACCAACAATGTCCCCACTGGGCCCCAAGGAGGCCGGGTCGGGGCCCAGCGGAGAACCATCGGAGGCCCCCACGGCAACCACATGAAGGGTGGTTCCCGACGATCCTCACGCTCCGTGGTGGTAGTCCTAGCCAGGTACCGATGTCACCACGCAGGGTGGCTGCGGCTGACGGTGGGCGACTGCGGTCGGCTGCGGTCGACCGGGACTGGTCAGCGACGGCGACCGGCCGAGAAGCCCCAGGTCAGGCCGACTTGCGGCGCTGGCGCTGGATGCGACGCCGCTCGCGCTCGGTCGCGCCGCCCCAGATGCCCTCGCGCTCACGGTTGGCCAGTGCCCACTCGAGGCACGTCTCACGCACCGCGCACTGGGCGCAGATCGCCTTTGCTGCACCAGCGTCGTCGTCGGACGCGGGGTAGAACACATCGGCGTCGATCCCCCGGCAGGCGGCTTGCTTGCGCCAGGTGGCACTCATGGAACGTCACTTCCTGATCGCGTAGTTCGGTCTCGGTACACTTCCGCCCATCCTGTGCGCCGGTGACCTGGGAAAACGGTGGCCGCCCGGCGGAAACTGGCGGAATAGCCACTATCGCGCACGGCGGGTCCCACTGTCCACTACCTGGGAGGATTCGCGCACAGCACGCCTACAGCGAGTCGGCCGCGAGCAGCGGGAGGCCGGGCGGGCTGCCAGCCCGAACCGTCGCGCCGTGCGACGACCGCCGGGCGTGGATCAGGCCAGGAACGTCCGCGAAGCCACCGTGTGCCCGCTCTCGGTTACCAGCACCTGGGCGTGGCTGCCCGTGTTGGTGATGTAGACCACCGTCGCCGGCGTCACCGGGGGGGGCGCCAGTGTCGCAGACGCGTACGCCGCCTGCTGGGGGACGAGGTGCACGGGGCGACCGTCGACGTGCAGTTGCCAAGCCACCCCGAAGATGACCTCGTAGTCGGCGATGGTCCCATTCCCCTGGGCCCGGATCAGGACGGGTTTCTCCGGAAGGACCTGTTCGAGGTACCCGGAGATGGACGACACGCTGGACACCGCCTGCCACCCTCCGAGCGTCGGGGAAGCCGGCCACGCCCGCGTCACCAGGGGTCCAGCCGACGAGATGGCGACCACTCCCGACACGGCCAGGCCCACCGCCCCCGCGGCGCGGGCCCACCGCTGGCGCAGCTGCGTCCACATGGACCTCGCGTCCCGGCGGCGCATGGCTGCATCGATCCACTCCACCGCTCGCGGTGCCACCAGAACGGGGAGTCGAACAACGGCGATCACCGTCACCACGACGGCGGCGATCCCGGCAGGCCATTCGATTGGGAACAGGTACACGACGTTGAGCAACCCCGACATGGGGATGGCGGCGACGGTGGCCGCGTCGGCCAGGAGCACCACCAGGACGACCAGCGAGGCAGACCCGAGGACGGGACCGAAGAGCCGCCGGAGGACGGCGACGGCGGCGACGGGCAGGAGCGCCACGAGCGACAGCGTCAACCCTGGCCGGCTGATGGCGGCCAGGGCGCCGAAGAAGGTCGTCGCCTGGTGTCCGTCGATCCACACGGGCCAGGGAACGATGGTGCTCCCGATGGCTTCGATGCCATGCACGAGCCCGAACGACGCACCGCCACCCACGCCCCTCAGGAGGAGGGTGATGTTGCCTGGCGTGGTCGTCGCCTCCTGGAACAGCGGTGCGATCCAGCAGATGAGGGCTACCGCACCCGATACCGCCACCGGCCTCGCCCACGTGCCCAGGGTCGGCGATCCGGCGAGGTCGTCGCCCGGGCCTGCGTGCGGCGGCGGGATCGCCGTGACCGGTCGCACGGCCTCCAGGTCCGCTCGCCGGCCGGCGCCGTCCGGCCCGCCCGAAGCGATCCGCCAGCGAACGAAGGCTCCCCACCCACGTCCGGCCTGCCGGCGGGCGCCGGCAACGACCGGTGGCCCCATCCCCATGACGACCGCCAGCACCACGAGGGCAGCACACGGGATGACAGCGGCCAGGTGGGCCTGGGCGGCCAGCGACGAGGCGAACGCGAGCGTCGGCAGCCAGCGGGCCCTGCCGTTCATCACGGCCCAGGCGCATGCAGCTGTCACCATCGTCCAGATGGTCGCGACGTACGGGTTCCACACGGGGTCGGCCACCATGCGCGGTTCGGCGATGAGCACCATCGCCACCAGGCTGGTGGCGGCGATCACGGCCGGCCGCCGGCCGACCGCCCACGCCGCCTCGACGATCAACACCAGCGCCAGCGAAAGAAGGAGGGCCGATCCCCACAACGCCCCCTGCTGGGCATCGATGCGCACCGGCACGGCGAGCACCCAGTAGAGCAGCGGACCCAGGTCGTAGGTGGTGTGATGGTCGAGCTGGGTGGCCTGCGTGAACTGCCCGACCAGCGGCGAGTGCGACGAGAACACCATCGACGCCCGCAGGGCGATGTTGGCATCGTCGCTGGTCGGCCGCCAGCCCCGGACCAGCTCCCCCACCGTGACGACAGCCAGCGGTACCTGGAGCGCACCATGGCACAGCGCCCGGGTGAATCGGTACTCCCACGTGGGCCTCGAGCCAGCCGGTGGCACGGAGCAACAGTAGTTGGGCGGTTACCCCCGTGCCGGTGCCCAGGCGGTGGGCGGCGTGCCGAGGTCTCCGGGCCTCGTGTCCTCCGGATCGGCCGCGGCCGGCTCCGGTGGCGGCACGTGCCCGGTCGGATGCATGTCCGCCCGATCACCCGGGGACGCGCACGGCCAAGGCGCGCCGCTGTGCGTCAGCCGGCGCCGTCGAACGGCGCGCCGAAGGCGAAGACGCCCCCGTCGGCGGCGACCAGCCAGTAGCCGCCGGTAGCCGGATCGGCCGCCATCCCATCCACCGGTTGGTTGAGGTGGAGCGCCCCGGTGGAGCCCCGGAACGGCGCGCCGAAGGCGAAGATGCCGCCGTCGGAGGCGACCAGCCAGTAGCCGCCGGTGGCCGGATCGACCGCCATCCCGACCACCGGTTGGTTGAGGTGGAGCGCCCCCGTGGAACCCCGGAACGGTGCGCCGAAGGCGAAGATCCCGCCGTCGGAGGCGACCAGCCAGTAGCCGCCCGTCGCCGGATCACCGGCGATGCCGACCACCGGCTCGTTCAACGGCTTTCCACCCATCGATCCCTTGTAGCGGGCGTCACCGAAGGCGAAGACACCGCCGTCGGAGGCCACGAGCCAGTAGCCATTGCCGTCGGCGGTCGCAGCCAGCGCGACGACAGGGGCGTTCAGGGGCTTGCCCCCCATCGAGCCGTGGAACGACGCGTCACCGAAGCAGAACACGCCACCATCGGCAGCTACCAGCCAGTAGCCCTTGCCGTCAGGTGTGGGGACGAGGTGGGTGATGGGCGCATTCAACGGTTTACCGCACATCGAACCGAGGACCGTGACCCCGCCATGCGCGGACACACACCCCTGGGCATCGGCCAGCCAGTAGCCGGTCGGGGCGCTCCCCGCCGCCCCGATGGCCGTGACCGGCCCCGGCAGCGGCAGGCGCGTCGCGAAGACGGCCGTCGCACCGCTCGCATCGGCACCGGTGGCGAAGCAGGCAGTCACGTCGGGGCACGACACGCTGTTCATCATGGTTGCAGCCGCAGGCGCCTGCCCCGTGGTCCACGAGCCGCCGATCTCCGACGCAGCCGCCCCGCCCGCGACCGTCGACATACCGACGACGACGCACGTGCCGTTCTGGGGACAGCTCACGCCGAGGGGGACGCCGGCGAACTTCGTGGTGGAGATCGGCGTGGTCCACGTCGCCCCGCCGTCACTCGTCGTCGAGATCCCGTTGAGCCCGATGGCCGCGCAGTCCGAGGCCGAGGAGCACGAGAGCTGCCAGATCCTCGGCGCCAAATTTGCAACGTCGACGAGGTAATTCACGGTGCCGAAGCCGTTGGAACTGTTGACCAGGGCACCGGTCGGCACCTCGGGCTGAGTCCCGCCAATCGGGTAGATGGTTCCCGCAGCCACGCACCCGATGGTCGTGCCGGGCGAGGTGGCGCAGGAGACGGCCATCATGTCGGCCGTCGTGCCCCCACCGAGGATGGCCGTGTCGATCAGCGGAACGTAGGACAACGACGAGCCGGTCGCCGTGTCGATCAGGCCGTATCGCGATCCGACGCCCGAGATGGTGCACGCATCCGCCCTTGCGCAAGTGACCGCGGTGGCCGAGTAGCCGCCGATCGGGATCGTGTCCACCGTCCACGCGGATCCCCCGTCGGTGGTCGTGAGGATCAGATTGCCGCCGACCGCCATGCAGAACGATGTCGTCGGGCACGAGATGGCGGCGAGATCCGTGTACCCCACCGACGTGGGCAGGGTCTCGGCGTGCACTGTCTGCCATCCATCGTCGGTTCCGACGATCGTGGCACCGGTGGAGTCGGCACCGACCGCCGTGCAGTCCGTCGTCGTCGGGCACGACACCGCGGTGAGGGACAACCCCGCCGGGACGATGGATGCCGTCCACGTGGATCCACCGTCGGAGCTCGTACGGATGACGGAGCCGCCTGCCTCCATGCAGAACGACGCCGTCGGGCACGCGACGCTCATCGGGTCGGTCGGAGCGCCGGGCTGTGTGGAGATCGCCCAGATCGCTCCCCCGTCGGTGCTGACATAGGCCGCCCCAGGGGACGACACCAACCCGTACTGGAAGAACTGTGGCCCGACCGCCGCACAATGACCCGTCGTCGTGCACGAAACGCCGGTCAACTCGCTGATCGGCACCAGGAACTGGTTCGTCGTCTGCAGGTTCCACCCTCGGCCCTGCGACGAGCTCGTCATCCAGACGAACTGGTTCGGCCCCTCGTCTCCCACGGCGACACATTCAGACTCGTTCGCGCAGGCCACGTCGTTGATCGACGTGACACCGGATGGGACTTGTCCGGCGGCCCACGTGCCACCACCATTGGTCGTGTACGCGACCGCTCCCACATTGCCGTCGTTGCTGCCGACAGCCAAGCAGACCGACGTTGTCGGACAGGCGATCGACGCGTACTGGCCGGCCGGCATGAGCTCGTCGATGCCCGGGGACGTCATGTTCGTCACCTCGACGGTGTCCGACACCCCTGACGACGACGATGTCGATGCCAGCGTGCCGGTGACAAGGCACGTCGTGACGGATGGGCACGACACCGACGTGGGCTGGGTGGTCGAGTAGATGCGCACCTCGTTCCACGTCGCACCGCCGTCCGTGGTCGAGATGAACGCCGTTTGCCCGGTGGACGGCACGGAACCCGTGCCGATCACCCCGACCGCGGCACAGGTCGACGCGGCCGGACAGGCGACGCCAGTCAGATCGGAGATGTTCGACGGGATCGTCGTCTCCGTCCACGTCGCTCCGCCATCGGTCGTCACGTCGGCGACACCTGCCACGTAGCTGCGGTCACCGACGGCCATGCACCCGCTCGACGACCAACACGCTGTTGCGTCGAACGTGGGCAACGAAGGCGCCGAGCCGATCTCGGACCACGTGCCGGGCGACGGAGGCAACGTCGATCTCGGCGTGGCCAGCCGCATGATCGACGACGACGCGACCGATGCCCCGGCGCTCGCACCAGCGGTGCCGGCAGGGATGGCAAGGCTCCCGGCCACCGCCGTCAGTCCAGCAAGCAGGGCTGCCGACGCAAGGGCCACCCGGCCGAACGCCTGTCCATGAGCGCCTCCACGACGCCACCCGCCAACACCTGTCACCATCGCGCACCCTCCGTTGCCATGGCCCGCCAGGCGGCGAACCCGCCATCGCCCTGCCAGATCCGCCTTGACCCTAGTACGGCCTCACCCAGTGCTCGATGTGCGGCATGCCAGTGGTCCCCACCGACCCGCCGGACGACCCGCCGGACGGGGACCGCCCCCGAAAGGTCGCCCTTCCGCCGACGGCCCCCCACCAGCGCATGGCAGGAAACGCGACCGAGCATCGACTGCCCCTCCGAGCATCGACTGCCCCTCCGAGCATCGACTGCCCCTCCGAGCATCGACTGCCCCTCCGAGCATCGACTGCCCCTCCGAGGTCGCCGTGGATATGTGTGGATATGCACGGCCCAAGCCTTCGCGCGCGTGGGCAGGCGCGCGGCCGAGCCGGGAGCCTTCCGGCGGAGTACTAGCGTTCTCGTACCGAGCCGCGGCGATACGACGGGTCCGGTGGAGGACGGTGACGGAGATCACGCCAGCGGACCGCCTTGCACCTGTAAGACCGATGACAGACCGGGTTCGGCAACGCTGGTGGCACGTCGCGCCGGCTGACGAGGGCGAGGGGGAGCCATGGGAACGAAGAAGGTGGATGGTGGACCCGGCCGGCCGTATGGCTACCGAGGAGCCCATTGCCGGCCAGGCCGTCAGCGGATCGGGAAACCGGGCCGGCTCGTGCTGGTCGCCGTGGTCGGGCTCAGCCTGGCCGTGGTGGCGACAGCGTGCGGTTCGTCAAGGTCCTCGTCCCCCGGCGGCGCAGGAACGGGCACCACGACCACTGGGGGGACTCCGCTCGCCGCTCCCCCCGTCGTGGGCTTCGCCGTGCCCCCCGTGACGGGACACTCGGGACGGTGGCTCGTCGACGCCCAGGGTCGGGTGATCCTCCTCGACGGGGTGAACATGGTCGCCAAGGGGGCCGCCACCCCCGCCCAGGAGGGCTTCGGGGCGGCCGATGCCGCCTGGCTCCAGCAGAACGGCATCGACGTCGTCCGCCTGGGGCTCACTGCCGCGTCCCTCATGCCGACACCGGGCCACATCGACCAGGCATGGCTGAATTCCTATCTGCAGACGCTCGACCAGCTCACCTCGCACGGCATCCTCGTCCTCGTCGACCTCCACCAGGACGGGTGGGGGCCGACCCTCGGCTCGGACGGGTTCCCGGGGTGGATGACCATCACGAACGGAGCGACCAACACCCACGCGCCGTTCCCCAACTACTACGTCAGCAACCCGGCGGTGCAGGCGGCGTTCCAGAGCTTCTGGGCGAACGTGCCCGGACCGGGGGGCGTGCCGCTCCAGCAGCGGGTGGCCTCCATGTTCGGCACCCTCTCCTCGGCGGTCGCCTCCAACGCCCGGGTGCTCGGCTACGACCTCCTCAACGAGCCGTGGCCGGGGACGACGTGGCAGCCATGCCTCTCCGACCCGAACGGCTGCCCGGCACTCGACCAGTCCGGGCTCGATCGGTACTACGCGACGGTGGACAAGGCCATCAGGGCCCACGACACCCACCACCTGGTGTTCCCCGAGCCCTACGTGCTGTTCGACTTCGGAATGTCCACCACCCACGTGGCCATGCCCACCAGCGAGACGAACAGCGGCCTCAGCTTCCACATGTACGCCCCCAGCCCAGCGAAGGAGCCGGCCGTACTGCAGAACGCCATCGGTTGGTCGAAGTCCACCGGCGGCGCCCTCCTGGAGACGGAGTTCGGCGCCACCACCGACACCACCACCATCGACCGGATGATCGGCGAGGCCGACCAGGCCCTGGTGCCGTGGATCTTCTGGGCGTTCAATGAGGACGTCGTCCACTCCCTGGCCAAGCCACCCGCCGGGTCGAACCTGATCGCGTCGACGGTGGCGGCCATCGTGCGGCCCCACCCGGTGGCGGTGGCCGGCACACCGACGGCGTCGACCTACGACCCCACCACCCGGACGATGACGTTCACCTGGTCGACCACGGGACCGGACGGGAAGACCTACCCGCCCACCGTCCCCACCCTCTTCAACGTGCCGATGTCGCTGTACCCGTCGAGCTACTCGGTGCACGTGACCGGCGGGCACGTCGTGTCGGCCCGGGGTCAGACGCTGACGGTGGACCCGGTATCGGGTGCGTCGTCGGTGACGGTGACGGTGTCGCCGGCGTAGGGAACGGGGGCCGGCCGCCGCCCGTCGTCAGGGCTCCGGCCAGCCCTCCGCGGTCACCGGGTCCGAGATGGTCCGGGGGTCGACCGGCATCCGGGTTGCGGACGCCTGGTAGACGGCGAAGCACAGCTGCAGCACCCGGACCGCCTCGTCGGCCGTCATGTCGGGCACCGTGCCGTCGAGCAGGGCGTCGACGAAGTGGATGGACGAACGCCTGAAGCCCTCCGCCCAGTCCGACGGGACACCTTCTTCGGCGACGGTCCGGCAGATGTTGTCACGGCCCTGGTAGAGGACGACCGGGGGCACGTCGAGCATCTCGCCCGTGGCCCGGGTCACCCAGACCACGCCCTCCTCCCCCTGGAGCTCGAAGAGCTCGTCGGCGCCGTAGTACTTCGAGTGCAGCCACATCCCCGGAGCGAAGTGGACGTCCATGACGCCGAGGACGTCCGGGTCCTCGTACTCGAAGAGGGAGACGCACGGCTCGAAGTAGAGGTCGCGACGCCGGACGACCGCCTGCACCGACACGATGTCGAGCCCGGGGAGCCACAGCGCCATGGCGTACTTGTGCGCCATGTCGTCGAACAGGTGCCCGCCGGGGCTGCGACCGTCGAGGCGCCAGCCGTAGCCCTCGAGCCGCAGCCCGGCCTGGAAGGCCGAGTCGGTCTGCCCCACGACCGTCTTCACCCGCACACCGATCACCCGTCCGATGGCCCCGCTCTCGACCAGCTCCCGTGCCCGCACGAGCGGCGGGTAGTGGCGGAAGCACTCGCTCACCCGCAGGACGAGCCCCGTCTCGGCCGCCACCCGGGCGAGCTCCCGAGCCTCGGGCACCGAATTGGCGAGGGGCTTCTGGACCGAGACGTGCTTGCCGGCCCGCAGTGCGGCGAGCACGTGGGCGTGGTGGAGGTACGTGGGGGTGAGGATCTCCACGGCGTCCACCTCCCCGTCGGCAAGCAGCCCGTCGAAGTCGGCGTAGACCTTGGCGACGCCCCACCGCCGGGCAGCAGCGCCCGCCAGGTCGGCATCGACGTCGCAGACGCCGACCACGTCACATCGGGGGTGGTCGAGGTAGCCGGCCACGTTCAGGTCGGCCACGTTGCCGGCACCGACCACGCCGAGACGCACGCGATCGGTGGGCAGCGGCCGGCGCGCAGGCGTCGTGACCACCGGGGATGCCGTCGACGTGGCCGGTTCGTGCACAGGCGACTCCCGGGTCCGGGGCGTACGAGCGCCAGTGGCGGGTCAGCCTAGCGAGCAGGATGACCCGTGGCGCGTGCGCTCGGGCTGCCGCCGGCCGGCACGGTGCGCCCTGCGCCATGGTCGTGACCAGCTCGGCCCGGCCCACCTGTTCGATGAGCTGCTCGGGGAACCGCCCGGCGACGAGCTCGCTTGCGACATCGGCCGATCACGCGGACAGCGCTGGCGCCGGCACCAGACGCGAGGAGCGAGGACACACCGCAGGCCCAAGGGCGGGTGCACCGGTCATCGCACTGCGAGGGTGCGGCGCCTGGACAGCGACCGGTACAGGTCGAGTGTCTCGGGGTGGACGGAGTCGAACGGCTCGACGTCATCGGCCACCAACCTCACGAGCTCCGTCATCACCGCTTCGACGCCAGCAGGGTTCCCCGCGGCATCAGCCGCCCGCATGAGGACCCGGTACAGCCGCTCGTCATATGGCGAGGCGAGCAGACCCCGGCGCGCCGACCATGCCGCACCCGCCGGATCTCCAGCGTCGAGGCACCATTCAGCGAAGCTGGTGGCCACATCGACGACCCGAGCCTCGACAGCAGGACCCACCCCCTCGAGGATGAGCCAATCCGTCGCCTTCAACCCGTCGAACGGGCGACCTCGCACCAGCTCGAGTGCTTCCCGCCACCGAGCCGGGTCGTCGCTCCCGGCGAGGGCGTCCAATCGCGTCCAATCCGTGGAGACGTACGGCCCCATCTGCAGCCGCCCGTGGCCTCTCGGCAAGTGGTCGTTGCCGTCAACGTCGGTACCGAGTGCCCGTCGTGCAACCGATGCCGTGGAGTGGAGGCTCGACGGAGCCAGCAGACGATCCGGCCACAGCGCGGTTGACCAGATCTCGTTCGCCACGCCAGTGGGATGCATTGCCAGATAGACCACCAATTCACGGGCCCACGCACGCGAGAACGGCCGAGCTGATCCTGCAATCTCGACCGGTCCCAGAACGCGCACCTCAATCTGGGCTATGTGGGCCATCTGGGCGTCGTCCAGATCGACCTGTCGGGCGCCGATGCCCCTCCCACCCAGTCCCGGTGAGGTTGACCTCCAGCCCGATGCATGGGCCACGTGAGGTCCCCGGTCGACTCGCTGGTGTCCCTCGGCCAGATCGACGAACGCATGTTCCGATACCCCGTCGATCAAGCCTTCGATGGCATCGAGAACGGCACGATTCCGAACGGGCAGACTGAGCTCTGCGTAGGAGAGGTCCATTTGCAGCTGGCGGTGCTCGACGCCCGTGCCGGCTGTCACGACCGCGAGGCCCGAACAGTGATCCGAGGCGAGCTCGCACAGTTCTGCCTCCACGTCGGCCGCCACCGCCGGGCCACACAGGACAACCGTCGTGTTCCACAGTGGGTCTGCGCTCGCCCGGCGCGCGCTGTGGAGCGTACGCCACCCATGCTCATCCGCCAGACGGCGGAGGTGGAGGCGACGGAGATGAGCGGCTGCGATCAGTTCCTCGGGATCGGTGCCGACGGAGACGGGGAGAGCAGGCGGAAACGACCCCTCGTGCCCGATGAGGTTGACCTCGAGTTGACGTCCCCACGGGGACATGCACAGCTCGAGTGCGACGAAAGAGATCGACTCCGAGCGTTCCTTCCACGATCCGGTCACGCGGTAGGGACCACCTGACTCGAGGTTGACGAGCTGCATCGTCGTACCGGCACGTTCGACCTGTGCGGTCACGAGGGCAGGACATGGAATCCGGCCCGGGCGGAGGTCCGCATGTTGCACACCGCGCTTCGCATGAGCCTGGCGGCGCACCCTGAGCCTTCCGGCCGAGCCGGGCACCACGTCGACGACCTCGCCCACCACCTCGAGAGATGTGCGGTCTACCTCGCCCACCAGGTCCACTTCAATGGCGTCGTCCGACACCAGGAGGGACGAAATGTCAGGGATCCGTCCGACGGTGCTCGCAGTGCCGATCCGGCGGAAGACGTCCTCCACGTCGGACACGAACCACGGGTCCATTCCCGCCCGGAACCGGCGTTCGATGCCAGACCAACGAAGGTCCGGGAGCCGCAAGGTCGCGTGGAGCGGACGATGACGCTGCTGTGCCCTCCGCAGTCGGTCGATCGTGCCGACGAACCCAATGCCGAGGAGATCGTGGACGCCGGCCTCCGGCGCCCATTGCACCGGCGAAGGTCGTTGGCCAGGTGATGGAGCATCGGCTGAAGCGACCATTGCCGCGGGGTGCATCGACCTAGCCGAGACCTGCAAGCGCGTCCGGTGGCCGTCGAGCTCCTCGAACACTGATCCGGGATCGCGCCATTGCTGGTCCGTCGCCCGGGGCCTTCCCGGAGGCTCCATCTGACCCGCCGGCGGCAGCTGGAGGACCCAACCGGGCCGAAGGAAGTGGTCTCGCTCGAGCCGCCCACCATCAGCTTGCACCCGGCCGTAGTTGTGCTCCGCGAGCTCGCGCCACCGTCGCGGTGATCCCAACTCCTGGGCAGCGATGGACCACAGCGTCTCACGAGGACCGACGAGGTGAGCTGTCACCTCGTCTCCGTGGTCGGCGGCCGTGATTGCCGGCGCTGACGTCGAAGCCGCGCCGACCAGCGCGGAAGGCTCAACGAGCTCTCGCGGCACTGGGTCCCGAGCGTCCATCCCACCAGGCGTAGCTTCGTCGTCGATCTCGATTCCCCATCCCCGTGCCGCGTCTGACGCGATACGCAACCGCCCTACACCGTCGTCCGGGACGTGGGCGATCTCACCTGTCCCGTCGGCGAGCCGTGTCCCGCGTGTCTGCCCCACCAGGCCACGTGGCATGTCGCCGGTTCTCGTTCCGACGACAGGGGTCGCTCCCAGCAAGAGATCACCTGGATCATCGATGACCGGTAATGCAGACGCCAGACGCTCGCCGAGCACCGCGTGGTGCACCTGGACACGCACCTGGGGCACCCCGTGACCCCGACCAGCGGCGAGGAAGGCGAGAGACGCCCCGACAAGACATGCGGCAACGGCCTGCATCGTGCGGCTGGCCGGAAGGTGCGCGGCCTCGGTGCCCCGCCGCCTCGCCCGGAGATCGAGCGCTAGGCAGACCAGCATCCAGCACCACGCCATCCATGCGAATGATGTCGCGACGAACTCAGCACACGAAGCCGCGAACGACATGGGCGACGCGCTCGCCTGTATACCCCCGGTGGCTTGGTGTGAGCCCCACGGCGGCCATCGGAGATGACGGACCACCCGGATGAGGAACGCCCCGTGAGGTAGCGCTCCTACAGCGATCAGGCCGACCGGGACGGCGCAGACGATGCCAATGAGTACGAGGAGCGCTCCGAAACCTGCCGCCCTGCGCATCCTCGGGCGCAGTGTCTGGTTCTCCCGCTCGCTCCAGGTCATGACGCTCCTCCGTTGGCCACACCCATCAGATCGGTTGCTGCACCACGCCCTGAGACCACGAGCGATCCGATCCCGACGATGCCCAGCACGTCGGTCGGCAAGCGATAGTCGACCGTGACGACTACGGTCGAACCGATCACGGACGCTGAACCGGGATGACCGGATGCGTCGGTGAACGCTTCAGCCGCAGCGATCGCAGCGGGCACATCCAGCGCGAGGTCACCCTCCCGCAGTCCACCGATCGACAACGCCGACGCTCCCGCCCGCGCAGCCTGCTCGGCCTCGGCGTTGGCAGCCTGTCGAGCTTCCATGGCCCTTCCGCCATCGATCGCCAGACCGGCGAGCGCCATCAGGGCCACGGCCAGGAGCGCGAGGAACGCCGAGATCGATCCCCCTTCGCTCAGCGCCCTGCCAGCAGCCGGCTCGCCCGTGCGGGTCATCCGATCGCCCGGTAGGGGTCGACCGGTGCGGACTGCGCGGCCGTGACGGAGATCGATCCCGGCATCCCTGGGATGAAGACATCCGAGAGGTCGACGACACAGGTGACGGTCACTGTCACCTTGCCACCCGGTACGAGGTCAGCCGTGTCAGTCCGCACCGATCCGTGCGTACAGCTATGGATGCTCCCGTAGGGACCGATCACCGCGGTAGCGGAAGCTGCCCAGCTCGCCGAGGCAGGCGTCTGCATGATGGCCGCAGCTTCAGCACCGGCCCGAGCGGCTTCGACGGCTTGCTGGCGGGCTTGCACAACGCGTCCGCAGCCGATGACGACGAGGGTGAAGACGACGAAGACCGGGAGCAGGATGACGAGCTCGACGATCAGCGAGCCGTGGTCGTCCCACACCCTCGGTCGTCCACCACCATCCTCGACCTGGTTCCCGTGCATCACCATTCCTTCCGCCGACACATCACGAACCCCGAAAGACCTGCACATGACCGGCGACCGTCGCCGACACGTGCAGACTGAATCCCGGCACGATCGCCACGGCCGTGGCGGAAACCGTCATCTTGTCGACTCCTCCCGGAAGGTCGACCAGGCTCACATGCCCGGCGGTGACAGCACCCTGCTCGCCGGCAAGGACCTTCCAGGCCTGCTGGGTGGCCAGTCCCGAAGATCCACCGAGGACGCGGGCAGCGCTGTCACCGGTCGACGCAGCCAATTGCACGACATGGGCAGCAACGACCCAGAGCACGGCCTGGACGATCACGAGGAGCAGCAACATCAGCACCGGTACTACGACGACTGCCTCGATCGTCGTGGAGCCGTCGTCGTCTCGTCCCCAGCTGGGAATCAACCGTCGCTCGCCTGCGATGCGAGCAGGACAGCGGAATTCCCGATATGCGCCACGCCGGCATTGTCGACTCCGTCCCCGACGGGGTCTCTCGACCCGGGCTCCACGTGGATCCCGAACCCCGGATGCCGGCGCGAGCGAGGCGCGGTCGGCCGAAGGAAGCCGCATCGTGGCCCCGGATCAATTCAGATTGATCGAGTTGGCTTTGCTGGTGACCTTCGCCACGATGATGGCGCCGACGGCAATGGCCAACGCCGCGAAGATGGCGGTCAGGATCACTTTCTCCACGACTGACCCCTCGTCCAGGCACGCAGCCTGGTCGACGAAGCGTGATCGCAGATAGGTCCAGATGACGATGATTTCGGTTCCCATTCCTATTCCTCTCTCTTGGTGATCGCATGTCGTCAGGTGTTGGTGGCGTTGGTGGCGTTGGTGGCGGCCCACTTCCGGTCTTCCTTGAGCAGGCCGCCATGCCCGCGATTCGGTGCTTGGATGAAGGAAGTCCGGCACGACGAGAGCGAGCGCACCGACTGCTAGGAGCGCTCTCCGGAGTACTAGGTCTCGGGCGCGCCCGTCGTCGCCGTCCGGGTCGGGTCCCGCCCGGATGCACTGATCGACCAGCGTCGGAGGGTCATATCCCCGTGACGATGCGTGCGAACGCCGGGTATCCGATGAACAGGAGGAAGCCGAGGAGCAGCAGCGCCCCTGGAACGAACATCCGTTCCGTCGCTGCGTTCGCATCCGCCTCTGCGTCGGCCAGTTGATGGCGCCGCATCGATTCCGCCCGTGCCGCAAGGGAATTGCGCACCTTTGATCCCTCGGTCCCAGCGAGATGGAGTGCTGCTGCCAATTCGCGCAGCTCCCCGACTGCGATCTCGGCACCGAGCTGGTCAAGCGCAATCCACGGAGCCACGCCGCCGGCGCGTGCCGCCGCCAGGGCATACCTCATCCGCTGTGTAGCCCAGTCCCCACCCGATTCGGCAGCGACGACGAGAGCACTCTCGACGCCCATGCCTCCTGCCAGGGCCAGCACCACCAGGTCGACGAAGGTCGACAGCGACACTCGGAACTCCCGGCGGAGCTCTGACGCCCGCCGACGATGCCAGACCATTGGTGCGTACGCCCCGATCGACCCGAATGCGGCGCCGATCAACAGGACAGCGGCCACGTCGACACCGCCGACCTGCATGCCTACGGCAAACGTCTCGAAAGCGGCGACGAGCGCCCAGATCGACACGGGGAGCAACAGACCGGCCGCTGCTCCATACACGCACATCACCGCCAACTCGATGGCAGGTATGCCCGTGACAGCTCGATCCTCCGGCGCTCCTGCCATCGAGCGGCTGACGAAGGAGCTCCGGTTGTCGACCACGTCGTGCAATGCGTGCGCCACCCGGCCAGCACCCGGGAGCCTCCGCGACACCCCACCATCCCTGATCAGCCCGAGGTCGGGTACCCGTTCGCCATTGACGCCAATCCGGCTGTCACCACGTGGGCGTTCGACCAACCGGCCCAGTGCCTCAAGCGGCACCTGTCGGTGCCAGAAGCCCGCCACAACGATCCAGAGTCCGAGCCCGAACGACGCGCCGGCCACCGCCGCCGCCATCATCCGGCTCCTCCTGGTGATGCACCGAGCAGGCGCACGCTTCTCTTGGGTGCGGCGATCGACACCATGAGAGCCAATCCAGATGCGTACAACAAGCCGACGATGACGAGCATGGCTTGCCCAGTTCTCGTGCCGAACGGGGCGAGGTAAGAGTGCGCCAGAACCACCAGCCCGGTGGCGAAGGCGATCGAGAACATCACCACCGTTCTCGCGCCGCTGACCACCGACGTCCTGCTCGCCTCGATCCGGAGCCGCATCGCCACGTCGTCCCGGGTTGCCGCAGCGAGCGCACCGAGCAGGTCTCCCAATCGCTGGGCACGTGTGCCACTCGCCATCAGCAGGGCACAGATCACCCGATCGGCGGCGGGATCATCAATCTCACTGGCGAACTCCAGCAGCGCGGTCCGGGTACTCGTGCCAGCCTCCAAATGGGCAGCGAGGCGTGTCGCCGCCGGCCGGATCGCGTCAGGTGCAAGGGGAGCGGTGGCGACTAGTGCCTGCATGAGGCCCGCCGATGCTGCCATAGTGCCTTCCAGCAATTCCGTCCACGTGGCGACCGCTTCGATCCGGTCCGACCGGGTGGACGTGGCAAGTTGCCGGAGGAGCAGGGGTACGCCAAACGACGCTGCCACTCCCAGCGCAACCGCTGCTGGCCATCGCGTCACCAGGAACACGATGATGGTGAGCGCGATACCTCCGGCGACGGGGACTCGATCGCGAGCGACAAAGCGCCCGTTCCATCGCCCAGGTTCGCCTACCAGCCCCGTACCTGACATCCGCCGGATGATGGCCGTCGGCCTGAACGGGTCCCCACCGGACGCAGGATGTGGCCGACCCGCTGTCCCATCGACCCCGTCGACTACTTGCTCATCTGCGGTCCGACCGGCCGGCTCAGCCAGGGTCCCGATGATGGCGGCGAGTCCCGCACCAAAGGCAGCCGCCAACAGGATCACTAGGCCGATCACTTCCGCTCACCCCCCATCGATGCGCCGACCGGCCACCCACCGCCGGCTCCTACCCCAACGGGGAACGAAGCTTCGACGCGACCCGGTTCGTATCCGTGCTCGACGAGATCGGCGAGCGTCTCCGCCCGAAGTGGCGCCGATCGGACCGCCCGCCGATCCGGCCCTGGACGGTAGATCTCGTTCGAGACGACGTTCACGCCGTCACAATCGATGACCTCACGGATGGAAGACACGAACCGATGCCGACGCGCTCGAAAGGAGTCGCTATCGGAGCGAGGATCGAGTCGGGCATCGCTGTCGTCAGCTGACGCCATGTCGACGAAGACGACGAAGTGGATCGAACCGGCGATCAGGAGGTTCGTCGCTTCGATCGGGAGCCTCTCCTGTGCCTGGATCGCATACGACGCGATCCTCCGGAAGGCACCCGCCGACGAGTCGGCATGGATCGTGCACATCGAGCCCGACCTACCTTGGCTCATCGCGTTGAGCATAGGGAGCACCTCGCCTCCGAGGACCTCCCCGACGATCACCCGATCTGCGTTCATCCGCAGCGCGCGCCGAACGAGGTCGGCCACCGTGATCTCCCCTTCTCCTTCGAGATTCGGTGGACGCGCCTCGAGGGCAACGATGTCGGGATGTCGCTCGGTCGCCGCATCGAGTGCTAGTTCGAAGGCCTGCTCGATCGTCACGATCCGTTCGTGCGGGGGTATGGCCGATGCGAGCGCGCGCAGGAGTGTCGTCTTCCCCGAGTTCATCGCTCCCGCAACGATGATGTTGCGACGCGATCGAACGCCTGCTTCCAACAGCGATGCGATGTCGGCATCGAGCATCCCCAGTCGTACGAGGTCGTCGATCGAAAGGTCGACGAGGCGGTGCCGCCGGATCGAGACGGAAGGACGGACGGACACCGACATCAATGCCGACAGTCGGCTTCCGTCGGGGAGGCGGAGGTCCAGTTCAGGCCTGGCTGTGTCGAACCGTCGTTCGGAGAGCGAGAAGCGGGCAGCAACGGACCTGATCAGGTCGATCAGTTCCTCGTCGCTCTCGGCAACCGGGTCCGCTTCGAGCTTGGTGCCGTCCGCGTAGGTCACCCACACTCGGTCGCAGCCGTTCACATCGATGTTCTCGACCCGTGGATCATCGATCAGCGCCTGTAGGCGGCCCAGACCGAACAGGGAATCGAGAACGTGACGCACGACATCTTGTTCATCGTCGGGTCCGAGACCGGCGCCGGCGTCGAGCGAGTCGGCGGCCGAGAGGCGGTCAAGGTGCGCATAGATGCGTTGCCTCGCGTACTCACGCCGATCGTCAGGGCCCAAGTCCGGAAGGAGCTGGTCGGGGGCCGCGAGGTCCTCTGCCACGGAACGCCGGATCTCGGACACCAGATCGTGGGCGACCTTCACCTGGCCACCCCGTGCGCCGTCCCGATCTTCCGTGGCCCGTGCGAGCCCACTACCGAAGGTTCGTCATGGCGTCCGGCGATCTCCACCTGGCCGTCACCGCCAATCTCACCCGAGGTCCAAGGGAGGGCTGAGTCCTCAAGGAAACGATCGTCGCCACCTCCCGAACGAGAGACCACCTGCGTGGGCACGGCATCATCCGCATGCTCGCCGAGGAGCAAGCAGGCGACGATTGATCGGAGTTGATCCTGTTCAGAGGTCTGCCTTCGTAGGCCCCGCAGGTCCCGCAGGCCCCGGAGGCGCAGGTGGGGGCCGGTGCCTTCGGCACCATCCCCGATCCGGGCAAGGACATCTACCTCTGCGAAGGACGCGAGCTCGTCGGCGCGGTATGGACCGTCGCCAACGACGACCACGCCAAGGGAACCATTCCAACGTCTCCCCACCTCGCGCGCCCACCACTTCAGTTGGAATGCCTGAGCAGGCTCGGGGCGCGCCAGGATGACGATCTGATCCGCAAGCTCCAGCGCGGCCTCACCGGCCGCGCCAATTGCAGCCAGGCGACCGACGTCGATGACGAAGTCGTCACATCCCGTCGATGTGACGAGGATCCGGACGGCAGCAGCCCCGATCGGCGCCCATCCCGATTCATCGAATGAACTGGGGGCGGGAGGTGCCACCATCACGGCAATGTTCGGAGCGAACCGGTGGACGTGGTCTTCGAGGATGATCCCATCTGGATCGCGCCTCGCTCCCGTCGCGAACGACGCGAGGCCATGTCGCCAGCTCACACCGAGACGCGCTGCGAGATCACCGCCCGCCGGATCCAATTCGACCACGGTTACGGTCCGGTCCAACGGCCATGCGTCGGCGATCCTGCACGCCATGGTGGTGACCCCTGGCGCGCCTTTCACCGAGGCGAGGACACTCACCGTCACCGTGCCGTGCCTTGCGGAAGGACCACGACCGACACGTCATCAGCGGCAGCACAGACGGCAACGGCTGACGCCAGCCCTCGGGGGACGGCGAGCGACACGAGCGAAGATGCGCTTCCGCTGTTGTTCTGGGGCGGTAGAGCGATGGCGTAGACCTCAGCATCCGGGACGAGGACGCTGGACCCCCCCGATGGCGACACCGCTCCGCTTCCCCCGCCGGACCCTCCCGACGACTGCACGCCCGGGTCCCCGATAGCTGGACCACCGCTCGTACCTGAGAGCAACGCACCCGATTGCCCGCTGGCGCATGATGCACCTGTCCCGACCACCATGACGTGCTGACCTGCCACGACTCCAGTCGCTGGGAGCTGACCGATCTTGAGCGCAGCACCGACGATGGCCATACCTGCGGAGAGTGGCTGGCTTCGTGCATAGTCGGCACCGATCAACAGCGTTCCCGGCTCGATCGAGACAGTTGCCGTCGAACCGACGACTGAGCTCTCCGAACCCGCTGGAATGACAGGAAGACTCCCGGCGCTCGACAATTCATAGGTTCCGAGATCCGATGCCTGGATGACGGCTCCGGCATGAACCGGCCGGACGATGACCAGCACGGGAACATGCTGGGACGCGTGCGCGTAGATCGAGACAAACGCAGCCACACTTCCGAACACGAGACAGGCCGATGCCACGACGCGTCCACGAGCTGGCACCCGACTTCTCCCTGCGAACCCACCATGGGCCAGCGTGGCGAAGGTCGGCACCTGCCGGCCAGCGATCGCACCATCGCCTCGTTCGGCTCGAGCCCCGATCCTCATGCCACACCACCCGCACGAGATGTTGGGCGGAGGTGACCTCTCGCTCTGACGGTCCGATCCGGCGTCATCGCACGTTCACGCTCTCGATCTGCTGAACCGGAAGTGCGAACTTCTCGGACGTCGTGAGGCCGGGAAGGGAACCGCCCCCCGAAGCTCCCACCGCCTGCCACGTCACGTTCCACGAAATGGTCGCAGTGACCTGGAACGCGGCGTCGTTGGGATTCCCATCCGGTGCGGGCTGACCGAACGACGACTGCCTGTAGGTGTACGAGCATGCGGTCGCCTGCGATCCGACCGGCTGCTGTGCGAGGAAGGGCGTGCCGGGACCATCGCATACGACGGTCGAGCCATCCCCCATCGCCCACGTGACTGATGACGGGACAGCTGTCGCCGTCGCCGAGATTCCCCCGGTCGTCGCCGTGACGCTGACGTCATGCCAGATACTCGGGTCGATCCACAGCCACTCCGGAAGATTCACGACCGCTCGGGGCGACGGGTTGACGGACGCTCGCGGCGCTGGAAGGTTCATCGACCGTTCCGCCGCCAACGCAACGTCCTCAGGAGGCGTCGGTACCGTTCCTCCCGACGAGGCCTGGCTCGGGATCCAGACGACAACACTCCCAATCGAGTTCGCCGATTCGCCCGGGCACTCCTTCACGTACCAGCTTCCTGGTTGCTGACCGCCGACACCCAGCAGCGCCTGATCCGCTGCCGACAGGAGGACGTAGGTGCACTGCGACCCGCCGCCGCCCCCTGAGGCAACCACCGGCGTACCATCGGATCCGGCTGCTGAAGTGCCGGTAGAAACCCCGACCGAGATCGTTCCGCCGCCATCGCCGGCAGCCGCATCGCCGAATGCATCGTGCGCCCACAGGCCATCGACCGCCACGATTGCCACGGCAAGCCCGAGAAGTCGCCTTGCAAGCCTGGTCTGCTCGAGCTTCATGAGCCGCACGCCCCAACCGCCACTGACTGATCGGCCAATCGCCATCCGGAGGAAGTCAGTAACTCCTGCGATGTGACTTCCTCGAACGTCGCCTCCCCCAACACGCCAGACACTGGCCGCCGAGTCGTTCGATCAACCTCGATCTCACCACCGTGGATGCAGGACACCACGACGGCACGAGCACCAACGATGCTGACAACGGTCGGAACTCCCAGATCCGTCTGACCCACCGCAACGTCCCCCGACTGTCGCATCTCGGCCAGAAACGCCTTGGCCCGCGCCAGTTGCGGATCGACCATCGTTGATGACAGCGCCGGAAAGTCCGGATTCGAGGATTCAGCCGCATCATGGAAAGCCACCTCGGCGGCCCGCCACGCCCGCACGACCGGACTGTCCGTCTGGATCTGGCTCGCCTGGGGGGCCGAAGGTGCTGTCGACGCTTCTGGCTTCAGTTGATGCCGGGCCACCACCGCATTGCCGCATGCGCAAACAAGGGCGCCACACAAGAATGTTCCGCTCGCCATGCGAATGGCACTCCGCCAAGACACGGCGGCGCAACGTAGTGCAGGCCAACCACACGCGTCAATACCTTGATGTCTACGCGTATCCAGACGAGCTGTTCGGCACCTGTGTGCCCTGCGCTGCTCCATCTGGTCGCTCATATTGCGCCGAGGCAATGACATCCATCAGAGAGTGGCTTCTCCACCTTGCCTGAGACCTATCCAGAAACCTTGCATGCATGTCTATGCCCTGCGAACAGGACCTTTGCCGTATCGCTCCTCAGCACTCCGAGTGCGGTCTCCACGTGTCCCGACGACTCACGTAGCTGGTCTATACCTCTCTTTACGGCACTTTTAGAACCCGTTATATTCCCTTTTGATTGCACGCATACTGCAATCCTCTCCAGTTGCTTCTCACTCTAGGTGATATCTCTTTCACTTTTCTCGTTCATCTCGGACACCACCCACTTAGCACCTCCCGATCCCACCACGCCACAATCCGTACACGCATTCTCCTCAGCACAATCGGATCGGTAGGTACCGCCCACGTCTCCACCAAGCCGCGGCGTTCGGTCCAACCGATCCGAGCGTCCACTGTTCGCCCGGGCCTACGACCGGCTACCGCGAGCCCCGATCCTGGCCATCCGTGCTCTGATCAGGAATCCTTCCCGCCACCACCACCCCTGTCACACCGATCTGTTTCGATGCTTCCCATGATCGACGGACCGGCATCGGACGATGCATGCAGCACCGGAGAGGACCCCGGAGAGGGTGGTTCGGGGGATGGGGACCGCCTCCCGGGTGACC
>JAJZBS010000190.1 GCA_021851885.1 Actinomycetes bacterium | reverse complement strand
TCTCCACAGGCGGTCTCATCGTCAACAACGGTGACTCCGTCCTCGTTCAGCTCAAGCGGCGCACCTACTCCCCGGTGCTTCGCCAAGCCGACCTCCCCCAGATCGCAGCCCCCTGGTGGGGGGGGACGCACTCTCCGCTTCGAGTTCGACCACCGATAGGGGTCGAATACCCAGCGCGAGAATCGGCGCTAAGTGGTATTGGGGCTAAGCGTTCTCGAGCTCCTTCACGTACGAGCCGCTGCCTACGCCTCAAGCGGCACCTCGTGACGGCGCCGGTTCCCGGTCAACCTTGTCCAAGTGCGGGCGCACTTGGGTCACGAGAAGCGCGGAACGTCCGGTCAAGCTGTTCTTCAGCTACTTTGACTCCACTCTGGGGGGGGCGTCCGCCTACCTCGATTCGAAGCCCTCGCCGTCGTCTATCGGGATGTGCGCGGCGTCAACGGCCACCACGGCAGGTTCCGCACCACCATCCACGCGAGCGCGGCGCCAGCGAGGGTGTACGCGGGCGGCCGTGGGAGATGGACCGTCCGGTCGCTGAGGACGGCGTGCACATGGAGGCCGACGAGGTACGCGAGCAGCGGGCTGCAGAGGAGCAGGAAGGGATTGTCGTGGAGCCCGGCCCGGACGTCACGGTGCAGCACATCGTGGGCGAGCCGGAGGCCTCCGCACGCCGGGCAGTCGAGGCCGGTGAGGAGCTTGACGGGGCACGTCGGCATTGCGACCCGGGGATCGTGCGGGTCGACCGCCATGAGGTAGGCCGAGACGGCGACGACACCCGTCGCCTCGCCGAGTAGCAGCCAGTTGCGCTGATGGACTCCCCGCGATGCGACCCGGTCAGTCACGCAGCGGTCGACCGAACTTGTCCTTGACTTTCCCCGTGAGCATCATGATCCCGTCGATGAGTGCCCATATGCCGAGCCCGCCGCAGGTGAACAGCTGCCCGAGCGCCATGCCGGTGTCCCCCAGGTACCACCGGCCGGCACCGAACCCGCCAAGGAAGATCTGGAGCAGTCCGGCGACGACCTTAGACTTGTCCGAGTAGGGCTCGCCGGTCACCGGGTGCCGCCCGAACGGGGCTGCCGGATCGGGCACCGGCGCGACACCCGGCGCTCCGGGATACGGCTGGCCCGGTCCCATCGGCTGGCTGGGATACGGCTGGCCCGGGGAGGTCTGGCCGGCAGGTCCCCCCGGCTCGTCCGTTGGCTGGTCGTCGGTAGACATGGTGAGACCTCTACCTATCGTGCCGACCGCGCGCTCGTGGACATGTAAGCCTCAATCCACCGCGCAACTGCGTGAACTGAACCAACGCGCATCCGCGGAAAGTGCCTCCCCACCTGGGAAAATGGTTGTTGCGAACACGCCATTTCCGCCAGGATCAAGGAGGCACTTCCAGTGAGGCCAGTACCGCACGGCATCGACCGGGTCGCGGTGACCTTCGACGAGCCCGGTCTCGTGGCCAACGCCGGGTTGTTGCTCATCGCCACGCTGGTGAAGCGTCTCGACCTCGAGGCGGTCATCGACAACATGGTGCGCATTCCCTCCAAGCTCGGAGGCTTTGCACCCGGGCGCAAGGTGCTCACGCTCGTGCACGCCATGGTCGCCGGCGCCACCCACATCGACCACGCCGACGTGTTGCGTGCCGGTGCGACCGAAGCAATCCTCTCTCACCGGGTCATGGCACCGTCGACGCTCGGCACGTTCCTGCGGGCGTTCACCTTCGGCCACGTCCGCCAGCTCGAAGCGGTCGTCGGTGAAGTGCTTCGACGCGCGTGGAGCGCCGTGTCCCTGCCGGCCCGTCTTGTCATCGACGTGGACTCGACCATCTGCGAGGTGACGGGCAAGAAGAAGGCCGGCGCCGCCTACGGCTACACGAAGGTGTTGGGGCTTCACCCACTGCTGGCGACGCGCGCAGATATCGGTGAGCTGCTCCATGCCCGGCTGCGCAAGGGCTCGGCCAACACCCAGCGGGGAGCCAAGCGCTTCGTCGAAGAGCTCGTCGCCCGCCTGCGCCGGGCCGGGGCGACCGGCATCTTCGTCATGCGCTTCGACTCGGGGTTCTGGTCGAAAGACCTCCTCTCGACGTTGGAACGCCTTCAGGTGTCCTACACCATGGCCGTGCGGGCAGGCACCAAGGCGATCGCCCAGGTCATCGCCACCATCGCCGAGGAGGACTGGGTCGCAATCGCCTACCCACAAGGTGGCGAGGCCGCCGTCGCCGAGACCACCTACAAGGGAAGGCGCCTCGTCGTGCGACGCACGCGGTTCGTGGGACCCCAGGCGACGCTGTGGCCTGACTGGCGCCACTTCGCCTTCCTCACCGATCTGACCGCCAGTGCCGTCGAGGTCGACGCCTTCCACCGCGAGCGCGCCCAGGCAGAGCTCGACATCCGCGACCTGAAGGAGGGGGCGGGGATGGAGCACTGCCCCTCGGGCAGCTTCTCGGCCAACGCCGCCTGGCTCCAGTGCGCCGTCCTGGCCCACAACCTGCTTCGCTGGACCCAACTCTTGGGCGGCCTCCACGACCGCGACAGCCACCGTCCTGCCGTCGCACGGACCATCCGCACGCGCTTCGTCTCGCTGCCGGGTCGGCTTGTCAACCGCTCGGGGGCGCCGACGCTGCGCGCACCGCGCCATTGGCCGTGGCAGGAGCCGTTCACCCGCGCGCTCTCGAACCTGCGCGCCCTCACCGTCGCCGTCACCTGAAGCGTCACTCCGCGGTCGGCGCAGCCGCAGACGACCCGCATCAGTGCGCTGACATCCCGCCAACCACAAGAGCCTCTGGTCGGCGACGCCCACGCTCAGCACCCGCACGCGCTTCAGCAGCGAGAACGAGTCCTTGCGCGACCGGCTGGTCATCGGCAGGCGGTCAGATGGGGTTACGCGGTGGATTGAGGCTTAAGGCTCGTGCGATCCCGCACGAGCTGGGCCCGGCGACTCATCCGCCGACGGACGAGACGAGTGGGCTCCTCGGCCAGCCACACCTCAGGGAAGAAGCCAGTGCCGAGGAGCTGCGCCAGGGTGCGTGCGTCGAGCTGGTCGGTCTTCGCCCGCGTCGCTCCGATGGTCCTCGTGACCGCGGCGTTGGCCACGATGACCCGCGCCACGTGGGGCTCGATGATCCGGGCGATGGCAAGAGCATTGCCGGTCGCCTCGAGGCCCACCTGATCTGTTGTCCGCAGCGACGAAGCGAACGCCATCAGCGCCGCTCGTCGGGCCGGCACCCTCGGATGTCGGCTGACCTTTCCGTCTTCGAAGATGGCCACCTCACAGAAGTCGCGGTGGACATCGAGTCCGATCGAGCGCATCTGCCTCCTCCTTGTCCTTGATTGTGGGTGTGGGAGACAGGCGGGCGAACGACAACTGACCGGACCCCGATAGTTGAGCCACCCGTTATGCGAGTTGGTATGCCTGTCGGTGAAGCCAGGCCTCGACGAACTCGACCGGGGTGAGCCAGCCATGCGCGCTGTGGGGCCTGTTCATGTTGTAGTCGATCCTCCAGTCCTCGGTGAGGACCTTGGCCTCCAAGAGGCTGTCGAACTGCTGGCCGTTGAGGTGCTCGTCGCGCATCCGGCCGTTGAAGCTCTCGACCCAGGCGTTCTGCCATGGCGATCCGGGGTCGATAAAGACGGTGCCGGTACCGTTGAACCGGCACCAGTCGGCCACGGCGTGGGCGATGAACTCCGGGCCGTTATCGAAGCGGACGTATGCCGGGGCGCCGCGATCGGCGGCCAGGCGGTCCAGGCATCTAACCACCCCGTCGGCGTCGATCGAACGCTCGACGTCGGTGGCGAGTGCTTCGCGGGTGAACTCGTCCACGACGTTCAAGAACTTGAGCATCCTCCCATCGCTCGTCTGGTCGAACTGGAAGTCCATGGCCCAGATCACGTTGGGCCGGATCGGGCACATGGCCCCGACCGCTTGGCCGATCCCCCGCAGGGGCTTCTTGCGCTTCTTGTAGGGCACACGCAGGCCTTCGGCGACCCAGAGGCGGTGAATGCGCTTGTGGTTGGCCCGCCAGCCCGCCTTCTTCGCCTCGACGGCGGCTCGCCGCCAGCCCCAGCGCGGACGGCGGCGGGAGAAGTCACGCAGCCACGCTCGCAGGGCTAGCTCGTCGTCGGAGGGGATGGGGGGCTTGAGCCGCTGGGTGGAGCGGGACTGGCCGACGACTCGGCACGCCCGGCGTTCGGTCACCCCGAACTGCTCCCGGAGGGCCACCACGACCCGCCGGCGGCAGTCCGGGGTCAGAAGTTTCCCCGGTTCAGCT
>JAJZBS010000043.1 GCA_021851885.1 Actinomycetes bacterium | reverse complement strand
GATCGAGCGCAGCCTGCTTCTGTTCTTCGCCGCGGGCATTCGACCGACAGCGCTGCGCGACATCGCCGGGACCTTCGAGGACAACTGGGACCTCGTCGAAGACAACGTTCCAGCGCACGCGCCCGAGCCTCCCGACGTGCGGGGGCTCGTCCAAAGAGCCCGCGACGAAGCCTGCGCTCTGCTTCGAACTCCCTGCTCAGACCCGGACGACAAGCTTCGCCAACGCATCGAAGCCATCACTCGCCATTTGGAGGAGATCGCCGGGAACCTCGACGAGGTAGCGCTCATCGAATCCCTCGGACCGGAAGGCGGCAAGAAGGCACCGAGCTTCGGCGTGGGGAAACTCGGTCGCAAGACGTCCTGGGCCGACGTGGAGGACATTCGCCAACGCGTCCGGGATCTCGGGAGCGACGTGGACGCCATCACGAGATCGGTTGTCTGCGCGTGCGCGGAGCAAATCGGGGCTGCCATCCGCCGTTTCACGCTCTCGTCGGCTCGCGAGCGCCGGGACGCGGGCCGGCTCGAGTTCCACGACCTTCTCGTCCTCGCTCGGGCGCTTCTGCGGAACCCCGTCCACGGAGCCGACGTCCGCGCCCATCTTCACGATCGCTACCGGCGCTTGTTGCTTGACGAGTTCCAGGACACCGACCCGATCCAGGTCGAGCTGGCGGCCAGGATCGCTGCAGCCGCACCGCGGGCACCCGCGACTGCGAACGCGGCGTGGAACGAGGTCGACGTCGAGCCCGGCCGCCTGTTCATCGTCGGCGATCCGAAGCAGTCGATCTACCGTTTCCGGCGCGCCGATCTCTCCGTGTTCCGCGCGGCAAGCGCACAACTGGGCAGCGAGGACGGGCACGTCGAGCTGACCGCCAACTTCCGCACCACGGAGCCGGTCATCGATTGGGTGAACACCACCTTCGGCTCCCTCATGGCATCCGGTACCGGCGCCACGGCACTCACAGGACGCCCGCCCGCAGGCCACGACGCCCCGCCCCCGTTCCTTCCCCTGCATGCCACACGCGCTTCTGCCAACTGCGGACCGGCGGTCAGCGTGCTCGGGAGGAGTGCGCATCCCGTCAAGACGCCCGCGCGCGAGCTGCGCGCTGCGGAGTCTGCCGGTGTGGCCTCGGTCGTGGCACGCGCCCTCCGGGAGGGATGGACCGTCGACGACGGCCAAGGCGGTTGGCGACCGGCTCGCTACGGTGACATCGCCGTCCTCATGCCGACCCGATCCTCGCTCCCCGCCCTCGAAGACGCGCTCGACGGTTCCGGGATCCCCTACCGCACCGAGTCGGCGACGCTTGTCTACGCCAGTCGTGAGATCCGCGACGTTCTCATGATCCTGCGGGCCGTCGATGACCCGACGAACGAGCTCCACGTCATCTCCGCCCTTCGCACGCCCTATCTGGCTTGCGGCGACGACGACCTGTTCCGCTTCCGTCGCGAGCGCGGCGGCCGGTGGGACTATCTCGACGACCAGCCCCGCTCCGTCCCCGGCGACGACCCGGTCGGGCGCGCGCTGGCCTACCTGCGCTCCTTGTACGACGATCGGCATTGGCGTACGCCGTCGGAGATGCTCGAACAGGTCCTCCGTGACAGGCGAGCTTTCGAGCTCGGCTGCACGACGGGTCGGCCACGCGATGTCTGGAGGCGGCTGCGCTTCGTCCTCGACCAGGCACGAGCCTGGGCCGAGGCGACGGGCGGGAACCTCCGCCAGTACGTCGCCTGGGTCACCGCCCAGGCCCGAGAGGACGTCCGCGCGTCCGAGCTCGTCCTGTCCGAGTCCGACGACGACGCCGTGCGGATCATGACGATCCACGCTGCCAAGGGGCTGGAGTTCCCCATCACGATCGTGGCCGGGATGACCTCGTCTCGGCGGTCGCGTCCCTCCTCGGCTTCCGTCGTCTTCCCGCCCGGCGGCGGCGTGGGCTACGGCTTCGGCAAAGTGGCCGCAACGGAGACCTATGCGTCGTTCAAAGCCCGCGACGCACAGGAGGACGAAGACGAGCGCATCCGCCTCCTCTACGTCGCCTGCACGCGGGCTCGCGACCACCTGGTCGTCTCCGCCCATCGCGCGATGCCGGCCGGAGCACCGAAGACGGCGGGATTGTCAGGCGCCGAGCTCCTCGTGAACGGCATGGGAGCGCTGTTCGACGAGATCCCCGGCGGCGAAGGCGACGCGGTGCTGCCCGCGGTGCGCGCCAGCACTCGATGCCCGGCCCCTCCCCCCTACGCGACATGGGCCCGCGAGCGCGACGATGCCCTTGCCAAGGCGGCACGCCCGCGTACCATCGCAGCGACGGCGATTGGCGAGCTGGACGGAGGCAAGAGTGCACCTCCTGGGTCCGAACCGGACCCAGGGATGCACAAGGAACCTCGCGACCTCGACCTGCCGCCGTGGCTCAAGGGCCGCTACGGAAGCTCGGTCGGCAGAACCGTCCACGGCGTCCTCCAGACGATCGACCTCTCAACCGCAGAGGGGATCGAGGCCACCGTCATGGCCCAGTGCGAGGCCGAAGGCGTGACCGATCGCAGCGGTGACGTCCACAATCTCGTGAAGGCGGCTCTCCGTTCGCCGTCGGTGATCGAGGCAGCGTCGTGTGCCCACTGGCGCGAGGTCTACGTGTGCGTCCCCGTGGGAGACAGTCTTATCGAGGGCTACCTGGACCTCCTCTACCGCGCCCCGGACGGTCTCGTCGTCGTCGACTACAAGACATCGAGCACGGCAGACGCCAGCGCGATCGACAGCCGTTTCACCGCCTACCGCAACCAAGGTGCCGCCTACGCGCTCGCGGTGGAACGGGCTACCGGGCAGAGAGTGGCGCGCGTCGCGTTCGTCTTCCTGACACCGGCGGGCGCCTCCGAACGGCATCTCGTCGACCTCGACGTCGCCATTGGCCACGTCGGCGATCTTGTCGCGGCGTCCACGGCCGCGCCTGCGGCCGGCGGAGCGTCGTAGGCCGGCTTTGCCCGTGCCCGCGCCGGGGTCAGCCGAGCACGGTTGCCGGTTCGGGGGGTTGTGGCGTCGACGACGCCGACGCGGCGGCTTTGTCACCCGACGCCACCGCCTCGCGCAGGGGAATCTCCTTCATAAACCACGCCAGAACGAATGCCACGACGGCGAAGGGGACGCCGATATAGAACACCGTGCCCACGGCATGGCTGAACGCTTGGATGAATCCGTGCTTGAGCGGCGCCGGCAGGGCGTTGATCTGGGCGGGGTTCAAGGTGACGTTCTGCCCGGCGAACTTATGGACGACGGCGGCGGGCAGGTACTTCGGGAGCTCGGCGAAAAGGCGCGCACTGAAGATCGATCCAAAGAGCGACACGCCGATCGACGCTCCGATCGAGCGGAAGAACGTCGCAGCTGACGTCGCCGTTCCGAGGTGGCCGTACGGCACGGCATTCTGGACGGCAACGACGAGCACCTGCATGACGAGGCCGATCCCCAGCCCTTCGACGAACATGTACGCCGACGCGGTCAATAACGTCGTCGACGGTGTCATGAGCGCGAGGAGGTAAAGGCCGAGCGCCATGACGGCCGTTCCCATGATGGGGAAGATCTTGTAGCGACCCCAGCGGGTCACCAAGCGGCCGCTCGTAATGAAGGTCGCGAGCATCCCGAAGACCATCGGGATGAGCTCGAGGCCGGAGATCGTCGGCGACGCGCCGTGGACCGTCTGGAGATAGAGGGGGATGAAGACAATCGCGCCGAACATGATGAAGCCGACGAAGAACCCGACGGCACTCGAGACGCTGAACACCCTGATGCGGAACAGGCCGAGAGGGATGAGTGGCTCGGCAGCACGTCGCTCGACGAAGATGAAGGCCGCCACGAGGGCGAGCGTCGCCACGATGAGCCCGATGATGGTCCCAGACCCCCATGCGTACGTCGTTCCTCCCCACGTCGTCACCAAGATGAGCGCCGTCGCTGCGGCCCCCATGAGGGCGGTCCCGGCGTAATCGACCGTGTGCTCCGTGCGCTTCTTCGGGATGTGGAGGACGGCAGCGATCGTGAACAGGGCCGCGATCCCGATGGGCACGTTGATGTAGAAGACCCAGCGCCACGAGGCGTCCTCGGTCAAGATCCCGCCGAGAAGCGGCCCGATGACGCTCGTCACGCCGAAGACCGCACCGAAGTAGCCCATGTACCGCCCGCGCTGGCGAGGGCTGACGACGTCACCGAGGATCGCCTGCGCGCCGACCATCAGCCCACCGGCACCGACCCCCTGCATTGCCCGGAAGGCGATGAGCTGGGTCATGGATTGGGACAGTCCCGACAGGGCGGACCCGACGAGGAAGATCACGATGGACGCTTGGAAGAGCTTCTTGCGCCCGTAGAGGTCTCCGAGCTTGCCCCACAGTGGCGTCGAGATCGTCGACGTCAAGAGGTACGCCGTCACCACCCACTGGAAATGGCTGAGGTCGTGGAGGTCGCCGGCGATCGTCGGGAGGGCGGTGGCGACGATCGTCTGGTCGAGAGCGGCGAGGATCATGCCGAGCATGAGCGCGCCGACGATCACGAGGATGCGCCGGTGCTCAGCTCGTTCGTGCGCTGCGTCGCCGGGCAAAGTGGTTGCGGCCCCCGCTGCGCCCCCCTCCGTCCCGGCGGCTTCGTCGATCCGGGTCGTCACAGTGCGCGTATCCCCTGGGGATTCTCGCCGGCGGCCAGGCGGGAGCCGTCGGCCCGATCGTGGCTCATCACTGCCGGGACGCCCGGGCCGAGACGAGGCTCATGACCACCGGGCTTGTCTCGTCTTCAACTCTTGCCGCAACCGTCCTCATAGAGAAGGTTCATGCTACCGGCAACAGAGCCGGAACCGGTCGGGTCAAAACGCTCCTTGCGGCGGCACACGATTCGCCGATGCTCCGATCCGACGAGCACCGCCGATGCAGGCACCGATTGGTCGGTAGCGTAAGGACCGTGGCGACGGCGCAGCGCAGGTGCATCACATTGCTCGTCGAGGCGATCCCGCCGGAGCGGTCGGGATCGCCTCGGGCCTGGGACGTCGTGCTCTGGCACTGAGCGGTCGAGACCATGGATCGTTCGAGTCCCCTCGCCCAAACACGGATCCTCCACCACCCGGCGATCAGCGTCGCTCTCGTCCTCGGGGTCATGATCGCAGCGTGGATCGAAGCCGGCGTCGCGACGTTCACCTGGCCGGCCACCGTCACGACCGCTGCCACATCGGTCGTTGTCGTTGCGGTCGCGACCTTCAGGCGCAGGAGCCGGCACGGCCGGGGAAGCGGCGGGGGGAAGGGTGGGCGCAACACCCGCGTCGAGCAGCTCGGGCCGACCTCGGGAGCGGTCCGGGTGACGGGCACGCTCGCCTGGGTCGGGGTGGCCGCCGCCTTTGTCGGCTGGGAGCTCGCCGAGCTCTTCCGGCTTCCTCGGTCGGCCCATCCGACGTTGAGCTCGCTGACCCAGCCCTACGTCGGTCCAGGGCACTATGTCGCGCGCGCGGCGGCCTTTGTCGCGTGGGCCGCAATCGGCTGGGTTCTCGCCCGGCGATGATCGCGAGAGGAGGACGCTGACCTTGCAGACCTCTGTCGCCGTGGCCCTTGGCCTCACCTTTGCCCTTGTTGCCTGTGAGGGCACAGGCCACCTGGTCAAGCGCGGGTGGCCGACGGTCGAGTCCGCCGTTGCGTGGACGCTCGCGCGCCCGGCCGGCCGCGTGGCCCTGCTGATCGCGTGGCTCTGGCTCGGCTGGCACCTCTTCGTCCGATGACCGCACCGGCCGATCTGGTTGCACCCGCGACGAATGCTGTCGTGACGCCGGCCGCCTACCTGATCAGCGCCGTCCTTGCGGTGGTCGGATGTGCTGGCGTCTGCATCGGTGCGCGCCGGGCTCCCGGGCCGTGGGCCCATGCAGTGGCCCGCGTCCTCGGCGTGCTCCTTGCCGCCGACGCCGTGAGCTTCGTCGTGGCCATCGTCGTCGGCGGCACCTTCTCGGCCAAGACCTCCCTCCCTCTGCCCCTGTGCGACATGGCCGTGCTCGTCGCGGCGGCGGCCTGCTGGTGGAGGAGCCCCGTCCTCGTCGAGCTCACCTACTTCTGGGGTCTCGCGGGTACCCTCCAGGGGGCGATCACCCCGGACCTCAACGCTGGCTTTCCTCACCTTGTCTTCTTCCAGTACGTCGTCGGCCACTTCGGGATCGTGATGGCCGCCCTTCTTCTCGTCGTCGGCCTGCGCATCCCCGCGCGGCCCCATGCGGTCCGGCGCATCTTCGGCATCACCGCCGCCTACACGGCTCTCGTCGGCCTCGTCGACTGGACGACGGGGGCCAACTACATGTTCCTCCGCCGGCCGCCGTCGAACTGGACACTTCTCCGCCTCCTCGGGCCGTGGCCGTGGTACGTGGTGTCTGCTGCGGGCGTCGCTTTCGTCCTCATCGTTGCGCTCAACAGTCCGTTTTGGTGGATCCGCCGCAGAGGAAGCCAGGCCACGACGCCTGCCACCGGGGCCCACGCCGCCGGCACGGGGGCCCACGCCGCCGGCACGGGGACCAAGGTCTAGCGGTGGCCCCCGATCGCACCGAGCCGGTCTCCGGCGCGCCTGGCGGCGAGGCTTCGGCGCGGGCTCTCCGCCTGTACAGCTGGACCGATCCCCAGGTGATGAGCCTCGCCATCATCGCCCTTGCCGCCGGGTTTGCCCAGTACAGCGTCATCACCTCCCTCGGCGACGTGGCAAAGGCATTCGGCCAGGTCACCCACGGAACCTCGATCGCCGAGCAGGCGGGGCTGTCCGGCACCGTCGTCGGGCTGGGCCTCGCGATCATCCGCCTCGCCTCCCTCGCCGGGCTCCCCCTCGCGAGCTCAGCCGATCGTTTCGGCAGGCGCCGGATGATCGTCGGGACGTGTGCCATCGGTCTCGCCCTCACGGCTCTCGCCGCCGCCAGCCCGGGGTACTGGTGGTTCGTCGCCATTTTCGCCTTCGGCCGCCCGTTCCTCAGTGCGGCCGCCGCCATCGCCCAGGTCGGCGCCGCCGAGCAGACGAGTGCCACCCACCGCTCCATGGGCGTCGCCCTCGTCGCCGCCGGCTACGCGGTGGGCGCCGGGCTGATCGCCATCCTCCACGGTTTGGCCGGGAACTTGATCGGGTTCCGTGGGCTCTTTGCCGTCGCCGTCGTTCCTTTGATCGCCCTCCCGCTCATTGGGGCCCGTGTGGCCGAACCCGACCGCTACGCGCGAGCCGCCGCCGCGCGCACGGCGAACCGCCCCGCCCTCGGAACCGTCGCCCGCCCGTACTGGCGGCGCCTCGGCATCGTCGCAGGAATCGGTTTCGCCGTCTCCGTCGTCACGGGCCCGGCCAACAGCTTCATCTTCTTCTACGGCCAGAACGTGCTCCGTCTGTCCGGGACGACCCTCGCTCTCATGGTCGTCAGCGCTGGCGTCACCGGGCTCGCCGGCCTGATCGCCGGACGATGGACCGCCGACCATTGGGGGCGCCGGCCCGCAGCTTCCGCGGCAATGATCGCCGTGTGGCTTTCGGCCACCCTCGCCTACTCCGGATCGCCCACAGCGCTGTTCGTGGGTTACCTCTCCGGCATCTTCTCGGGCGCGTCGTTCGCACCCGCAGCCGGGGCCCTTGTCAACGAGCTCTTCCCGACGAGTGTGCGCGCGTCCGTGTCGGGCTGGTACGTGGCGACCGGCGTCGTCGGTGCAGCGGCGGGCTTGCTCACCTTCGGCACCATCGCCGGGAACGGCAACCACTTCCTTCTCGCCGGGCTCGTGACCTTCGCCGTCGCCCTCCCGGCAGCGGCGATGTTCTGGCTCGTACCCGAGACGAACGGCCGGGAGCCGGAAGAGCTGTGGCCCGACGAGCCGTGACCGGGCACTGGCGCCATGGCTATGGTGCCCGATCGGCGCAAGGACAACGCGAAGAGTTGACCGAGGCGACCGCAAGCCTACGACGACAGGCGAGCGTCGAGGGCGGGCGTCGAGAGCGAGCGTCGAGAGCGAGCGTCGAGGGCGAGCATCAGGCAGCGGCGGCGGCGGCCGGCTTTGAGAAACTCGCCGACACCAGATACGGCCACGGTGAAGCCGAAGCCCTCCAGCAGGCGGCCGAGCCGCACGGTGCGTGCCCGCATGACGATGGTCGATCCGACGACGATCGCGTTGGCACAGAACATGGAGGCCTCGTCGCCGGTGAGCACGACCACCTCGTCGACAACCCGATGGCGCACGTGCGTCCCGTACCGATCGAGGCCGACCGGCGCGACGAGAGCCCGGCGGGAGTCGAGCGGGCAAGACACGAGATCGAAGTGGTAGTCGCGGTCGTCGACGAGCTCGACGGAGGCGATGGGAACACCCAGCACACGGCCCAGCCCTGCGTGGGCGGCAAAGTCGGTGCGCGTGCGGTACCCGCACACGAGCGCCGGGTGGCGCGCCCCGGGCACCGTGAACGGCAATGCGTCGCCCGCTCCTTCGTGGCGGGGAGACTCTCCGCCGGGATGGCGCAGGAACCTGTACCCGTGCGATGAGAACCAGGCGACATCGTGGGGAGTCTCTAGGCACGGCGCTGATCGTGTTGGAAGGAGGCGGGGAGGAACCGGTTGCCGTCGACAATGCCGGGGAGCGCTGTGAAGACAAGATCGGGCAGGCCTTCGACGGGTGCCATGAAGGAGATCTGCGCACCGGCGCCCTCGATGGTGGCAATGAGGCCCGCGATCTCCTCCGCCGCGCGACGTGGGTCCGGTCGCACGTCCGTGTGCATCCACGGGTTGATCTCCTACAGCAGGCCGGAATAGTCGGGCCGGCACATCAACAGGTGCCACCCCCAGGAAAGGCCCGCTCTCGCCGGCGGCCGCATCGCCTGCGTCAGCAGGGCCCGTCGCTCCCGCCATACCGGAGCTCACGCGCAGAGGCGACTGGACAGCTCCGCGAGGAACAGGCCGACGTCGGTCACGATGCCCAGGGCCTGATGGCTGCCCCTGTCCGACAGCTTCGTCACGACCGCCTGGTTGATGTCGATGCAGTACGTCTCGACCCAGGCGGGCAGCAGGTTGCCGACGGCAATTGCGTGGAGGGTCGACGCGAGCATGAGGGCAACGGAGACGCCGTCGAGAAGCTCGCGCATCGCGTCGGCGGCCGCCACGACGTCGGTCATCGTGTCGGGGAGCGGCCCGTCGTCGCGTACCGACCCACCGAGCACAAAGGGGACCTCGGCGCGCACGCACTCGTACATGACGCCGCCGCGTAGGTAGCCACTGCCGACCGCGGCCTTGATCGAGCCGTGGCGGCGCACCTCGTTGATGACGCGCAGGTGGTTGGCGTGCCCGTGCTCGACCGGCTCGCCGGCGGCCAAGGTGACGCCGAGTGACGTGCCCAAGGTGTTCGACTCGATGTCGTGCGTCGCAAAGCCGTTCCCGGCGAAGAGCACGTCGATCCACCCGTCGCGCACCATGGTGGCGAGATCCGGGGCGGCCCCCGTGTGGACGACGGCCGGTCCGCAGACGGCGAGGACTTTCTCGCCACAGGCCCGCACCGCCCGCATGCGCTCGGCAACACGGTGGATCACCAAGCTCTTCGGCTTCTCCGAGGAGGTCTCCGACCCCATGAACTGGAACTCCCGGCCCTCGCGACTATGGCCAGGCGGCTCGACGCGCACGCCGGTGAAGCCAACCACGACGCGATCGCCCGCGCTCACCCGGTGCATCGGCACGGCGCGGGCTTGTGCCCCGGCACCGCCGTCGTCGACGACCAGCGCACAGTCCATCTCGGGGCGCCCGAGGGACACCCACGACCCGCCGACGCGCACCGAGGTCGCGAGGTTCGTCGTCGGGTAGAAGCCCTCGGGCAGGACACCGTCGCGTTCGGCCAACACGAGGGTTGCGTCGGCCTCGTCGACGAGATGCACTCCGTGCTCGTGCAGTTCCTCGATCAGGGCCCGCAGCTGGTCATCCGGCGATGCGATCTCGATACGCGCGCGGCTCGGGTCCACATCGCGCGCCCCGACATCGAGCGCGGTGATTCGATAGGTCGCTCCCGCCGCCACGATGGCGTCGAGCACCTTGGCGAGGACGAGTGAGTCAATGATGTGGCCTGAAAGCTCGACGGTCTCTACCCCCATGGGTCCCCCTCTCGTGGGTCCGACGGCGCTGGATACGGACGTCGCGTGCGGGCCGGGTCCATGCCGGCGCGGCGGCTGAAGGCCACGGCGCAACGTCGCCGGCGGGTCGCGCCCGGTAGCGTTGCGACAGTGGTCATCACGCCCGAGGAGTCGATCGACCGGAAGGTCATCCAACTCTTCGCCCTCGTCGGCGAAGGGCTTTCCGGCGCGACCCACGCCCTTCTCGCCGCCGATCGCGACGCCGCGATCAAGCTCGCCCGCGCCGACGAGATCGTCGATGCGTTGCAGCGCGAGATCGAAGACGAGGTCCTGGAGAGGATTGCCGACAAGAGGCTGGACCTCGACGAGCTGACCATGCTCATCGCCGTCTTGCGCATGCTCCCCGAGATCGAGCGCAGCGGCGACCTCGCCGAGCACATCGCCCGGCGCGCCGTGCGCGGCCTCGGACGCGAGATGAGTGCGCGCAGCCGGGGGCTCATCGAGCAGATGGGAGAGTTGGCCGCGCGCATGTGGCGCAAGGCCACCGACGCCTTCGCCGATCGCTCTTCGAACGTGGCCACGGCCGTCGAGGAGCTCGACGACGAGATGGACGACTGCCATGTCACGCTGACCGCCGAGATCGTCGCGGGCGGCATGCCCATCCCCGTTGCGATCGAGCTCGCTCTCATCGGCCGCTTCTACGAGCGCTTCGGCGACCACGCAGTGAACATCGCACGCCGGGTCCGCTCTTTCGGTCCAGGGGCCGGCCAGAGAGAGTCGGCGCCTGAAGGCGATGCAGCGCCGGTAGACCGCTCGCACGACGCAGCTCCGGGCTGACCCCGGCCCGGGCCTGCCCCCGCCGCGAACCGGCCGAGATTCGAGCGCACAGGCTCACGGGCGGAGGATTGCCCGGGCGACCATCTCCTCGGCGATCTGCACGGCGTTCAGCGCCGCACCCTTGCGGAGGTTGTCGCCCGAGACGAACAGGGCCAGGCCGTTTGCAGCTCCTTGATCCCGGCGCAGCCGGCCGACGAGGGAGACGTCCTTTCCCGTCACGGCCTGCGGAGTCGGGACGTCGGCGAGCGCCACGCCCGGGGCGCTCGCGAGAACGCGTCGTGCCTCGTCTGTTCCCAACGGGCGCTGGAACTCGGCATTGATCGACAGCGAGTGGCCCGTAAAGACGGGGACACGCACACACGTGCAGGAGACGGCGAGATCATCGATGCCGAGGATCTTGCGGCTCTCGTCGCGGAACTTGTGCTCCTCGTCGGTCTCTTCGTCGACGAGACGGCCGGCGAGGGGAAGCACGTTGAAAGCGATCGGCCCGGCGAACACGGCGGGCGGAGGAGCGTCGAGGGCATCCCCGTCGAAGGTAAGGCGCGCTGCGGTCGCGGCGGCCTTGGTCACCTGTTCCTCCAGCTCGGCAACGCCCTTGAGCCCGGCGCCCGAGACGGCCTGGTAGGTCGAGACGACGAGACGCACCAACCCGGCCACCTCGTGCAGCGGGGCGAGGACGGGCATCGCCACCATCGTGGTGCAGTTGGGATTGGCCACGATCCCCTTCGGGATCTCCTCCAGCGCCTCGGCGTTGACTTCGGGGACGACCAGGGGGACCTGCGGGTCACGTCGCCATGCGGAGGAGTTGTCGATGACGAGAGCCCCGCCGCCAGCCAGTGCCGGTGCGAGCTCCCGGGACGTCGTCGCGCCACACGACATCAAGGCGAGGTCGATACCGCCCAGATCGGCCGTCGCCGCGTCCTCGACGGTGATCTCGCGTCCAGCCCAGGGGAGCGTCCGGCCCGCCGAGCGCGAGGAGGCGAGAAAGCGCACGTCGGCGGCCGGGAATCGGCGCTCGGCGAGCAAAGTGCGCATGACGGCTCCCACCTGCCCGGTGGCCCCGACGACGGCGACACGCATAGGACGATTGTACGGGAGCGTGTCGCCCCGGCGCCCCCGGCTCCGCCTCCCGACGGCGGCTCCGTCCCCGCGCCCCTCGCCGGCGGCCCTACGGCGCGTCGGCGAGCCCGAAGGCTTCATGGAGGACCCGCACGGCGTCCTCCACCGCCGCAGCCCGAACCACGCAGGAGACCCGGATTGCCGACGTCGAGATCATCTCGATGTTGATGTCGGCCTTGGCGAGGGCTTCGAACATCGTCGCCGTCACGCCGGGGTGCGTCCTCATCCCTGCCCCGACGAGGGAGACGCGGCCGATGCCGGAGTCGGCGGTGACGTCAGCCTTCCCGAGCTCGGTGGCAACCGCACGCGTCGTGGCGACACTCGCCTCGAGATCGGACGCCGGGACCGTGAAGGAGATGTCGGCATTGCCCTGTTGGGACACGTTCTGGACGATCATGTCGACGTTGACCATCCGGTCGGCGAGGGAACGGAACAACGCTGCCGCGATGCCGGGGCGGTCCGGCACGCCTGTCACCGTGATCTTCGCTTCGTCGGCGTCACTCGTGATTGCCGAGACAATCGGCTGTTCCATGCCGGGATCCTCCTTGGTGACCCAGGTACCCGGTTCCCAGGTGAAGCTGGAACGGACCTGGAGCGGCACACCGTGGTTCCGGGCGAACTCTACCGACCGCAAGGCGAGCACCTTGCCTCCCGTCGCCGAGATCTCCAGCATCTCCTCGAAAGAGAGCCGACCGATCTTGCGCGCCGCAGGCACGACCCGGGGATCGGCGGTGAAAACCCCGGTCACGTCTGTGAAGATCTCGCAGGCGTCCGCCTCGAGCGCGACCGCCAGGGCGACCGCCGTCGTGTCGGAGCCTCCCCGGCCGAGCGTCGTGACGTCGTTCGCCGTGGAGACGCCCTGGAATCCCGCGACGACGGGCACCTTGCCCTCGGCGAGAGCCCGCCGGATGCGGTCCGCCCGCACCTCCACGATCCGCGCTTTCGTGTGGACGTCGTCGGTGACGATGCCTGCCTGGCTCCCGGTGAACGACGCTGCGGGCACGTCCCGATCGGCGAGCGCCATGCACATAAGGGCCATCGAGATCCGCTCGCCCGCAGTCAGCAGCATGTCGAGCTCCCGTGGGGGGCGGGTCGCGCTCACGCGCAGGGCGAGACCGAGGAGGTCGTCGGTGGTCTTGCCCATCGCGCTCACGACCACGACGACATTCGTCCCGGCCCGACGGGTCCGCGCCACCTCGTCGGCGACGGCGCGGATCCGCTCGGCGTCTGCCACCGAGGTCCCACCGAATTTCTGGACGACAAGGCTCATCGGCGACGATGCTAAGGCCTGAGGCGAGCAGGCGGCGACGGCGGTCACCCGCTGGAGCACGGCCGCGGTAGCGTGCCGCACATGGCCTCCCCCGCACCGGCCGGTTCCTCCGGCCCCCCGCCCATGACCATCGACACGGCGAAGACCTACACGGCCGACGTCGAGTCCGACCTGGGAACCTTCACGATCACCTTCGATGCCGCTGCGGCCCCGGTCACCGTGAACAACTTCGTCACACTGGCCCGTAGTGGCTACTTCGACGGTGTCGTCTTCCATCGGGTCATCCCGGGCTTTGTCGTCCAGGGCGGTGATCCGACCGGGACGGGAACGGGCGGGCCGGGCTATCGCTTCGCCGACGAGCTCCCCCCGGCGGGGTCCTACAAGGTGGGCTCGGTGGCCATGGCGAACGCCGGGCCGGACACGAACGGGAGCCAGTTCTTCATCATCGTCGGGCCAGACGGAGCGAGCCTCCCGCCGAAGTACTCGCTGTTCGGCCGGGTGACCGTCGGCATGGACGTCGTCTACGCCATCACTGCCGACGGCAGCCCCGGGGGCAAGCCGAACACCCTTCACAAGATGACGAAAGTCACCGTCGGCGAAAGCTGAGAGCCCCATCAACCTGCGCCTCTCCCGACGGCCGCCGAGCAGCTAACCTAGACACTCGTGCCGACGTCCAAACGTGAGCGCCAGCGCGCCAACCGCCAGATCCGCCAGGCCCAGCTCGCAGCCGCCAAGCGGCGGCGGTCGACCCTGCGGGCGACGATCATCATCCTCGTCGGCGTGCTGGTCGTCGGCGGCATCGTCGCCCTCGTGACGTCGGGATCGCCGAAAAAGACCGCCTCCACCAAGACGACCGCCACCACCAAGACGACGGCCTCGTCCACTTCGACGGCCTCGTCCACTTCGACGACCGTCGCCGACCAGTACGCCGCGCTCCAGCGTCAGGCAAACGACGCAGCGATCAAAGCCGGCTGCCCGGCCAACCCGAAGGTGCGCGTCAACACGCTCTCGTGGCCGAAGCCGCCGGCCATGTCCATCGACACCTCGAAGACCTACACGGCGACGGTGACGACCACGGCGGGCACATTTACCATCAACCTCCTGGCCGGCCAGGCCCCCCAGACCGTCAACAGCTTCGTCTTCCTCGCTAACCAGAACTTCTTCCACTGCGTGATCTTCCACCGGGTCATCCCGTCGTTTATGGACCAGACCGGCGATCCCACGGGCACCGGCACCGGAGGGCCCGGCTACACCTTCAACAACGAGAACACGCCGAAGGCCTACGCGACCGGCGACGTCGCCATGGCCAACTCGGGCTTGAACACGAACGGAAGCCAGTTCTTCGTTGTCGTTCCCGGTGGCGCGACCCAGCTCAACAGCGATCTCGCCGCCGGCGACAAGTACACACTCTTCGGCACGGTGACATCGGGGATGAACGTCGTCGAGAAGATCAACGCCAACGGTTCGGCGTCGGGCACTCCGAACGTCGTCCAGCGGATCCTCACGGTCAAGATCAGCACCAGCTGACCCGATCCCGGACAGGCTCTCGGCGTGGGGCCCGGGCCGTGGGTCGACGCCGGGAGGCGGTCGTGCCCGATCGTTGGGGCGTGTCGCGAAACTAAGGGTCGGCCACCGCTCGATTTGCCCCGCGCCGGAGCACGTCGAGCGCCTCGACGAAGCTCAGCCACCCGCTGAAAGCCAGGCCCGGGGCGGCGAGATCGGTCGTCGCGGAGCCCGACGGCGGATCCCCCGGCTCGAACGTCACGTGCACGACGACGTTCCCGCCGTGCGGGCCCGTCCCACTCGCTGGCTCGTCGGCCATCGCGGCTCCTCTCCTCGCGCCGGCTCCCTGCGTCCGCACGAGGGTGAACTCCCTGCGCCTTCACGAGGGGGTGTTGATATCATCGTCCGGGCTCGCGCTGGCGAGCATCGGGAGGTTCTCCCATATTGGGGACGGGCGAGGCTGGGGCGAGGCTGAAGATGACGCTCCTCGAGCGAGACCATGCCCTCCACTCGATCGACGCGGCGATCGAGGCCGCCCGTTCCGGCGACGGCGCAGCCCTCTTCGTGGCCGGCGAGCCTGGTCTCGGGAAGACGACGCTGCTTGCCGAGGTGAGAGACAGGGCGGCGGGCTTCACCCTGGGCTTCGCCTCGTGCTGCGAAGCCGAGCGCTCCGTTCCCTTTGGCTTGCTCGACCAGCTGTTCGGGGGCCTCGGGGCGCCCGGATCGCGCATCGGCGGCGACGCTGGCAGCTCCAGGGACGCGCGCGTCGCCCGTTTCGTCGTGTTGGAGGAGTGGTTGCGCGAGAAGGCTCCGGCGCCTCTGCTGCTCGCCGTCGACGATCTCCATTGGGCCGACCCCGACTCGACAGACCTGATCGCGATGCTGTGCCGCCGCCTGGGGGGTCGCCCCGTGGCAGTTATCGCCGCGTTGCGCCCGTGGCCGTCGATCGCATACGAGCGCGCCTGCCTCCTCGCAAACGACGGCTCCGCCGTCGTCGAGCAGCTCGCGCCGCTCTCGGCGCGGGCAAGCGCCGCTCTGCTCGACGAGGAGCTCGGGACGGGCGCCTTCCCCGCGGAGGGCCTGGCACGCACGCACGACGCTTGCGCCGGCAACCCGCTCCTGCTGCGCGAGGTCGCAGAGGCCTGGCGCCGTGGCGAGGACGTTCTGTCGGCGCCGTCCGAATCTCTCGCCACCCGGATCTTCCTCCCGCGCTTCGCAGGCGTTGGGAGCGCTGCCCTGCGCTGGGCACGTGGCGCGAGCGTGCTCGGCACGCGCTTCCATCCCCTGCTCGTCGGTGACCTGGTCGGCTTCGACGGTCCCCAGGCAGCACAGGCGATCGAGGAGCTGTGTGCCGCAGGCCTGCTGCGCGGTGCACCGTCGCGGGCCAATGCCACTGAGCAGTCGGGCGGTGCTGACGGGCGCGCCGAGTTCGTCCACCCGCTCGTCCGCCAGGCCCTCTACGACGACATCGCCGAGCCGGTGCGGCAGGCTCTCCATGCGCGCGCCTTCCAAGTCCTGCGCGCAGCGGGGGCCGGTCCCTCCGAAATGGCGCTGCACGCTGTCTCGGCGGGGCTGGTCGGAGACCAGGGTGCTGTCGACATCCTGACCGCGGCGGGCCGGGAGGCAATCGAGGTTGGCGGCGTGGCGACAGCCGCCAACCACTTCAGCGCTGCCGTGCAGCTCGCGGGCGCGCGGGCCTTGCCGGATCTCCGCTTGCAGCATGCCGAGGCGTGCCTGATCGCGGGACGGGTCCGCCAGGCCGAAGAAGAGCTCCGGCGAGTCGTCGCCTCCAGGTCGCTCGCGGACCGTGCTCGCGTCAGTGCGCTCAGGCTTCTCGGTCAGGTCCTCCTCGCGACGGCCCGCTTCGACGAGGCCATGTGGTGCGCCGAGGAGGCCTCCGACATCGCGCGCACCTCCGATCCGCGCCTGGCCGCGGAGATCCTGCTCGACGCCACGTTCATCGGGTGGCTGCTCGCCGGGCCCCGCAAGGCGCGTGCGACGACGCGACGCGTCCTTGAGATGGTCGAGCAGATGCCCGGCGCCCCCGACGACCTGCGCCTGGCGGCGTTGACGGCCGACGCCAACGTCGCCTGCATCGCCGGGGAACCGTCGGGCGTCGACGAGATGGCTACCGCCTTCCGCGCCGCCATGGCGAGCCGGCGTTCCCCGGCTCTCACGTCGCCGTTCGCGTGGGACTTCGTCTTCGGGTACATCAACCTTGCGAAGATCCTCGAGCGCTTCGACGAAACGACAGAGGGGTTCGCGGCGCTCTCCGTCGCCGCGAAAAGTCAGGGAGCGATTCTCACGTATCAGGCCTACCTCGTCAATCACTGCGACACGCTCTGGCGACTCGGGAAGCTCGACGAGGCGTACGCGTCCCTGACCGAGGCGGCCGGGCTGTCCGAGCTGACGCCCACCGTGGCTCCGTTCTCGGCGATCGGCCTCGCCCATGTCTGCCACGAGTCGGGTCGCGACGAGGAGAGCGCCCTCTGGGCCGCTCGCGTCGAGACGATGCTGGGATCCCTAGGGGAGTGGCCCTACGTGCGCCTGTGGCTCCTGGCCGTCTCGTGCCGTTCGCTCGCGAGCTCCGGCCGTGTCGACGAGGCGTGCGCGGCGGGCGAGCGCGCCGCCGCCCTTGCCGAGGAGTCGGGGATCGTCGAACCGTGCGTCGTCCCCTGGCACTCTGCGGCGATCGAGGCCCACCTCGCCGCAGGCCGGCTGGCCAAGGCGGAGGCTCTCGTCTCCCGGCTCGAAGAGATTTGCGCACCGCTCCCCTGCCGAGCTCCCCGGAGCGTCGCCGCAGCAGGGCGTGCAGGGCTCGCCTGGCTCCGCGGTGACCTCGAGGGAGCCGAGGCGCTCTACGAGGAGGCGCTCGAACACAACGCCGGCGCGCCCATGCCCCTCGCAACGGCCGAGACCCTCGTCGCCTACGGGCGGTTCCTTCGCCACACCGGCAAGGCCCGGCGCTCCCGCGAGACGCTTCGGCGAGCGTTGGAGGTCCTCGAGCCGACCGGTGCCGGGCGTCTGCAACGCCTCGCCGAGCTCGAGCTCGATGCCGCGGGCGGCAGGAGGCGCCTCGGGCGCGCCGCCAATGAGCTGACGCCGCAGGAGCGCCGGGCCGCCAACCTTGCGGCGGCCGGGCTCACGAACAGGGAGATCGCGCAACAGCTCTTCCTCTCGTCGAAGACGGTGGACCACCACCTCTCTCATGTCTACGCCAAGCTGGGATTGCGCTCGCGGCGCGAGCTTATGCTCACCTGGCGTGGGCCTTCCCCTTCCCGGGGAACTGACCGCGACGCACACGAGATGGTTCTCGCAAAGACGGGGGAACCTCCCGATGTTGGTCCGGCTCAGCGTCGTTAGCGTCGCCTTCATGGCCATCACGACCTAGACGAAACGGATTCCGGCCGCGTGCCACGCCGCTCGCATCAATCGGATGGCGCTGGCGGTGATGCTCGCCCTGAGCGTCCTGGCCGGCGGGCTTGCCGGTGCAATGATCGCTGCTCCCGCGGCGGGCGCCCAGGGCACCTGGCAGGGGCCGATCAACGTGTACAGCCAGTACAACATGAACACCGAGGCCCAGGGTTTCGTAGGGATGTCGTGCCCGGCGAGCAACCTGTGCTTCGGGCTTGACTCCGCGGGCTACCTGACCACCTACGACGGGACGGCGTGGACCACGCCGGCGACAGCGGTGCCCGGCAACGAGGAGGAGCTCGCGGAGGTCTCGTGTGCGAGCCCCAAGTTCTGCGTGGCAGGTACTGCGAGCGCAGGCGGCACCTACGCCGGAAACGTCTTCTCCTAGGTCTCGACCGGTCCAGCCGCCGTTCCCGCCTCTGAGCCGGTGGCCTTGAGGTTCGCGCACATCGGCAAAGAACACCTCGTTGAACGACGCGCCGCCCGTTATACGGCTCAACGGTCGGACCTCGACGCCGGGCGCGTGCATGCCGGCGACGAAGTAGTTGGGAGCAGGCGCCGGCGTCTGCGTTGCGCACGCTCTTCAGACAGGCAGCGCCTTGAGGCCGTCGGCAGCGAGGGTGCCGTCGACGTAGACGGCGAGCTCCCCGACGCCGGCCGAACGCCAGCTGCCGGCGGGGTCCCTGATCAACGCCGTGGACTCCGGGATGCCGACGACCGGGATCCCCCGGCCGGCGAGCACCAGGCTGCGGTGCACTTTGTCCGCCGACTCCATGCCGAAGTGCGGGAGCACGGCCATCTGCTCGACGATGCCGAGCCCGACGGTCAGAGCGCCGCCGCGGGGGTCGACCATGGGATCACACAGCACCATCGCCCCAGCGTCGCTGCCGGCCACCGCCGCGCCACCTCTCCAAGCGGTGACCAACGCCTCCCAGACCCGGGACCCCTTGAGCGCAGCACGCATATGGAGGGGAGAGCTCCCGCACAGGTACACGCACCGCGCTGCAGCGACGACGTCGGCAAAGATGGCGTCTTCGGCGTCGCGATGGCCCAGGACCATCGCGGCGGTCGCATGGCCGCCGAGTGACGCGAACCACGCCTCGGCCTGGCTGACGAGGCGCGCAGGGTGTTCATACGCGGCCCCGGTCGGGACGATGAGGATCTCGCCCCCACCGGCGTCGAGAAGCTCGGCGTCGAACTCCTCGGAGCCGGGCCGCCATTGCCCCCCACCGACCAATGCCAACATTCCAGGTGTGCTGCCCGGGTACACGCTCGGTAACATACCCGCCCATGCCAGTCAGCCGCGTGGGAATCGTCGGATCGGGAATCATGGGATCGGGGATCGCCGAGACTGCAGCGGTCAACGGCCACGAGGTCGTCCTGCGGTCGCGGGCCCAGCAGACCGCCGACGCCATGATCGCCGCCATGGAGAAGTCCCTCGCCCGCAGGGTCGACAAGGGCACGCTTTCGCCCGAAGACCGGGAGTCGGCTCTCTCGCGCGTGACGGCGACGACCGACCTGACCCTGTTCGCCGACGTCGACCTGGTCATCGAGTCGGTTGTGGAGGATCTCTCCGTCAAGAAGCACGTCTTCAGCGAGCTCGACCACATCTGTGGTGAGACGACGATCCTCGCGACGAACACGTCGACACTGCCGGTGATCGAGATGGCGATGGAGACGGGACGACCCGAGCGTGTCTGCGGCGTCCACTTCTTCAACCCGGTGGCGGTCATGACGCTGGTCGAGCTCGTCCGGCCCCTGACGGCGAGCGACGAGACGATGGCAGCCGTCCGATCCTTTGCCGAAGAATGCGGCAAGACACCGGTCGAGGTGCAGGACCGCGCGGGCTTCATCGTCAACGCCCTGTTGTTCCCCTATCTCAACAACGCCGTGCGCCTGCTCGATCAGGGCGTCGCGTCGATGGAGGACATCGACATCGCCATGAAGGGGGGCTGCGGGTTCCCCATGGGGCCGTTCGCCCTCCTCGACCTGGTCGGGCTCGATACGAGCCTCGCCATCCTCGACGCCCTCTACGACGAGTGCCGGGACCCGAACTACGCGGCGGTGCCGTTGCTCCGCCGCATGGTCTGCGCCGAGAAGCTCGGCCGCAAGTCCGGGGCCGGCTTCTACGACTACCGCAAGTCCTGACGGCGTGCGCGCCGGCAACCTTGCCCGCGCGCACGATCACCCGATGTCCGGCAGAATGGAGCCGTGAGCAGGATGCCTGGCCGACCCTGGATGATGCGCACCTACTCCGGGCACTCGACGGCTCGGGCGTCGAACGAGCTCTACCGGACCAATTTGGCGAAGGGCCAGACGGGCCTGTCGATCGCCTTCGACCTCCCCACCCAGATCGGCTACGACCCGGACGCGCCCGAAGCCGCGGGCGAGGTCGGCAAGGTCGGTGTCCCCGTCGTCCATCGTGGTCACATGGCACAGCTGCTCGACGGGATTCCCGTTGGGCAGATGAACACCTCGATGACCATCAACGCGACGGCCGCATGGCTGCTCAGCCTCTACATCGCCCATGCCGAGAGCACGGGCGTGGACCCGGCCGTTCTCACGGGCACCACCCAGAACGACATCGTCAAGGAGTACCTGTCGCGCGGCACCTATATCTTCCCGCCCCAGCACTCGCGCCGCCTCACCGTCGACCTCATCACCCACACGGTGCGCCATGTCCCGAAATGGAACCCCATCAACGTCTGCAGCTACCACCTCCAAGAAGCGGGGGCGACCCCGGTCCAGGAGCTCGCCTACGCGCTGGCGACGGCGATCGGCGTCCTCGACGCCGTGCGCGACTCGGGGAAGGTGGACCCCGGCGAGCTCGGCGATGTCGTCGGGCGCATCTCGTTCTTTGTCAACGCCGGTATCCGGTTCGTCGAAGAGACATGCAAGATGCGCGCCTTCACCTCCCTGTGGGATCGCATCTGCAAAGAGCGATACGGAGTCGACGATCCGGCGAATCGCCGCTTCCGCTACGGCGTCCAGGTGAACTCACTCGGGCTCACCGAGTCCCAGCCCGAGAACAACGTTCAGCGGATCACCCTCGAAGCGCTCGGAGTGACGTTGAGCCGCAGCGCCCGTGCCCGAGCGATCCAGCTCCCGGCCTGGAACGAAGCCCTTGGCCTCCCCCTCCCCTGGGATCAGCAGTGGTCGCTGCGCATCCAGCAGATCCTCGCCTTCGAGACCGACCTGCTCGAGTACGACGACATCTTCGACGGGTCCCGCGTCGTCGAGGCGATGACACGGGATCTCGCCGGCGCAGCCCAGGCCGAGCTGGACGAAGTCCTCGACATGGGGGGAGCTTTCGAGGCGATCGACGAGCTCAAACGTCGCCTGGTCCAAAGCCAGGCCGAACGCACACGCCGGATCGAGAGCGGCGATCTCAAGGTCGTCGGGGTCAACTGCTTCACCGAGACCGCCCCGTCACCTCTGACCACCCAGGACGGGGTCGCGTCGATCCTGCGAGTCGACCCGGCCGTCGAAGACGAGATGCGCCGTGACGTCGCGGCGTGGCGAAAGGAGCGGGACGCCGGTGCCGTCGCCCGTGCCCTCGATGCGCTGCGAGAGGCGGCGAAGGACAGCTCGGCCAATGTCATGCCCGCCACGATCGATCTGGCGCGTGCCGGGGGGACGACCGGAGAGTGGGCCGGCGTGCTGCGCGAGATCTTCGGGGAGTACCGAGCGCCGACGGGGGTCTCCGGGGCCATCTCCCGCCCGCGCGACCGGGATGCCCGGGCTGGTTCTCAACAAGGCGCGGTGGCGAGCACGCCGTCCGCGGCTGGCGCCATCGGCGCGGGCCGCGGCATTATCCCCCTCACCGGTGGCCCCTTCCGCCTCCTCGTCGCAAAGCCCGGTCTCGACGGGCATTCGAACGGTGCCGAACAGATCGCCGTCGCCGCCCGCGACGCGGGCTTCGAAGTCGTCTACCAGGGCATCCGCCTGACCCCGGCGCAGATCGCAGCAGCCGCCCGCGACGAAGACGTCGACGTCGTCGGGCTTTCGATCCTCTCCGGCAGCCATCTGGCCCTCGTCGCCAGCGTCATGGAGGCGCTCAAGGACAACGGCGTCGACGCGCCGGTGGTCGTGGGAGGCATCATCCCTTCTGAAGACCAGAAGCTCCTCGAGGACCGCGGAGTTGCGGCCGTCTATACCCCCAAAGACTTCGAGCTCACCCGGATCATGGGCGACCTCGCCGAGCTGGCAGCGGCGCACCGCTCCACGCGGCCCTGACAAGCGGATCCGCCCCGTCACCGCCTAGCCCCGCCTAGCCCCGCCGGGCTGCGTCGGGGCTAGCGCGCCGAGCGCCGCGCGGGAGACGGGCGGGCCCGGCGAGAGACAGCTGCGCCCGCCCACCAGCGGCCGGAGAAGCGCCACGCATTGACGTCGGGCTTCGCAGGGCCGGCCGACGGTGCCCGCCGAGCTGTGAGCGCATCGGCGGCGGCCACGAGGGCGACGATCACCGGATCGATGCCGGGGTTCGCCTCGGAAAGGCACCGGCCCGGCAAGGCGGCGTTGCCAGGCAGCAGGATGGGCGCGCTTGGCGCGCCCGGCGCGTCCGGCCTCATAAGGGAATGTTGCCGTGCTTGCGGCGCGGCAAGTCCTCGCGCTTGGAAGCGAGCATCGCGAGTCCTCGGACGAGGACGCGTCTCGTCTCCGCCGGGTCGATGACGTCGTCGACAAAGCCGCGTTCTGCCGCGACGTAGGGATTGGAGTACCGCTCGGTGTACTGCTCGACGAGCTCCGCCCGGCGTGCAACAGGATCCTCTACCGAGCTGAGCTCCCGGCGGTGGACGATCTCCACGGCCCCCTGTGGGCCCATGACGGCGAGCTCGGCCGAAGGCCATGCGTAGGCGAGGTCGGCTCCGATGGCCTTCGAGTTCATGACGACGTACGCACCGCCGTACGCCTTGCGGGTGATGACCTGGATCCTGGGGACCGTGGACTCGCAGTACGCATAGAGCAGCTTGGCACCGTGACGGATGATCCCGCTGAACTCCTGGTCGGTGCCGGGAAGGAAGCCCGGCACGTCGACAAAGGTGACCAGGGGAATGTTGAACGAGTCGCAGGTGCGAACGAAGCGCGCGCCCTTCTCCGAGGATTCGATATCGAGCACCCCGGCAAGATTCTGCGGTTGATTGCCCACGACACCGACAACTTGACCGTCGACACGTGCGAAGCCACACGTCAGGTTCTTTGCCCAGTGCGGGAA
>JAJZBS010000189.1 GCA_021851885.1 Actinomycetes bacterium | reverse complement strand
CAGGGACTTTGAATTCGCCCTGCACTGCGGCGTTGCGTGTCCTGTATCCACCGACCATCGCGGGGATGTCACTCTCGTAGTAGGCCAGAAGGCGCCTCGTGTGGTCTACAAGACTGACGGCGCTCGCGAGCTGATTGTGGAGCCGTTGATCTAGCTCTTCCCAGAACTTCCCTGCCGCTTCGCGGTCATCGCCCATCAACTGCAGAGACGCGGCGATGTCGGTTGCGGGGATTTCGAGAAGGTCAATGAGCTCGGTCGTGTTGCGCACGAAGACCGACCACGACCGGCGGACTACTTCCCAGCGGTCGTTTCCCGCTCTGATGCGATGAAGGACCGCGGCGCGGCCCCTGCGTGACGAGTGCGATGGTGCGCACCCGGGCGCCGCTCACAGGAGCTCGCGATGGCCCGGTCCGCGAAGACGACGAACAAGGGTGCTCCTCGCCGTGGGGAACCAAGTGCGACAACACTTGGTGTTCGCCAGAACATGCCTACACGGCAAAGGAGAACACCCGTGGAACAGCAACCACGCTACATCGGTATCGACTTCCATCGTCGCCGGTCGGTGATCGTCCACAAAGACGCAGCCGGCACGGTCCTCGAGACCGTTCATCTCGACAACGACCCCGTCGCCTTCGCGAAAGAGCTCGCGAAGGCCGGCGAGCATCCTGAGGTCGTATTGGAAGCTTGTTATGGGTGGTACTGGCTCGCCGATCTCCTGGAGGAGATGGGCGCGAACCTCCATCTCGCCCACCCGCTCGGCAACGCCTGGGGCAACCGAAGAGTGAAAAACGACGAACGCGACGCCGAGGACTTGGTCGATCTGCTGCGCCTCGGGCGTCTCGCCGAGGCCCATATCGCGCCGCCGGAGCTTCGCGAGCTGAGAGAAATCGTCCGCTACCGGGCCAAGCTCGTGACGCTGCGCTCGGGGCTCAAGAGCCAGGTCCACTCGGTGCTCGCGAAAGAAGGCGTCCCCGTCCCGATGAGCGACCTGTTCGGCACGGCAGGCCAGGACCTCTTGAACACCGCCAAGCTGGGCCGCGCCTACGCGATCCGCACCGAGTCACTGCGCGATCTCATCGGCGACTATGACAAGGAGATCGCGATGCTCGAGCGCGAGGTCGACCGCTGGCTGAGTGGCGACAAGGGCTACCTTGCGATCCAGGCGATCCCCGGCGTCGGTCCCGTGCTCGGCGCGGTCTTCTGCGCCGAGATCGGCGACGTCGCCCGCTTCTCCTCCCCGGACAAGTTGTGCTGCTGGGCAGGGCTCACGCCCCGTCACCGCGAGTCCGATCTTCACGTCGTGCGCGGTCCGATCACCAAGCAGGGGAGCCGCCTCGTGCGCTGGGCCGCGGTCGAGGCCGCCCAGCGGCATCACGGCTTCCAGAGCGCTCGCTTCGAGGCGATCACCGCGCGGCGCGACTCGAAGAAGATCGCCCGGGTGGCACTCGCCCGGCACCTCCTCACCCTCGTCTACTACGGCCTGAGAGACGGAGAGATCCGTTGTCTTGCCGAGAAGGCAGGGTGAGCTCGGCACCAGCCGGCTGCGTGCTCGCCGTGGGTCATGACCCCCGAAAGGCGTTGGTCGTCAATTCTGATTGAGCCCGGCCGGCTGTTTGTCGCATCGCTCCATGTCGCAGTTCGGACGAAGGGATGACTGGCATCCGAGCAACGCCTCGGCATGTCCCCGCCAGGAAGACAGGTCCTGGAGGAGCGAGGAGCGCGCCTCGGACGAGGAGAGCGCAACCAAGCCCGCCTCCGGCGGGCGATCCCATGATCTCGGAAGCAGCTGACCGGGTCGTCAAGGCCCCTCCGCTGCGCTTCGACCTTGACGACCCTCCGCGTGCTCCGCGAGCGGGAGGGATGACCTCGCCGCGTCCACATCACCGTGCGCCGTCACGAGCGCGATCTCCCACGCAGGAAGAAATCGTGTCGCCCTTCGGGCGACGCTCTTGACACGAGGCGGTCCTTCAGGGATGACCCATTGACCCCAGAGAGTTCCGTCGACCGGCTGCTGGTCGTCATCCACGATGCTGCCCAATTTGATCTTGCCTGGCAGTATCCGCCATGCCGCGCCATCGGGGCAGTTCACACCTTCCGGGTATCGGCCGGCGCGGGACGGATCTCACAGCTTGTCGTACCACTCGAGCACCAGTCGTTTCGTCCGGAACTCGCCGTAGGTCTTCTCCTCCCGGCGGCGAAGGACCGGGAACGTGTCGAGGATCCCTGCCAGCTCCTCCGCGCTCAGCCCGAACAGCTCACGGGCGACAACGGCGTCGATCTCTGCTCGGGCGGCCGCTCGCACGTCAGGGTCCACGAAGCCCGGCGGGTTGGCGTCCTCGGGGACGGGCTCACACCAGCCGTAGGGGGCCATGGCGTTCCAGTAGGCAGTCATCTCTGGCGCGGTGCAGGTGAGGCGCAGCGCGAGCCCTCCGAGACGCTCGATGACGGGGTGGTCGATCCGGAGGCGCGGGAACGGAAGACTGTCAAGCACGGTGTACTTGATGTGAAGAGAAATCCGCTTTCGCGTCAGATAATCGAGGCAGAAGCTGTTGCCTACGGCAAGCCAAGGCATGTAGGCCCACTCATAATCAGCCGGGAAGATCAGATTCGGAACCGAGTCCCCGCATACCACCCCCGGCGGGATCAGCGCAGCAAGAAGCGATCGTTCGTTTCGTGGGGCCGTCACGTCGCACCAGCCCACCCGGTACCGCCAGACCCGGTCTCCGAGCTTGTTCGGGATCTTCTCGGGTGGCAGGTGCCACTGGGGGATAATGGCCTTACGGGGGTCACCGAACGGGAGCGCTTCCCAGACGGCGGACCGGCCTCGTCCCGAGCGGTACACCTTGGCCCGGTGGTCGAACTGGTCGACCATCCGACCCTCGTAGACAGGTAATCCCTCTGAGAAGTCACCGAAGAGGTCACGGTCGTTGCCCATATGTAACTCGGCCTGGAAGTGCCGGACCGGCGGACCGGCGGTCTCGTCGCCGAACAGGGGCCAGCGAACCGACATCCGGGTCGCCAGGGCGGCATCGACCGCGTCGGTGACCTCGGGGATGGCGAGGGCATCGGGCGACTGTTCTCGGATGGCCGCCACCGTGAGCACCGTCGTCTCGCCGCCGAGGGCCCGGGCCAGGTCGGCGCTCGACCGCATCTCGAAGGCAGCGTTGAATTCGTTGGTTCGGCCGCCACGTCGAGCGACGTAGAGACAGAAGCTCGTATCTCGGTGGACTCCTGGGAACCAAGCGCCAGTCGTATTGATGAAGCCAAGTACGTGGGAGAGCGTCCAGCGTTCGTAGAGCTCTCTTCGGATCGCCGCGGCGTTCGCTCCCCCGTAGAAGCCGGCTGGCACGACTTGAGCCGCACGGCCGCCGAGCCGAGTGAGTTGTAGGGCGGTCTCGACGAACATCCGATAGACGTTGAAGTCACCCTTGCCGAGGTTGCCAGGTGCGAACAGTCGGTAGCGGCCGCTCGCCTTCATGAAGTGAACCGACCCGTAGAGGTCGCGCTGGTAGTCGTTCCACCGAGTGGTGATCTCAGGGTCCTCGAGGAGCTCCATGACGATCCCGTCTTGTTCGACCTTGGGAACGACGCGGATCCGCGGCTCGAAGGCGGAGAAGAACTCCTTGCGATCCGGGCTGAGCGTGTCCCAGGGGGGATTGCCGAGGACGAGGTCGAAGCCGCCCTGCCAGCCGTCTTCTGCCTCCGGGTCCGCGATGAAGACGTCCGGGAAGGCGAGATGGGGATGGAGGAAGCGGTAGTGAGCGGCGAGGTCGACGACGAGTGCGATCGCATCAGGGCTGTCGGTGCGGTCCCCAGCGATGGCCCGCAGCGTCTGGGCGGTGAGCGCCGGGTGTTCCGGGGTCTTTCGGGCGAAGAAGGCTGCGCACCAGGTGTCGGCGACGAGCTTGGCGAGCTGCGTCTCTCGTGCTGCTTGTAGTTCAGCCCAACGTTCCTGCTTTCGGTGGATGCCGTTAACCGTGGTGTCGTCCTCGGCGTCGATCGCCCGCACGGCGTCGGCCAGGTACCCGGCGGCGGAGAGCGCCGAGTCTCCGAGGGCCAGAAGTCCCTGGTTGCGCTGGCGGCGCTCCGTCGCGTTGGTTTTCTTGCGTGCGGCGGCCGTCGGCTTGTCGTCACCTTCGATGGGCTTGAACGCCTCGTCGGGGATCCCTCCTGCGATGAGGCGTGGGTTGGTGCCGATGAGCCCGTTCCCCCAGACGACGTGGTGGTCGAGGAAGCTGAGCGGCAGGCCCGGTTCGACCGCGTCGAGCCAGAGGTTCACCTTGGCGAGCTCGGCCGCCATCGGGTTGAG
>JAJZBS010000042.1 GCA_021851885.1 Actinomycetes bacterium | reverse complement strand
GCCGGGAGCCGCGCCCCGGGATCGGCTGGTCGCGCCGGCTGCTCCCGCCATGGCCGGCACCGGCGCCGCCGATGCGCCGTCGTGCCCCTGCGCCGCCTGCGCTGCCGGCGACGAGAAGTCCTGGACGGGATCCTCGGCGGCCACGTACTGGGCATGTCGCAAGTCGGGCTCCTCGGGGGCCTCGGGAACGACGTCGAGGTGCATCACGTACCGGACGTAGTCGTCGTCGATGATCTCGAGCAGCTTGCCGAACAGCTCGAACCCCTCGGACTGCCACGCGACCAATGGATCTTGCTGGCCCATCGCGCGCAAGTTGATCCCTTCGCGCACGGTGTCCATCTCGGCAAGATGCTCCTTCCATCTCTGGTCGATGACCTGGAGCATGACCTCGCGCTCCACGGCCCGGGCGGTCTCGGTCCCGCCGGGCATGTTCTCCGCCTTGGCCCGGTAGAAGTCGAGAGCCTCGGCGACGACGCTCTCCGCAACCTGCGCCGCGTTGACCGCCTGGTGCAGGTCGTCGGGGGTGAACTTGGTCGGGTAGTAGTTGCCGATCTCCAGGACAAGGCGCTCCAGGTCCCACTCTTCCTGGTAGTCGTTGGGGCAGGCGTCGGTGACGACGGCGGTCAACGCGCCTTCGAGGAGCTCTTCGGTCCTCTCCCCGAGGTCTTCGCCGTCAAGGATCTGAACGCGGCGCGCGTAGATGACCTTGCGCTGCTTGTCCATGACCTCGTCGTACTTGAGGACGTCCTTGCGGATCTCGGCGTTCACCGCTTCGACGGTGTTCTGTGCCTTCTCGATGGAGCGTGAGATGATCTTTGCCTCGATCGGGATGTCCTCGGGCAGGGCGCGGTCCATCACCCACCCTGCCGCGCCTGTCGCGAACCGCTGCATCAGCTCGTCTTCCAGAGACAGGTAGAACCGGCTCTTGCCAGGATCTCCTTGCCGCCCTGCGCGGCCGCGCAGCTGGTTGTCGATCCGCCGGCTCTCGTGGCGTTCGCTGCCGAGCACGTAGAGCCCACCGAGCTCGCGGATCTTCTCGCCCTCGGCGGTGCATGTCTTGGCGAGCCCGGCCTGGAGCTTTTCCAGCTCTGCCTTGCCCTCGTCGCTGCCGATGTCGGCGCCGCGGGCGCGCATCTCGTCGGCGGCAAGCGCTTCGGCGTTCCCGCCCAGGATGATGTCGACCCCGCGACCGGCCATGTTCGTCGCGACCGTGATCGAGTGCAGCCTGCCGGCCTGGGCGACGATCTCGGCCTCACGGGCGTGCTGTTTGGCGTTGAGGACCGTGTGCGGGATCCCCCGCTTGTCGAGCAGGTGGGAAAGCTGCTCTGACTTGGCGACCGACGCCGTTCCGACCAGGACCGGTTGGCCCGACTCGTAACGCTTTTCGAGGTCGTCGACGACGGCCGTGAACTTGGCGTCTTCGCTCTTGAATATCAGGTCGGAGTGGTCGACGCGGATCATCGGCTTGTTCGTCGGGATCGGCACGACGGGCAGGTTGTAGGTGTTCGCGAACTCGGCCGCCTCGGTCTCCGCGGTGCCGGTCATTCCCGCCAGCTTCTCGTAGAGGCGGAAATAGTTCTGGAGGGTCACCGTGGCCCAGGTGTGGTTCTCCTCCTTGATCCGCACGCGCTCCTTCGCCTCGACGGCTTGGTGGAGGCCCTGCTCCCACCGGCGCCCTTCGAGCACCCGGCCGGTGAACTCGTCGACGATCTTCACTTCTCCTCCGGCGACGAGGTACTCCTTGTCGCGCCGGTACAGCTCTTTCGCTTCCAGGGCCTTGATGAGGTGGTGGACGTGGTTGACCGACAGATCGTCGTAGAGGTTGGTCACGCCAAGCTGTTTCTCGACCTTCTCGATACCTGATTCGGTCGGGACGACGTTGCGCTTGCCCTGCTCGTCTTCGACCTCGTAGTCCTCGTCGCGCTTCAACGTGGCCACGATGGCGGCGAACTGGTAGTAGAGCTGGGCCGTCGAGTCGGAGGGGCCGCTGATGATGAGCGGGACGCGCGCTTCGTCGATGAGGATCGAGTCCACCTCGTCGATGATGGCGTAGACGTGGCCGCGCTGGACCATGAGCTCGCGCGCGCGGGCCATGTTGTCGCGCAGGTAGTCGAAGCCGAACTCCGAGTTGGTCCCGTAGGTGACGTCACAGGCGTAGGCCGCACGGCGCGCGACCGGGTCCTCGATCGAAGGGACGACAAGCCCGACGGACAAGCCCAGCCAGCGGTGGATCCGGCCCATCCACTCGGCGTCGCGCCCGGCCAGGTAGTCGTTGACCGTCACGACATGCAGGCCATGGCCGGACAGGCCGTTCAGATAGACGGGCAAAGTCGAGACGAGAGTCTTGCCCTCGCCCGTCTTCATCTCGGCGATCCATCCGAAGTGCAGCGCCATCCCACCCATGAGCTGGACGTCGAAGTGCCGCTGCCCGATGACGCGCCAAGCCGCCTCGCGCACCACCGCGAAAGCCTCGACGAGCAGGTCGTCGAGGCTTTCCCCCCGGTCGATACGCTCGCGAAAGGCGACCGTCGCATGCTGGAGGTCCTCGTCAGAGGCGGCCTCCATCTGCGGCGCGAGGTCGTTGATGAGCGGGACGATCTCGGCGAGCCGCCGCTGCTTGCGGCCCTCGCCGGCGCGCAGGACCTTGGTGAGGACGCTCATAGGCACGCCAGTCTACCGGCGCGTCACCCGTCTCTTCGATCCGCCTTCCCCGCGCGCCGTGCCGCCGCCCGCAGCCGCGTCGCCGGCGCGGCGCGCAAGGGTTCAGGAGCCGGGCGGCAGCGCCCCTGCGCGCGATGTCCCGCGGGTCGCCGCGCGCCGGGGCGGTCCCCCGGGAGAGCGGCCGGCAAGGCCGCCGTGGCGGCGGCCCTGTCGACCGGCAAGACGTCCCTTCAGCTTTTCGATGCGGTGGGTCATCTTCGCCACTGTCCGGTCGACTGCAGACGGGATCTCGCCTGCGCGCGCCCGCGTGCGCACGACCCTCCCATGCCGATCCCGCAGTGCCAGGTCACACACTTCGCGTTCGGTGATCCGGGGATTGCGCTCCTCGGAGAACCGCACCTCGATCACCTCGATCCCCAGCCCCTCGATGTAGCGCTCGAGGCGGGAGACCTTCTCTTCGGTGACCGAGCGCAGCGGCCCTGGGACCACAGAACGACCGGTCGTGATGGTGATGTCCACGAACACCCCTCCTTCCCCTCTGCCGGCGGACCGGCTCGAAGACTGCCAGGACGCAAACGATGGGCCGGCGTGCGGCTGACCTGGTCTTTGACCCCACACTCGCCTGCGGAGGAGGTGATGTGCGGGCACCGGCGGCCCGGAGCCCCGTCGAGGACGGCACGAAGCCGACCAGGGATCGGGAATCCGCGCCCTGCGGCGCCACAAGCGCACATGTCGCTCCCTCTCCGCCCGGAGCCGCCAATCGGCCCCGCGACGGGCAGGACTTACCCCTAAGCCGCACCATGCTCAGCAACCACGAGTTGCCTTACGTGGGTCGTTTCGCCTGCGACTGGCATCGACTTGCAACCACAGACCCGCACGCGGCCCATCGGCTTCATACTACGCCGGGACACCCCCGAAAACCATGGGGCCCCCCGGGACGGCCCGGTGACGGGCCGATGCGCGCGAGGTGGCCGAAGTGCTCAGGTCCCGGTCGTCCAGGAGGCGAGGTACTCCTCCTGAGCGGCGGTCAGGGTGTCGATCGCCACCCCCATGGAGGCGAGCTTGAGGCGGGCGATCTCCGCGTCGATCTCGGCGGGGACGTCGTAGACGCGAGGCTCGAGGGTCTTGTGGCTCGCGACGACCCACTCGGCGGCCAGGGCCTGGTTGGCGAAGCTCATGTCCATCACGGCCGCGGGGTGGCCCTCGGCCGCACCGAGGTTCACCAGCCGGCCTTCGGCGACGACGAGGATGCGCCGTGCCGACGATCCCTCGCCGACGACATGCTCTTCGACCATCGGGCGCACGGCGCGCTTGCGCCCGCCTGCCGCCTTGTCGAGGGCCTTCAGGTCGATCTCGATGTCGAAGTGGCCGGAGTTGGCCAGGATGGCCCCGTCACGCATCTGCGCGAAATGCTCGGCGCGCAGCACGTCCCGGTTGCCGGTCACCGTGATGAAGATGTCACCTTCCTGGGCCGCCAATTCCATCGGTTCGACCCGGAAGCCATCCATGACGGCCTCGAGGGCCCGCAGCGGATCGACCTCGCAGACGATCACCTGGGCGCCCATGCCGCGGGCACGGGCCGCCACGCCCTTGCCGCAGTAGCCGTAGCCTGCGACGACGATGAGCTTGCCGGCGAGCAGGACGTTGGTGGCCCTGATGATCCCGTCGAGCGTCGACTGCCCGGTTCCGTACCGGTTGTCGAACAGGTGCTTCGTGTCGGCGTCGTTGACGGCGACGATGGGGTAGCGCAGTGCCGAGCCCGCCTCCATCGCGCGTAGCCGGATGACGCCCGTCGTCGTCTCCTCGGTGCCCCCGAGAACCTCACCGACCTGGCCGGCTCGCGTCGCGTGCAGCCGGGACACGAGGTCGCAGCCGTCGTCCATCGTGAGCTGCGGGTGGGCGTCGAGCACCGCGTCGATATGGGCGAAGTACGTATCGGTGTCCTCGCCTCTGATGGCAAAGGTCGCGATTCCCTCGTCGGCGGCGAGCGACGCCGCCACGTCGTCTTGGGTCGACAGCGGGTTCGACGCGCACACGAGCACGTTCGCTCCGCCTGCTTTGAGCGTCCGCAGGAGGTTCGCGGTCTCGGTCGTCACGTGGAGGCAGGCGGCGACGGTCACGCCGTCGAGCGGCTTCTCCTCGGCGAAACGTTGCCGGATCGACGTGAGCACGGGCATGTTGGCGTCGGCCCACGCGATCCGCTGGCGGCCAAGCTCCGCGAGCGCCGGGTCGGCGATGTCACTGTTCGTGGCAAGCGATGTCATGTCCTGGTCCTGTCCTCTGGCGAGGGCCGATCATGCCACGCAGGCCCGCCGCCAGGCGAGCGGGTCCAGGAACGGAGGCGTGCTTGTCGAGCTGGGGCCGGGCCCGTTGTGCCGGATCAGGCCTCTTTGAGGCGCGCCTTGAGGTCCTGGAGGATGGGGACGGGACCGGGGTCGACGCCCGCCGAGGCTGCGAGATGGAGGGACACGACATCGCCAAGGAAGAAGAGGTCGAGGAGCTGTGCCAGGTCTCCTTCGCCCGCCGCGCGCACGTCGACGACATCTCCGACCACCTCAGACATGATCTCCCTTACGAGGGCAAATCGCCGGACGACCTGGGGATGCTCGCCGTCGTAGCGAAGGTTGACGAGCGTCATGACCTGGCGCGTCACGTCACCCAACTGGCCCCACCCGGCGATCTCGTTGTGACACAGCTCGGGATACGATGCACAGAACGCTGGAGTCTTCGCATTCTCGTTGATCTGGGCCTTCCATCGCTTCGCGGCTGTCGCACCGAGCTCGCCGGCACCGTGGACGAGCGGCATCGTGCGGCCGATCCGCCGGGCGACCTCTGCGGCGACGGAATCCTCCCGCAGGCGGGGGACCCCGTCGTTCGCAGCGTGAAAGTCGAACAGCTCCTCTCGCCGCCTCCGCAGTTGGGCTGCCGCTTGGACGACCCATTGGCGCGCCCCGGGGAACAGGCCGACCTCTTCGAGGACGACAAGCATGGGGATGGCCATCGCGCCGATGGCCGCCCGCGGCTGAGGAATGGCGCTGGGGACCTGGACGTGCGGCGCCCCCCACTCCTCGGCCAGGCGACCGAGCTCGCCCCCGCTGCTCACCACGACGACGCGCGCTCCCTCGTCGGCCGCCTCGCCGGCAGCCTCGACGGTCTCTTCGGTGTCGCCGGAGAACGACACGGCGAAGACGAGCGTGCCTTCGCCGACGAAGGCGGGTGCCGCGTACGACTTGACGACGGTCACCGGCACCGCCATGAACGGAGAGGCGACGGCCACGACGAGGTCGCCCGCTATCCCGCTGCCTCCCATGCCGAGGACGACGACGTTCTCGACGTCGTCATGTTCGGGGAGCCCGTCGAGACCACTCCCGGCCTCCAGGGCCGCCTCGACCTGTTCGGCCAGCGATGCGGTCGCCGCCGCCATGGCGAGGGAGTCACGGGTGTGCAGGGCCTCTGTCACGCGAGCCTGCACCCTCAATCCCGGCCGGTGGCCGGGCCCGGTTCCCCGCCGGCACCAGGCCCGGCGGGTGCGAAGGTCGGCTGTAACCCTTGCGCTTCGACCTTGGCCATGATGCGCGCGTGCTCGCCGTCGGCAACCTTGTCTGACTCGCCGGCGAGCAGCACGGGGATCCCCTCGCGCACCGCATAGCGGCACTTGAGGCGCGGGTTGTAGAGGGCATCCTCGTCCGCGAGGTAGTACAGCGGCCCCTTGTCCTGCGGGCAGGCCAGGATCTCCAGTAGTTGGGGGTCGAGTGGCAAGTGCGAGCCTCCGTCTCTTCGTTCGCCTTATCGTGCCTCATCGGAGCCGGGAGCGCCCTCGCTCCCGCTCCGGGCCTTGCGTACCTCGTCGTCGACGGAGAAGACGAGCTCCAGAAGCTCCGCCGTCTTCGCCTCGCACTCCTGGGCGGTGTCAGCTTCGACGTTGCAGCGCAGCAGCGGCTCGGTGTTCGAGGGCCGGATATTGCACCACCAGCTCCCGCCGTCCAGCGAGAGCCCGTCGAGGAGGTCGACCTTCACCGCGGACTCTGGGCGCTCGAAGCGCGCGCGCAGGCCTTCGATGACGGCGCCGGGATCGGCGACCTCGGTGTTGACCTCTCCGGAGGCGGCGTAGCGCCGGTAGGGGGCGAGGAGCTCCGAGAGGGGCACGCCAGCTTTGGACATCACTTCGAGGACGACGGCGGCGGCGATCAGGCCGGAATCCGCGCGGTAGTTGTCGCGGAAGTAGTAGTGCCCCGAGTGCTCGCCGCCGAACACCGCGCCGGTCTCGGCCATCATCTCTTTGATGAAGGAATGGCCCACGCGGGTCCGCACGGCTCGCCCCCCGTGAGCGACGATCGTCTCGGGCACGATCTTCGAGCAGATCAAGTTGTGCAGAACGGTCGCACCCGGATGCTTCTCGATCATCGCTGCCGCGACGAGGGCCGTCGTCAACGACCCCGAGACAGGATTGGCCTTCTCGTCGACGAGGAAGACGCGATCGGCGTCACCGTCGAAGGCAAGGCCTACATCGGCGTGCTCGCGCAGCACCGCCTCTTTCAAGTCCGCCAGGTTCTTCTCCTGGATCGGATCGGCGGGGTGGTTCGGGAACGTCCCGTCGAGCTCGGCGAAGAGCATCGTGAGGGCGAAGGGCAGGCCTTCGAACACTTTCGGCACGACGAGACCCCCCATGCCGTTGGCGGTGTCCGCGACGACCTTCAGCGGGCGCAGGGCACCCAGCTCCACAAAGGAGCGAACGTGCCTTGCGTAGTCGTCGAGCATGTCGCCGTCGGTGAGCGCCCCGCCCTTGCGCGCCGCTTCGATCTCTGCGTCGTCGCCTCCTGCGGCCGCGCCGGGCGGCTCGCCGGCCTCTTGCGCCAGGATCGCCGCAGCCGCCTGCTTGATCTCGCCGAGTCCGGTGTCCTGGCCGACGGGCCGCGCCTCGGACAGGCAGAACTTGATGCCGTTGTAGCCCGCCGGATTGTGCGACGCGGTGAACATCGCCCCCGGTGCGTCGAGGACCCCGGAGGCGAAGTAGAGGAGGTCCGTCGAGGCCAGGCCGAGGTCGCAGACCTCGGCTCCCGCCGCAAGGGCGCCTGCCATGAACGCCCGGCTCAGGGAGACCCCTGAAGCGCGCATGTCCCGCGCCACGAGGAGGCGCACCCCGCGAACGGCCGGCTCGTCCGTGGCGTCGCCCGCTTGACGACCGGGACGGCCGGCAGGTCCTCGCGCTGTCGCCGCCCGGGCGGCAAACGCGGCAAACGCGGCCCCGATGGCCCGGCAGACCTGCTCGTCGAGCTGGTCGGGAACCGTGCCCCGTACGTCGTAGGCCTTGAAGACCTCGTCCAGCGATCCCATAGCGCCGGTGAGCCTACTCATCGGGCGCCGCGGGCCCCGGGTCCCACGGCGAACGGCGACCGATCGGCGACGGTGGCTCGCCGCCGGGGAGGCCACCAGTCGGCCCGTCCCCGCCCGCGGCCCGGCGCAGGGCTGGCCGGGCGACACGGGACCTGCGCTCGGCGACGGCGATGGCGATGGCGGCCACGACACCGGCGATGGTGATGAGCGCGCCCACCTGGTCGTAGACGTTGCTGCCATAGGTGAGCACGACCCGGTGGGCGGTGGGGACGACGATCATCAAGTTGGGTGTGGCCCGCCATGGGCCTTGCGCCCCTTCCACCTGCCAGTTCGGGAAGTAGGACGTCCGCACGACGACGGGGACACCGGTCTTGTCGACGTGGAAGGAGATCGACGCGCTCGTCTCGCGAATGTGAGTGACGCGCACCCGGGGAAGGGGCTTGGCCGGGAGGGTCCCGGCGACGGCAAGCCGGGCCGGGACCCGCGCCCAGCTCGACGGTCCGCTGGCCGCCTCGACGACGGGCCAGTCCCGCGGGTTGTCGTACCAGGTCACCGACGCGTGCAGCCATCCCCGCGCGCCGGGACCGACCCCGGTCGCGACCACCGGCCGGTTCGCGAGCGGCGCCACCGTCGCGGCGTCGGCGATCTCGTAGACCTTCCAGGTCTCCGTCGCGGCCCCCGAGACGCACCCGCCGCCGCCCACCTTCCACGGTCCCGATACCGCCACGAGGCGGGCGGCAGGGTCGCTGGAGGCTTCCTGCTGGACCACCGGCGAGCAGGCCATGAAGTAGCGGACGCCCAGGAGCTGTAGGTGCTGGATGCCGAGCGTGACGTCGAGGCCCCCGTAGGGGAGGCCGGCCATGGCGTAGTCGGGAGAGGCGGACATCTCTGCCTGGTTGATGAAGTGGTACGGCGTCGTCGCCGACGACTCGAACAGGAGGCCTTCCATCGAGTCCATACAGTCCCCCGTCCAGTACGGGAGCAGCATGAGCGACATCGGGGTCCCGAAACGATCGAGGGCCTGGTAGTTGTACTCCCACATGACGCGGCCGCAGCCGTCCTCCTTGCCGACGCGCGCCATGGTCGTCATCAGCGCGTGGTACTCGGGCCAGGCCTGCTTTCCCTGGTAGCCCGAGTAGTTCCAGGTCGCCCATCCGGGCACGTTGTCCTGGGCGGGACGGAGATGCGTCCACGCCGGCAGCACCGTCACCGCGGGCAGCACCACCGCCACCGCGAGGACGGCGGCCACCACCGGGATGGCCGCGAGGCCCGGGGGCTTGACGTGCTCGCCGTGAGCGGCCAGGCGCCGTTTGAGGACGACCTCGTGGCGCGTCCACCTGGCGCCCTCTTCGTGCGCAGCTGCCGGATGGTCGCCCTCTCGCGCGAGAGCGAGGACAGGGTCGTCGTGCGGCACACCGCCGGCGGCATCGGCCACTGCCGAGGCCGCCCCGGCACCCGTGATCTTGTCGAGCCACGTGATGCCGGTCACCCCGAAAAGCGGGAGCCCGGCTCGCCATCGTCGCCACAGATGGCCGAGGCCCGTGGCAAGCCCTGCGAAGCCGATACCCGCCATCAGGTACTCGCCCAGGACGGCAAAAGGGAGAAACCGCGCGTTGTACAGCTTCGTCAGCGGGTCGAACACGAACACCAACGAGAAGACCACCGTCGTCGTAAGCACGACCGCCGCCATGCGTTCGCGCCATGCCGAGGTTGTGATCACCCCGGCGACCGCCAACGCAAGCACCCACCACCGTGAACTGGCGAAGAGGAGGGGCAGGTAATCGGTGACCTTCTGGTACCCCATGTCGGTCGTGTACGCGATCTCCCCGAGGAAGGGGAGCCACCACCAGGCGGTCAGGGCCAGCCCCACGACCCCCGTCGTGGCCGCCCACCACCACCGGCGCCACCCCCGGCGACTGACGACGATGATCAGGGTCGTCACCGCGGCGAAGACGGCGGGCAGGAGGTGGCACAGGAGCGTCGCCGCGAACAGGAGAGCTGCCAGAGCTTTGTGACGGCGGGTCTCGAGACCGCGCACGACGAGCCCGATGAAGACCAGCGCGAGGGACAGGCTGATGGCGAAGGCGTACTCCCCCGCGAGGGTTGAGGCGATATTGCCGCCGTCGATCGTCCAGGCCTGCTCGAAGAGGTACGGCACCGTCGCCGCCGCAAGGCACGCGGGAATCGGGTTGCGCATCCGGGCGAGGCGCGCCATCGCCCACGCGGCGACCGGGAGGCTCAAAGGGCCGGCCGCCGTCATGAGCTTGAAGGCGATGTTGTACGGGATGACGTAGCTTGCGAGCGCAACGGCCAGGCTCGGCAGCGGGAAGTAGAAAGTGAAGACGGGAAAGCCGTCGTACCACTGCGGGTCCCACCCGGTGAGCCGATGGTGGTTCAGCAGGTGCTGGCGGATGTAAAGGGGCAGGGCGACGTGCGCCCCGGTGTCCCCCCCCGCCGTCGTCGTGTTGGCAAACAGAAGCGAGGGGTGGAGCTCGTAGAAGACGAAGGCGACCGCTCCTGCAACGGCGAGGAAGGTCGCGACGGCGGCCACGCTCGGCGGTCTGATGCCACGACGGCGGCCCTCATGGGGAGCGCCCGCATGACCCGGCCCGGCGGCCTGCGCGCTGGATCGCTCGACGCTGCCGGGCTGCTGCACGCCACACATGTTGCCGGAGTCGCCAGACCACCGGGATTCGGCCCTACGCGCTGCCACGCCGGCCGGGAGATGTCAGCGGAGGCCGGGGAGCGGGACCGCCGCAGTGAGGGCGATCACGGACACCAGGTTGAAAGAGGCGTGGGCGATGATGTTCGGGCCGAGCCTCTTCTTCCACCAAGCCAGGAACGACAGGGCCATCCCGAACAAGGCGAGCCCCGCGAACTGGAGAGGCTCGAAGTGCGCGAGGCCGAAGAGGAGGCCGGTGAGCACGATCGCACCTGCCGTGCCGACCCAGGTTCCGTTGCGGCCAAACAGGCGCAACAAGGAAGGGAGGATGAGCCCGCGGAAAAAGAGCTCCTCGAACAGCGGTGCACCGACGACCAGGACCAGGTACAGGGCGGCGATCTCCGCTCCGTGCACGCCGCCTTGCAGGTGTTTGGCCGGTGCGTTGAACTCGCGCTGGAGGCGCGGGTTGTTCTCTGTGAACGGCAGGTAGAGAATGCCGATGACGTACTGGCCCGCGACCCCGACGAGCGCCCCTACCCAGAGGTCGCCCCAGCGAAAGCGCAAGCCCATGTCGGCGATGAATCGCTTGGTGCCGCGCACCCGGCTCGCCAACCACGGTGCTCCGCCGAACCCGAGCCACAGCCCGGCCTCCCCGACGACGGTCACGATGATCGGTGCGGGCGACTGCCTCAGGTAGTTCGACAGCCCGCTCCCCGTCTTGGCGTGCCCGGTGACGATGGCCAGGACCACAAGGAGCACGGCGCCGAGGACCTGGCCCACGACGAAGCCACCGACGGCGATACCCAGCCATGCTCCGGCCGCCCGCGCGGTGAACGGAGGGCGTTGCTCGACCGACGGGAGATTCGGTGGCCAGCCGCCCTGTGGCCAGCCGCCCTGTGGGTAATGCCTCTGGCGCCACGGCGGAGACTGGCTCCATTCTGGGAGCGCAGGCTCTCCTCCCGGAGCCGGGCCCCAGCCCGGCGGTGGCGGTGTGCCCGACCCAGGTGGCGGGCCCCAGCCCGGTGGTGGCGGGCCCCAGCCCGGCTGCGACCACGGGGGCGGTCCCCAGCCCGGCGGTGGCGGTGTGCCCGACCCAGGTGGTGGGCCCCAGCCCGGCGGTGGCGGTCCCCAGCCCGGCTGCGACCACGGGGGCGGTCCCCCCGCTGGCGGCGGCGTCCACTGCGCTGAAGGATCCCAGCCAGGTGGCGGTGGGCTTTGAGAGGACCCGCCCGCCGGGTCCTGATCTCGAGGGGGCGGAGGTCCCGATTCCGGCATTCCGCCACGATAAAGCATGCCCGGGTCGACGACGGTGCCGCTCGGCGCCATAACGGCGCGTACCATGGTCCAGTGAGCACGCCCCTGCGCGACCAAATTCTCCGGCACCGCTTCGGCGGCCCCGGCGGCGGTCCCGGCGGCCCTGGGCGGCCCAACGGTGCGGGCGGCCCCATGGGGAACACCCCCCCGGGTGAGAAGAACTACCGGTGGATCATCCCGGTCGTCGTCCTCGCCGTCCTGGTCCTGCTCCTGTCCTCGTCGCTGTTCTCGAGCGGCTCGAAAGCGACGTCCCTCGACTACTCCAGGTTCCTTTCGCAAGTCGGCAAGCATCAGGTGCGCACCGCCTCGATCAACAACACGAGTGGCGTCATCACCGGCCAGTTGGCCGACGGCCAGACCTACACGGTGAGCGGCCCGGACCCGATCGTGGCGACCGATCTGACCGCCATGCAGCACGACGGCGTCGCGGTGACGTTCTCCAACGCCTCGTCGTTCTGGTCGAGCGGCCTGTTCATCGACATCCTCTTCATCGGGCTCATGGTCCTCGTGTTCTGGTGGCTGATGCGGCGCACCCAGGGCCAGATGTCGTCGATCATGTCGATCGGCCGATCCCGAGCCCGGCTCCATTCGACGGAACGCCCGCGCACCACTTTCGCCGACGTCGCCGGATACGGAGGCGTCAAACAGGAGATCAGCGAGGTCGTCGACTTTCTCAAGAACCCGGGAAGGTTCAAGGAGATCGGCGCCCGCATCCCGAAAGGGATCCTCCTCGTCGGCCCCCCCGGGACCGGCAAGACTCTCCTCGCCAGGGCTGTTGCCGGGGAGGCCGGCGTTCCCTTCTTGTCGGTGAGCGGCTCGGACTTCATGGAGATGTTCGTCGGCGTCGGCGCATCACGTGTCCGTGACATGTTCCAGACCGCCCGGAAGCAAGCCCCGGCAATTGTCTTCGTCGACGAGATCGACTCCATCGGACGCAAGCGCGGCGCCGGCCTGGGCGGGGGGCACGACGAACGCGAACAAACCCTCAACCAGATGCTCTCGGAGATGGACGGTTTCGACCCGGCCGAAGGCGTGGTGATGATGGCGGCCACCAACCGGCCGGACATCCTCGACCCCGCCCTTCTCCGGCCGGGGCGCTTCGACCGGGAGATCGTCGTCCCCCTTCCCGACCTCGCGGAACGCGTACCGATCCTCGAGGTGCACTGCATAGGCAAGCGCATGGAGCCGGACGTCGACCTCAAGCTCGTCGCCCGCGGTACGCCGGGCATGAGCGGGGCCGACCTCGCCAACCTCGTCAACGAGGCGGCGCTGTACGCGGTGCGGCGCGGCGCCGTGAAGGTGGCGATGCAGGACTTCGAGTCGGCGCGTGACCGGGTCCTCATGGGCCAGCGACGGGAGGGCACCGTCCTGTCGGACAGCGAGAAGGAGCGTGTCGCCTTCCACGAGGCCGGCCACGCCGTGCTCGCCTACGTCCTGCCCAATGCCGACCCCGTCCACAAGGTCACGATCCTGCCGACGGGCTTCGCCCTCGGCGTCACGCAGCAGCTCCCGATGGAAGAGCGCCACATCCACCGCAAGGAGTCGATCGAAGACTCCCTGACCGTGCGCATGGGTGGTCGCGCCGCGGAGATCATCATCTATGGCGACCTGTCGACCGGGGCGAGCAACGACCTCGTCGAGAACACCGAGCTTGCCCGGAAGATGGTCCGCGAGTGGGGCATGAGCGACAAGGTCGGCCCGATGGCCTGGGGATCCCAGGGTCAGGTCTTCCTCGGCGAAGATCTGCTCCATTCCCGCGACTACTCGGAGGCGACGGCGAGCGTCGTGGACGGGGAGATCGAGCAGATCCTGCGTTCGCAAGAAGAGAAAGCGATCACGCTGCTGACGCGCCACCGTTCGGGCCTCGAGGCCGTCGCGCGTGCTCTGCTCGAGTCGGAGACCATCGACGGCGAGGAGGTTGGACGGCTCGTCGACGGGGCGTTCGGCCAGCCGGTGCACGCGAACGGCACCAGCACGGTTCCCCACCTGCACAGGAATGGCGACGCGCCTGTCGCTCCCACGCCTCAGCCCGGTCCGGCAGTGCCTGCGCACTCTGGCGCACCGGCGACGCCCGAGGCGGCCGTGAGCGCACCTGCCCCATCGGCGGCAAGCACCGCGCAACTGCCTCCGGCACCCCCGGCGCCCGGTGGTGCGATTTCACCGGCTCCTACCCAAGAGGGATGGCAGCCGACGAAGTGAGGCCCCCCGTCCCGGGGTCGGCACCATCCTGCTCGACGACCACGGGAACGGACGCCGTCACGATGAGCGGCACCGCGTTCGTCGCGAGCGCCGCCGGCACGGTGATCGTCAACGGGACTCCTGGACGGGCGATGCCCGACATCGACGGCACTGCGACCGAATGGCCGTCCCGCAGAGCACGGACCTGGACGTGGGCTGCGACCGATCCTGCATCCTGGATCCCCAGGGTGAACTGCGTGGGCAGGGGCGGCGGGTCGGCCACCGCCCAGCGCGTGGCCGAGACACACGTTGCCGGAGCGTCGTCGAAGCTGGTTGCCGGAGAAGGTGCGGTCGTGCGCACCGAGCGGCCGACGACCACAGGGACGCCGTTACGCGACGTGACGGTCATCGAGAACAGCGTCATCTTCGGCAACCTGCTCTGCGCACTCGCGTCGAGACTGTAGACGGACTGCGCCGGCACGACGAGGGCAAAGGGGCTCGCCGTTCCCTGCGCGAGATTCGCCGCCATCTGCACCGTGGCGGGGCGCGACGTGGCGTTGAAGACGTTGAAGTTCACCTGAACGTCGGCGGATACGACGGAGACCGGGAACCAGCACCGGTCGGTCGGGGACGGGTTCCCGAGCATGAGCGCCATGCCGTTCCCGCCGGCGGTCCGCAGCTCGAGCTCGTCGGCGACGAAGCGACCCGATTCCGCCGTCACCTCGGTCGCGACGAGCGGCGACTCCTGGACGTAGGTGCCGACATCTTCGATGACCAGCCCGCGGGCGGGGATGCTGACCCCTTGGAGGTCGGGCGGTGCCGTGAGGTTCCCCGGGGTGGCGAAGGTCATGTTCACCGACGCCGGCGTCGCGCCGGGGTTGAACAGGGCGAGCTCGAGGGAGTCACCGATCATGGTCGACCCACCGACGAAAGACCACGAGCCGTTCGTGACCGGCGCACACGGAGTCGTCGCGCTGCCGAGGGGGCCGGCGACCGACTGCTGCGCGACCACTCCCCCGCCCGACAGGCGCACGGCGGTTGCGACAAAGGGCCCGCCGACCGAGGGAGGGGGCGACAGGACGATCCGCCCGTCGGCAGGCACGACGACGGCCTGCGCGGCCGTCTTGCCCGAGCTCGATGCCGTCACCGCCTGGCCGCGCACAGCCGCGGGTGTCGTGTTCGTGAGGGCAATGCTGCCGTCCGCCCGCCCGTTCGCGCCGCCGGTGGCGCCAGCGCAGTACCACGCCGACGACTCGACGCCGGGCGGGGCCGCGACCAGGGGGACCGCCGGAGCGCCGGCCACGCCCGTCACAGCCCTCGCCGGCCGGCCGACCGTGGTGTCGACGATCCCGGCGACGACGAGGACGCCAACGAGCGAGACGAGTGCCGCGCCGCGCCGCGAGCGCACCGACGAGCGACCCGTGCCGGGCTGGCCCCGGTGCTGAGCCGATCTCGACGCGCGTCTCCGCCGCGTCGTCGCGCGCTGTCTGCGACGCCGGGCCCGGTCCGTGCCGGCACCGCCGGGGTCACCGTCGCCGGGCATGGCGCCGGGATCGCCTTGGCCGGCACCGGGCGCGCGGGGATCGTCGCTGTCGTCTCTCACCGTTCCGTGCGCCTCCGCGGCCTCCGGCTGACGAAAAGCAACCAGAGCGTGCCAGCCCAGAGAAACCCGACGAGGACGACCTCCAGCACCCGCCACCAGGGCGTACCGGGCGTTGCGGCCGGCTCGGCGAGGGCGGCCGTCACGTCCACGTGCGACCAGCTCAAGTCCGGCCAGTCCCGGTTGACGAACACGAGCGTCCCACCGACCGAGCTGGCCAGCTCGAGATCCGGCTGCGCCTCCAAACCGGCTACGACATCGGGGGGAACAGGCCGCAGCGTTGCCGATTGGACGCCGGGGATGGGCGGCGCCACCGCCGTCGTCACCACGATGTCGCGGACGTCGAAACGCTGCAGGAGAACACCCGCGTCGACGGTGCGACCCGACCGCACCTGCGAGAGGACCTGCGCGATGCCGGCAAGCTCTCCCGGATCGGACCCCGGGTACGACGCAGCGAGGTTCGGCAGCCCATCGGCGCTGAGCCCGTAGGCAAGCCCGCGATGCACTTCCCAACCGCCGAGCGGGAGGGTGGTCGGATCACCGATCCACAAGACCGCGTACGCCGACGCCGCCTGCGGACCGACACGAGCCGGAGGCTGGTCGTTGAGCCAGGAGAGCGTCTCGCGGTAGCCCTGCCCGGCGACGTGCCAACGGCCTCCCGGCGACGACCCGAGAACGGGCAGGCAACCCACCACGATCGCGACCGCCGCGACCGTGGTCACGACATGGCGCCATCCGAACCGGTAGCCGGGCAGATCGACCTCGAAGGCGGCGAAGCCGAGGCTCGCGAGCACGGCGACTGACGCACCGGCAAAGGCAAGCAGGATGCCCGGCTCGACCGCGAGTCCACCCAACCAGCCGCGCCCTCCCATCCAGATGACGACCCAGGCCGCGATGGCGACACACCAGAAGCGCGTAGCCCAACCGAAGCGGCGGCCGCGGGCGATCAACACGGGGAGGAATGCGACTGCGACGAACGCCCAGCCGAGCGGCGCGGCGCCAATCGGGCCGTCTTCGAAGCGAAGGAGCGCCCCCCAGCCCGGAGCGCTCGATACCGGACCCACGACACCGGCGAACACACTCACGTGGGCACCTGGCCAGAAGAGGTTCAACGCCCACGGGAACCACAGCACGGCGGCGACGAGAGTGCCGCCGGCGGCGACCGCCAACGTGCGGCCGGCGGCCCGCCGGCCGCCGGCCGCGATGGCAGTCCCGGCGATCCCGCAGCCGGCAAGAAGAACGCCGAGGGCGATGGTCGGCGCGAAAGGGACGGTGACCGCTTCGAGAACGCCGAGGGTCACTGCCTGACCGGGAAGCGTCGTGCGCCAATGCGCGATCCGCCGGAGGGCACCCGATCCTCTCCTGGGCGCCGCCGTCGTGGCCAAGGTCACTCCACCTGGCTGCGGTCCGTCCTTGGCGTCCCCTCCATCGGAGCCGGTGATCTGGGCGGGCTGCGCGTGAGCCCACGGCGGCAGGCCCGATGCCCGCGCCAAGCGCCCGAGAACCCACGGAGCTGTTGCGTAGGCGACGAGAGCGCCGAGGCGACCGTCCGCCAGGGCGTTGTAGGGAAGTGGGAGGGCCGCATAGGTGACGAGGGCCACGAGCCGGCCCCAGGGCGACGCCAGACGCCCGGCGAGGCGGGCGGCACCGACGAGGCCGACCGGGAGGCATCCGAGGATCAGGATCTTCTGCAGGAGGGACATCCAACCGCCGAGAACGGCCCCGAAGACCCCGAGGAGGGCGAAGACCGGCGACGCGGACGACTGGGCGCCCAGCCCGTGCCCCGGTGCGGCGTGGACGAACCGGGACAGCAGCGAGACCGGGCCGGGGATCGAACCGAACTGCCCGAGGAGCGGGATGTGACCAAACAGAAGCGACCGGGAGCCGAAGGCCAGCACGAGCGCGACGGCGGTCCAAGTGGTCGTGCGCACCCGGATCCCGGCGGGGGGAAGATGCGTTGGACGCGAGCGGCGCTCGCCGTCGGACGGCCTCGCAGGTCCTGCGGTTCCATCGCCCGGACCGCCTTCTGGTGCAGCGGACCCTCCGGAGGCGACCGCACCGGGCACCTCCGTGCCACCCTCCGCGCCGGCCTGTCCGGCGGCACCTGGCCCCGCAGGTGCGATCGGGCCACCGGGGGCTCGTGTCGCGTCGTGGCGGGCAAGCCACGACCGCCAACTCTCCCCCTGATGGCGCGCAACCCACGCCCGACCTGCGCGCTCCAGACGAGCGCTCCCATGCGTCTGGAGCCGGCGGACCTGTGCGTCCGCCACGACGCGCTTGGACCGAAGGGTCGAGCGGCGGCGCGACGCGCTCCGGGCCCGGCGAATATTCCATCCCCAGGCCCTCGCGATGGCACGCGCCCGTGCCGCACGGCCGAAGACGATCGCCGCGAGCATCTCCCCAAGGTTGAGCAGGGCGACCTGCGGGAGGACCCTCAGCAGGTGCGAACGCCCGTAGCAGGTGAGGACGGCCCGCAGCTCGTGACGGCGGACCAGGTCGTAGGTCGACAGATGGCGCCGGGCCAGGGAGCGCTGGCGCGACGCGAGCGCTTCGAGGTGGCGGACGCGGGCTTGGGGTGCAACGACGACCCGGGCGCCGGCAACCTGCGCCCTCCAGGAGAGCTCGACGTCCTCTCCGAAGGCGATCATCTCGTCGTCGAAGCCGTCGAGGGCACGCAACAGGTCTGCCCGCACCACAACGCACCCCCCGGGTGCGACGAAGACGTCGCGTACCGTGTCGTGCTGGCCGTGGTCGACCTCGCCCGGCTCGACCCGGTTGCGCACCGCGCCACCTTTGTCGGCGCCGAGGCCGACGCAGACGAGGCTGTTGGGATCGTCCCAGCTCACGTACTTCGGCGCGACGATCCCGGCGTTGGACCGCAGCCCCTCCTCCACCATCTTGCGAATGGCATCGGGATCCGGTGCGATGTCGTCGTGGCAGACGACGACGTGCGACGCTCCCTCGACCATGCCCAATGCGATGTTGGCGCCCCGTGCGAACCCCACGTTGGCGTCGAGCCTGCGCACGAAGGCGCCGGGCAGGACGGCGGCGACACGATCGGTCAGGTCCTGCCTGCTCGCGGCGTCCAGGACGAGGACCGACAGGTCGGGATAGTCCTGGGCCTTGAGCGCCTGCAGCGTCTCTTCGAACCATGGTCCTGGGTTCCAAGCGACGACCAGCGCGACGACAGGCGGTGCCTCGCTCTCCTCCATGCGGGGCTTGAGGCTATCCCCCTTCTCGCATCCCGGGCGGGAATCGGCCTCCGACTGTGCTTGCAATCGTTAGCAGAAGCAGCTATATTAGTTAGCAAGGGCGCAGCCGGAGAGCTGCGAGCAACGAGGAGGAACGACGAAGGTGGCAGAGATCACCGGCATCACCGAAAAGATCGCACAGACCGCCCGGGACGCGGCGTATGTCGCCGTCGGCCTTGGCGTGATCGGCTTCCAGAAGGCGCAGGTGCGCCGCCACGAGCTCGCCGGACGGATCGGGCTCTCGACGACGGACCTGGCCCACCAGGTCGACGAAGCCCGCACCCAGGTCGCGGGCAGGGTCAAAGAGATCGACGAGATCGTCGAGTCGGCCATCGCGCGCATCGAAGAGCGCGTCGAGCCCTTCGAGGATCGCCTCCCGGACCAGGCACGCGAGATCGTCAAGCAGGTCCACGTCCAGGCGCGCGAGGTGCGGTCCCAGCTGCGGCGCCGCCTGACCGGAACCGCAGCCTGACCGGAACGTCGCCGGCGCCACGCGCGCCGGAGGAAGCCGGCTGAGCGCAGCGCCTCATCCAGCCGGGGCGCCATGGCCCGCCAAAGCCTCGTCGACGACGGCACGCAGCGTGTCGTCCAACGAGATGGCAGGCTTCCACCCCGTCGCCGCTTCGATCTTGGCGGGGCTCCCCTCGAGTTCCGGTACGTCGACGGGGCGCAGCAGCGATGCATGTGGCTCGAAAGCCACTTCGGCTCCCGCCATCTCGGCCAAACGGGTTGCTATCTCCTCGATCGCGACCGCGTGGCCGGAGCAGACGTTGTACACCTCCCCCGGCTGGCCGTGAAGGGTGAGGAGACGGTAGGCGACGACGACGTCGCGCACATCGGTGAAGTCGCGGCGCGTCGACAGGTCCCCAACTGGGATGGCGCGTTCGCCTTTGCGTGCGGCCTCCACGATCCGGCGCGCGAGGGCGGTGACGGCAAAACGCTCTGATTGGCCGGGACCGACGTGGTTGAACGGCCGGACCCGGACGACGGGAACGCCGTAGCCGAGGAACGCTTGGAGCCCGAGAAGCTCCGCGGAGGCTTTGCTCGCCGCGTACGGCGTGACCGGGCGAAGCGGCGCCTCTTCGGTGAGGGGGAGCTGATCCGAGGCGACCCTCCCGTAGACCTCGGCGGAGCTGACGAGCAGGACGCGCGGAACCTTCGCACAGGAGCGCGCCGCCTCGAGGACGTTGAGAGTGCCGAGCGCGTTCGTGCGGAAGACCTCTGCTGGATCGTCCCAGGAGCCGCCCACGTGGCTGAAGGCCGCGAGGTGGTAGACGGCGTCAGGCCTCGCCTCCACGATGGCGGCGGCAAGGCGCTTCCCGTCGCTGATGTCGATCTCCCGGTCGATCGGGACCACGTCGTCGCCCTCGTCGGCCAGATGGGCGACGAGCCAGGCGCCGACGAATCCGCGAGCACCGGTCACGAGAGCCCGCACGGGGACTCACCCTAATAGGAGCGACGAGGGCTGGCGACCTGGCACACGGCGAGCTCGTGAGCTCACTCCCCCCCAGCAGGCGGGAGTGTGCCCACGAGCCGGTAGAGGACCGAGTGGGCGTCGGCGCTCGCGTCCCAGGTGAAGGTGCCCGCTTCGGCGATCCCGGTCCGGCGGCGATCCGCGAGGGCCGCTCCCCCCCGGAGGACCTCGTCGAGGGCTTCTGCAAGCGCCGTGGCGTTCTGTGGTGGCACGAGCAGGGCGGCACGGCTGGCCACCTCTTCCATCGCGGATCCCGTCGTCGTGACGAGTGGCGCGCCACAGGCCATCGCCTCGAGGGCCGGCAGCCCGAAACCCTCCTCGATCGACGGGTACGCCACCGCGGCGGCGGTGCGCAACAGGGCGGGCAGGACGACGTCGGGGACGTATCCGGCCCGGACGACGCGGTCGTGCGCGCCCGACGCGTCGATGGCCCGATCGAGCTGAGCCGATGCGTCCCGCCAACCGGGACCTCCGGCGAGGACGAGGCGTAGGTCGTCGTGGCGCCGGCGCAGATGGCCGAATGCCGCGACGAGGGTCGGTAGGTCCTTGCGCGGCTCGACCGTCCCGACCGAGAGGACGAAGGGGTAGCCGTCGGCACCAAGGCCGTCGATGCCGAGCGAGGCCAGGGCTTCGGCGTCGGCGCCCGGCGTGGGCTCTGTCGGTCTGAAGAGTGCATGGTCGACGCCGTGGGGGATCACGCTGACGATCTCCGGGCGCAACGGGCCCAGGAGGTGGTCGAGGCGTGCAGCGGTGAAGGAGCTCACGCACACGACGCCGTCTGCGTGGGCCACCGCGTAGCGGATCGCCTTGCGGAACAGGAGGACCTTCGTGCGCTCGTGCCACTCGGGATGGTCGAAGAACGTCAAGTCATGGATCGTTGCGACCCGCGGCAGCTTCGCGGCGGCCGGGAGCGTGTAATGCGGGCCGTGGTGAACGCCGACGGGCAAGCGGGCAACCAAGCGCGGTAGGCGCACCTGCTCCCAGGCGAGGCGTGCCGGCCGGGACGACGGCGCGACCGGCACGATGGTCACCGGCGCCGGGCCGCCCGCGTCTGGTGCAACCCAGCGGCGTGCGTCATTCGAGCGCGTCCAGATGGTCAGCTCGATGTCTGCCCTCCGTGCCAGCGCATGTGCCAGCTCCAGGCAGTACCGCCCTGCGCCGGCCGGATGTGGCGGCACCGCAGTCGCGTCGAGCGAGACGTGCACCGGGTCCAAGGGCCCCGTCCCGCTCATCGGGTGCCCCCCGCGAGAGAGGCCCACAGGGCCAGGTGCGCCGCGGCGGCGTCCGCCCACCGATGGCGGCGAGCACGCTCCCGGCCCCGAGCGACCAGATCGGAGCGGAGGCCCTCGTCGGAAAGGACCGCGGCGAGGCCTCGCGCTATGTCGTCGGCGTCGAGGGGATCGACGGCAAGCGCGGCGTCGCCGGCCGAAGGGATGGGGCTCGCCACCACAGGGGTCCCGAGCGACATTGCCTCGAGCGCCGGGAGACCGAAACCCTCGTGGAGCGGCACGTAGGCGAGACAGATGGCGCGCGATATGAGACCCGACAGCACGCCGGCGCCGACGGCTCCCGTGAAGACGGTGCCGTCGGTTCCCGGCGTTGCCGGCACCGCTGCGTTCTGCCCACCTGCACCGGTCCCTGTCGCGCCGGCCGCCCACCCCGCGGGGCCGACGACGACAAGCGAGACGGGCTCGGCAAGCGCCGAACGCACGCGGGCGTGTGCTTGGCGCAGACGCGCCAGGTTCTTGCGCGGCTCCACCGTGCCGACCGCGACGACATAGGGCCCCGAGACGCCGAGGCGCCTGAGGAGGGCGGATGCTCCTTCGGCGTCGGGCGGTGCCAGATGGTCGACGCCGTGCTCGATCACCTCGATGGTCGCCGGCACGACGCCCATTGCCATGAGGGCGTCCGCCGTGGCCGTCGACGGGACCACGAAGCGGTGCGCGCACCGCAGGGCCCGCAGCAAGGCCTGCTCGTGCCAGCGCCGCCCCCGGCGCGTGAAGGTGCCGGGGAGCTCGCGCCACGCGAGATCGTGGACGGTGACGACGAGCGGGCGCCCGCGCCCAGGCAGGGGGAACGCGAGCGACGTCGCGTGGACGACGTCGGCGTTGCGCGGCGCCCTGAGGATCCCCAGGTCCCAGGCGCGTGTGAGAGCCCCGACCGAAAGCGGTGAGACGTGGACCGGCCAGCTCCCGTCGACCTCCGGCTTTCCCCGCGCGCTGAGAAGGGCCACCGACGGGGCGGCCGCTTCGTGCGCCCGCCTTGCGCCATCCCCTCCGTCGGGCTCCACCGTGGGACGATCCCCGGGGCCGTCGCCGAGGCCCTGGAGCAGACCCCGGATGTAGGTGCCGATGCCACCGGGGACGGGGCGGAGAAGCTGCTCGACGGTGAGCAGGACGGCCGGCCCGCTCTCCCGATCGGCCATTTCCGGCGCCGTTCGCCCTCGGTCAGCCATCTGCGTGCGCGCCCGTGCCGCCCCCGTCGCCGTCACCGGTTCCACCGAGATCCTCACCGTGAGCCCTACGGTAGAGGTCCACCATCGCCTGTGCGGTCCGTTCCCAGGTGAACAGGGCGCAACGGCGCACCCCGCGCTCGGCGAGGGCGAGGCGCTCGCCCTCGCCGCCGCCCGCGTCCAACAGGCGCGCCAGGGTTGCCGCCAGCGCCGCGGTGTCCCCGACCGGCACGAGAGCGGCAGCGTCGCCGAGAACCTCGGGGAGCGAGCCGGCCGACGTGGCGACGACGGGAACGCCCATGCGCATCGCCTCGAGAGGTGGGAAGCCGAACCCCTCGTATAACGACGGGTACGCGAAGAGGGCCGCACCTTCGAGCAACGACGCCCGGGTGGCATCGTCGACTGGTCCGAGGCGCAGGATCCGCTCTCGGTGGCGTGCGTTGGCGAGCGCGCCGGCGAGCGCATCGGCCCCCCAGCCGTCGGCCCCGGCGACGACGAGGGCGACGCCGGGGACGTCCGCGGCGACGGAGTCGAAGGCGGCGACAAGCTCCGGGAGGTTCTTGCGTGGCTCGATGGTCCCGAGCGCGAGGACGTAGCGGGTCACCCCGTCGGGCAACGGGGGGGCCGGAAGACCTCGGCGGATCTGGCCCCCGGGGACGGCGGAGCCCGAGAGCCTCTCTCTTGCGACGGGAGGAACGCCATAGGGGACGACGGCGACGCGCGCGGGATCGGCACCCAGATGCTCGACGACTTCGCCGGCGACGAAGTGCGAAGGGACCTGCACCCACGCACCAGCGGCGATGGAGCGCCGCATCAATGCGGGAAAGCGCAAAGTTGCCGGCTCGCAGAGCTCGGGAAAGCGCACCATCGTGAGGTCGTGGACCGAGACGACCCGGGCTGCGTGGCGGGCCGGAGGGACGACGTAGTTCGTCCCGTGCACGACGTCGACGTCGCCTGCCCA
>JAJZBS010000188.1 GCA_021851885.1 Actinomycetes bacterium | reverse complement strand
ATGCCACGAGCTGTTCTCTCAGCTCGAGCCCTGCGGTGAGCGGCTTCCCGGCGACGGTGCCGTGCAACGGTGCGAGCGGGGCGCAGTCGATGACGGTGAGCCTCCCTGCGAACACGGCGAGCACTGCGGCCAGCTACGCCTTCACGCTGACGGCCAAGGGGGGCAGCGGGATGGCGCCGGTTACCCAGACGCTCACCCTCCAGGTCGGGACGGCCGCCCACGGAAACGTGCGCTCCTCGATCTCGAGCGACGGCGGCGACTCCTACTGTGCGATCCTCACCACCGGCGGAGTGGACTGCTGGGGGAACAACGCCTCCGGCCAGCTGGGCAACGGCAGCACGACGGACTCGTCCACGCCGGTCGTGGTCTCCGGGATCACCGATGCGGTCAGCGTCTCGAGCGGCCGCAACTCCTACTGTGCGATCCTCACCACCGGCGGGGTGGACTGCTGGGGGGACAACACCTACGGGGAGCTGGGCAACGGCAGCACGGCCAGCCAGTCCTTGGTCCCGGTCGTGGTCTCCGGGATCACCGATGCGGCCAGCGTCTCGAGCAACGGCGACGGCTCCTACTGTGCGATCCTCACCACCGGCGGGGTGGACTGCTGGGGGAACAACGCCTCCGGCCAGCTGGGCAACGGCAGCACGGCCAGCCAGTCCTCGGTCCCGGTCCTGGTCTCCGGGATCACCGATGCGGTCAGCCTCTCGAGCGTCGGCGACGGCTCCTACTGTGCGATCCTCACCACCGGCGGGGTGGACTGCTGGGGGGACAACTTCTCCGGGGAGCTGGGCAACGGCAGCACAGGCGGCCAGTCCTCGGTCCCGGTCGCTGTCTCCGGGATCACTGATGCGGTCAGCGTCTCGAGCGAGGGCGCCGGCTCCTACTGTGCGATCCTCACCACCGGCGGGGTGGACTGCTGGGGGGACAACGGCTTCGGGGAGCTGGGCAACGGCAGCACAGCCAGCCAGTCCTCGGTCCCGGTCGCTGTCACCGGGATCACCGATGCGGCCAGCGTCTCGGGCGGCGCCTACGGATCCTACTGTGTGACCCTCACCACCGGCGGGGTGGACTGCTGGGGGAACAACGCCGCCGGCCAGCTGGGCAACGGCAGCACGGCGAACTCCTCCACGCCGGTCGTGGTCTCCGGGATCACCGATGCGGCCAGCGTCTCGATCAGCGGCGAAGGCTCGGGCTCCTACTGTGCGATCCTCACCACCGGCGGGGTGGACTGCTGGGGGGACAACACCGCCGGGGAGCTGGGCAACGGCAGCACAGGCGGCCAGTCCTCGGTCCCGGTCGCTGTCTCCGGGATCACCGATGCGGCCAGCGTCTCGAGCGGCGGCCACGGCTCCTACTGTGCGATCCTCACCACCGGCGGGGTGGACTGCTGGGGGGACAACACCTCCGGACAGCTGGGCAACGGCAGCACGGCCGGCCAGTCCTCGGTCCCGGTCGCTGTCACCGGGATCACCGATGCGGTCACCGATGCGGCCAGCGTCTCGAGCGACTACGGGGACAGAGAGGGCGCCGTCGATACGCGGAAGGCCAGTGCTTCCGTGCGAAAGAGGTTCAGCGGATAGGCAGCGACCCCGGTGACCAGCGATTTCGCCAGTCGATGAGCTTGGCGGTCAGCAGGCAGACGACCGCCAGGGCGAACTGCACGGCGGTGGATCGGCTTGCGATCGGTGTTCCTACGGAGCTGACCGAAGTTCGACAGCCACGAGTTGGTGCGCTCGACGGGCCAACGCAGTCCCATGGGCAGGGTCTTTTTCGGTTCGGTCCCTCTCCGCTTGTGGCGCTTCGCGATGACCGCGTCTGCGAGGTTCCGCTCGCTGAGGCGCTCCCTCGTGGCCTTGGAGTCATAGCCCCGGTCCAGCCAGATGGTCTCGATGTCGGGAAGGAGCCCACGGTCTCCTGCGTCGTCGAGCGTCGGGGCGCTCTCTCGGGGACCGGTTGTGCCGACGATCGACGTGCTCCTCGGATAGGCCGTCGACTCTGGCCGTCAGGGACCGGTCTGACGGAGGCGGTCGATCTGGCTGGCGATGATCTGCCTGATCTTGGGCGGCACGCCGGGCGTCTCTTCGTCAGCTCGCTGGACAGCTGCCGGGATGGCGTCCAGAAGTTGGCCGACGATGTCCGAGGCCTGCGACCGGGAGAGTCCCCAGGCGGTCGCTTCCTTAATGAGGCGGTCCGTGCTGACCCGGTCTGTGCGGCGACCGTCGTCGATGTACATGGCGAGCCGGTCATCGCCGTAGAAGAGGGTCGACATCAGGTCGTACGCCGGGGCCAGATGCAGAGCGCCGGATGGCTCGTGGAGGAGGGAGAAGTTCTTGCCATGGGCGTCGCCATTGCCGATGACGACGTTGAGCGTGACCAGCCGGAGCAAGGTCTGGACCGCCTCGGAGGATGTGGTGGCTTGGAGGGTGCCTGCGATCCTTCGAAGCGAAGGACCTCCGTCCTCTTCGTACTTCCGGTCGGGCTGGACGCCGGTCGCCTGGCAGAAGTCCTCTTGGTGCAACCGGGTCACGGTCCCGTCGAGGTGGATGATCCGGTCGTACCGTTCCACGACGATCAGCTTCCGGCCAGCCACATCGGCTGTCGCCACGGGAGCCACCGGGATGCCGAGATGCTTGGCGACCCGCATGCAGAACGCCTCGTTCTCGACCGTACGAGGGAAGGCCGCGATCTCGGGCTTGAGAATGTGGGTCGACGGCGTGCCATCCACCGGTCGTCCCCATCGACCGTCGGGCATCCTGGTGAGGAGCAGCTTCTCCTGGACCCCAGCAAGGGAGATTCGGACGCGTCCGCTGGCACCTAGCGGAGCGCTTCTCAGGTTCGCTACAAGCTCGGCAATATCTTCTTCGGCGAGGGGTTCGGCAGTGAGGGTTGTGGGCTGCGGTGGAGCTGGCTCGTCGCCAGGCTGGATCACAAGTGCTCCGGCGCAGTCCCGCCCGAGGGCGCGCACCAGATCAAACGTATGGTCCACGCGGATGCCGAAGTCTCTGGCGAGAGCCTTCCGAGATTCGCCCTCGGGAAGGAGACCGTCGAGGAAGGCACGGACGACACCTTGGGGGTATCGCTCGTCGGTCAACGGGAGGGAGAGGGAGAGTAGGGGGACACCAAGCTCGTAGCGATCAAGGGCTTGGGTTGTATACGTCAGGCTGAAGCGGCCGCGCTCTCGGACGATCACCGCTACCCGGACGCCGTCGAGCCAGACGGCCAGATCGTCGGCCATTACCAATCTGCCTTGTCGAGCGTCATGCGCACACCGAGTTGCTTGAGCACGCGGAAGATGCGCCTCACCTGCTCGGTCTCTAGTCCTTGCTCCAAGTCGGAGAGGTAGGTGCGGTTGAGGCCGGCGCGGTCAGCCAACTGGGCTTGCGACAAGCCGGCTTGATGCCTGTAGTAGCGGATGGCTTCGCCAAGAGATGCCGGCGTGTAGACACGGTACGGCTTGTCCTCACGATGTGGTGTCTCCATATCCCGACATCCTAGCAGATCTTGATATCCGGACATCGATGCCCGGTCCGGATATTGGGACACACAGGGTCGCAAGGACATGTCAGGCTGGTCAGCACGCCAGCGGAACTACCGTCGACCAAACGAAAACGAACAACAAGGTGGCACCATTGAGCACGATGTCGACGTCCGAACCCACCCTGCCTCCTGACTTGGTCCTGGCGGTCGCCGAACGGAGCGGCCGGATCGCATTGGTGATCGGAGCCGGCTGCTCCCTGGAGTATCCGACCGACCTCAAGCTCTCAAGCTTCTACTCTGCCGATGTCCACCGCCGCCTCCTGGAGGAAGGGGTGCTTCAACCCGGCGACTGCCCAAAGCCCGAAGACCGGCGAGCTCAAGTGGTGACGGCTACACCTGGCCCCTGAGCTGGGGGTGACGCACGAACGCGAGGAGATCCGGGCGGGGATCGAACGGCACGAGCCCGACGCGGTGATCGCCCAGCGCTTGGGCCGGCACCGCCTCACGGTGAACGCCGAGGTCACCCGCAACGGCGACCGGGGCGCCTACTCGGCGGTCGACGCCCAGGTGCGGGCCGACGCGCAGCGATCCCGCCCCAAGGTCCCCAAGCTGGTGGCAGCGCCCGACATCGCGGCGCACGTGACTGGCCGCCTCGAAGCCAAGGACTCGGCGATGACCATCGCAAGCGAGCTGGCCTCCGGCGTGCACGGCGTCACCGGGTCGATCGGCCACGAGTCCATCTACCGGGGGATCGACGCCCATGGAGCGGGCGCCCTGCCCAAGGGCTTCCACGAGCGCCTGCACCGCCGGCGACGCTGTCGCAAGCACCGCTGCAAGGGCGGCCAACCGGTGGAGAGGAAGAGTCCGTTGGGCCAGTTCAGCCCCATCGCCCGCCGCCCGGCGGTCGCAGGGAAGCGCACCGAGGTCGG
>JAJZBS010000041.1 GCA_021851885.1 Actinomycetes bacterium | reverse complement strand
CCCGGTGGCACCTCGAAGAGCCGGTCTTCAGCGAGCACGGAAGTCATGAGACGATGATCACAGCGACCAGCGGGTCAGTGGTGGATTCTGACCCACGCTCCTAGCCCGCGACCCCGTTGCTCACCCCCAACGATTCGCCGTCGGGCAGCTTCTCCCTCGGGCCGTGTAGCGCCGTCACCCCGGCAGGATCGGTTGAGGTGGCAGCCCTGAGGAAGGAGTGGCGTCGAGGACTGCACCGAGGCTCCGAGCAAGCGGTTGGTCGTTCGAATCGACGGCGTGGGCATAGACGCGCAACGTCATGGCCGGGTTGGCGTGACCCAGCCGGTTGGCAACCGTGCGGATGTCGTGGCCCTGGGCGATGGCCATCGTCGCTGACCAGTGGCGCAGGTCGTGGAGCCGCCAGCCCTTGTCGACGCCGGCGGCATCCCTGGCCCTCCGCCACCAGGCCCCCATCCGCTCGGGGTTGAGCGGCCGCTCCCCCGCCGAGAGCACCCACGGGCCCAGGGACCCGTAGAGGCCGCTCAGGGCGCCGAGGCGATCGACAGTGGCGGCGTCGAGGGTGACGGTCCGGCGGTTGGCCGTCTTGGTCGCCTCGTCCAGGAGGGTGGGCGTCAGCCGGTCCTCCCTGCTGCCGTGCCGGACGATGACCAGGCTGGAGTCGATGGTCAGGCGCTCGCCGTCGACGTCCTCCCACCGCAGCGCCGCCAACTCGCTTCGTCGGGCGCCGGTCAAGGCGGCGAGGCGCAGCGCCACCGGCGCCGCCGGTTCGACCTTGCCAGCATCGGCCAGCCGCTCGGCTGCCGCCATCACCCGCCGGACGTCCTCCACCGCCAGCGCGCCTCGAGGCGGGCGCTTCCTCCGCCCCAGCCGGGCCACCGCCACCACGTTGGTCCTGGTCCATCCCCAGCGGACGGCCTGGGTGACCGCCGCCCGGAGCACGAGGTGGCGGTTCCGTACGGAGCTCTCGCCCACCCCGGCCCTGCTCATCCGAACGTGCCACCTGTCGACGTCGACAGCCGTGAGCCGGACGAGCGGGATGCCGGCGATCGGGTCGGCCTGGACCAGCTTCACCCGGCTCCTCTGGTTGGCCGCCGTCGACACCGCCCAGCTCGCGCTCTGCTGCTCCACCCACAGGTTGAGCAGCTCGCCCACCGTGACCCTGGCCGAGGCGGTCACAGACCGGGTCGTCAGCTCGGCCGCCACCCGCTGGGCGTCGCGCTTGCCTCCCCGCACCGTGCGACTGACCTGGACGGGACGGCCACGGTCGTCGCGACCCAGAAAGGCTCGTACCTCCCAGACGCCGGGCTTGCGCTCCCTGATGGTGGCCATGCCCCCGAGGCTAGCGCCTGTAGGGATGGAGTAGGGATGATCGGCGGATTCCGGCGCAGTCGGGGACCGGATGCCGGCGCCGAACACCCTACCCGAGCAGCGACTTGGCGATGACGATCCGTTGGATCTGGTTGGTGCCCTCGTAGATCTGGGTGATCTTGGCATCGCGCATGTAGCGCTCGACGGGGAAGTCCTTCGTGAACCCGTAACCGCCGTGGAGCTGGACGGCGTCGGTCGCAACCGCCATCGCCGTGTCCGACGCGAAGCACTTCGCCATGGCGCCGAGCGACCCGAGCCGGCCGTCGGGATCGCCGTCGTCGACGGCAGCGCATGCCTTGTGCACGAGAGAGCGCGCGGCTTCGATGCGCATCGCCATGTCGGCGACCATGAACTGCAACCCCTGGAACTGGCCGATGGGGTGCCCGAACTGGCGGCGTTGGCCCAGGAAGGTGGTGGCGTGGTCGAGGGCGCCCTGCGCGATCCCGACGGCCTGAGCGCCGATCATCGGCCGGCTGCGATCGAGGGTGTGCATGGCGATGTAGAAGCCCTGACCCTCCTCGCCGATCCTGTTGGCGACCGGAACGCGCACGCCGTCGAGGACGATCTCGCCCGTCGGGCTGCCGCGCAGGCCCATCTTCTCCTCGTACTTGGCAACCTTGACCCCCCAGGACGCCTCGACGAGAAAACAGGAGATCCCGCGGTGCCCGGCGCCGGGATCGGTCTTGGCAAAGACGGTGTAGGTGTCGGAGACCCCGGCGTTGGTGATCCAGTACTTCGATCCGCTCAAGACGTAGTCGTCGCCGTCGCGCACCGCACGCGCGCGCATCGATGCGACGTCGGATCCGGCGTCGGCCTCCGAGAGGCAGTAGCTCGCCTGTGCGTCACCGGAGGCGACCGGCGGCAGGTAGCGCCGCTTCATCTCTTCGGATCCCCAGTTCATGACCGGGAGCATGCCGAGCTTGGAGATCACCATGGTGACCGACGTCGACGCGCACGCCCGCGCCAGCTCCTCGACCATGATCGCCTGGGTGACACTGTCGGCACCCTCGCCGCCGTAGGCAGTGGGGATCCCGAGCGCGGGCAGGCCCATCTCGACGCATGCCTTGAATGCGTCGGTCGGGTACTCGGCGTTGCGGTCGACGGCGGCGGCATGCGGTGCGACTCGCTCGTCGCACATGCGGCGCAAGGCCACTTGGAACTGCTTCTGGGCGTCTGAGAAGGAGGAACCGTCCATGCCTCGGAGTCTTCCACGCCGCGCCGGGCCTCCCGCCACGGCGCCGGCCCACGGACTAACCCTCTGCTGCGGCTTCCGAAGCTTGTGCGACCGCAGCCGAACCGGCGGGACTGGCGGCGGGACTGGCGGCAGAACCGTTGGACGTGGCTCCGACGAGCTGGCCCCAACGAGCGAGGTCGACGGCGATCTCCTCGGGTGTGAGCCGGAGAGACGCCTCGGGGATCATCCCGGCGAGGCGGCGCTGGGACAGCTCGTCGTGGGCGGCCGACTGGAACAGCGGCTTGCGGAAGGCGACGAGCTCGGCTGGAGCGCCACCGAGGTACCCCCAGAGGGTGAAGGCGAGCTCGAGGTCCCGGGCCACCGGCGCCCGGCCATAGAGGGAGGAGCGGCGCATGGCGACGGCGACGCAGCCGGCGACGACGTCGCGGGCATGCTCGCCGGGCCTCAGCTCGAGCCGGTCGCGGAACAGTGCGGCCAGGCGGAGTGCATAGCCCTGGTCGGGCCCCGGGTCCCCCAGCAGGGGTCCTGCGGCGCGCACAGGTCCGCGGTGCTCGGCCGGCCGCACAGGCTCGGCCCCGGGTATGCGCAAGGAGGACGCGCGCCGGACCTGGTCCGCTTCGGAGATCGGGACGTAGCTCGGCTGGGTCATTCTCCCTCGCTTTCTCTGTTGTCGCCGCACGTACCCTCGGCTGCGAGCAGGCCGCAGACGATCGAGTCGGCCAGGGCCTGCCAGGAGGCCTCGATGACGTTCTCCGACACACCGATCGTCGACCAGGCGCGGTCACCGTCGGTGCTGTCGAGCAAGACCCGCGTCACCGCTGCGGTTCCGTGTGACGTGTCGAGCACACGCACTCTGTAGTCGGTGAGATGCACGGCCGCAAGGTGGGGGAAGCGGGCGCCGATGGCCTTGCGCAACGCGGCGTCCAGGGCGTTGACCGGTCCGTTGCCTTCGGCCGTGGCGACGATGCGCTCACCGCCGACGTGGACCTTGACGGTCGCCTCGGTCGTGAGGGCCCCGCCGCTGTGCTCGCCCGTTCCCTCGCCCTCCCCGAACCCGCGGTCGGTGACCACCCGGAACGACTCCATGCGGAAGAAGCCCTGCCGCCAGCCCGTGGCCTCGCGCATGAGCAGCTCGAGGGACCCGTCGGCAACCTCGAAGTGGTAACCGGCGTGCTCCAGGCTCTTCAGCTTGTCCAGCACACCGGCGAGTGTCGCCCCGTCCAGGTCGAGGCCGAGCTCCTCGGCCTTCAGCTCGAGGGTGGACCGCCCGGCCATCTCGCTCACGACGAAGCGGGTGCCGTTGCCGACGAGGTCGGGATCGACATGCTCGTAGGCGTCGCGCCGGCGCCGGATGGCGCTGACGTGCAGACCGCCCTTGTGCGCGAAAGCGCCGGTGCCGACGTAGGGGTGCTGGGGATCGGGTGCGATGTTGACGAGCTCGGCGATATGGTGCGCCACCGGCGTCAGGCGTTCGAGGCGCCCGGCGGGCACCGCCTCGATCCCGAGCTTCAAGACGAGGTTCGGGATGAGTGTTGTCAGGTCGGCATTCCCGGTGCGCTCCCCGTAGCCGTTGACGCAACCCTGGACATGGGTGGCGCCGGCAGCGACAGCAGCGAGCGAGCTCGCGACGGCGCACCCGACATCGTCGTGGCAGTGCACGCCGATGCGCGTGTTCGGGGCTGCCGCGACTGCGTCGGTGACCGTGGACGCGACACGGTCGGGGAGGGTCCCGCCGTTCGTGTCGCAGAGCACGAGGACCTCGGCTCCGGCACGCTCCGCCGCGTGGAGGACGTCGAGAGCGAAGGCGGGGTTCGTGCGGTACCCGTCGAAGTAGTGCTCGAGGTCGACGAAGACGCGCAGGCCGTGGTCGCGCAGGAAGGTGACGGAGTCGGCGACCATGGCGACGGCCTCGTCGAGCGTCGTGCGCAACGTGTCGGTGACGTGGACGTCCCAGGCTTTGGCGACGATGCAGGCGACCGGGGCGCCGGCTTCGACGAGGTGGGCCAACACGGTGTCGTCCTCGGCACGGACCCCGGCGCGCCGGGTCGAGCCGAAGGCGACGAGAGTCGCATGCCCGAGGGTGAGCTCGGTGGGAGCCCGCGCGAAGAACTCCTCGTCCTTCGGGTTCGCCCCCGGCCAGCCCGCCTCGATGTAGGTGACGCCGAGGAGGTCGAGCTGCTCGGCAACCCGGAACTTGTCGCCGACGGTGAGCGACAGCCCTTCCATCTGGCTCCCGTCGCGCAGCGTCGTGTCGAGGATCTCGACACGATCTGGTCGTACGTCAGCGGACATGGTCGAGCCACTCCTTGTACCGGTCGACCTCGCCGCGCACAGCGGCGAAGTACTGCTCCTGGATCAGCTTGGTCACCGGGCCGGGTACGCCGGTCCCCACCGACCGGTCGTCCACCGCGCGGATCGGGACGACCTCTGCCGCGGTGCCGGTCAAGAAGACCTCGTCGGCGGTGTACAGGTCGCTGCGAACGATCGCGCCGAATCGGACCTCGTAGCCGAGGTCGCGCGCGATCGTCACCACCGAGTCCTGGGTGATGCCCGCGAGCGCGCCGACGAGGGAGTTGTCCGGGGTCGTGATCAGCCCGTCGCGCACCGCGAAGATGTTCTCCCCCGTGCACTCGGAGACAAGCCCCTGGGGCGACAGCAGGATGGCCTCGTCATAGCCGGCCTTCAGCGCTTCCACTTTCGCCATCGACGAGTTCACGTACATCCCCGTCCCCTTTGCCGCGGCGGGCACGGCATTCGGGTCGTGGCGCTGCCACGTGCTGATCTTGGCGGTCACGCCCTTGGTGACGCCGTCGTCGCCGAGGTAGGTCCCCCACGGCCAGCAGGCGATGGCGACCTGGACGCCGCACGGGAGTGGGTTGAGACCCATCTCTCCGTAACCGAGGAAGGCGACGGGGCGGATGTAGCACGACTCGACTCCGTTGACGCGCACGATCTGGCGGACGGCTTCGGCGATCTCGTCTTCTGTGAACGGGATCTCGATCATGAAGACCTTGGCTGAGCGAAACAAACGGGCCACGTGCTCGCGCAGCCGGAACACGGCCGGCCCCTGCTCCGTGGCGTACGCGCGGATCCCCTCGAAGACGCCCGAGCCGTAGTGGAGGGAGTGGGTGAGCACGTGCACCCTCGCCTCGGCCCAGTCGACGAGCTCCCCGTCGAGCCAGATCTTCTCGGTGGTCTCGAATGGCATCTGGGTCACACCTTCCCTGCGATTGCGTCACCGATCTCTTCGGTGGTCCGCGACGGATCGAACGATGCGGCCTCGTCGAGGACCGCCTTGGTCACGCGCTGCGCGGCGTCACCGTCGCCGAGATGGTCCAGCATCATCGCGGCTGAGCGGATGGCGGCGAGCGGGTTCGCGCGCCCTGTCCCGGCGATGTCGTGGGCTGCGCCGTGGACCGGCTCGAACAGCGACGGCCCGGTCCTGTCCGGGTTGAGGTTGGCCGACGCTGCGAAGCCGATGCCGCCGGTCACGGCCCCGGCCAGGTCGGTGAGGATGTCACCGAAGAGATTGTCGGTGACGATGACGTCGTAGTCACCCGGGCGGTCCACCAGGTAGATGCAGGCGGCATCGACATGGTTGTAGTCGACGGTGATGTCCGGGTACCGGGGGGCGAGTTCGTCGACGGTGCGCTGCCATAGTTCACCCGCGAACGTCAGCACGTTCGTCTTGTGGACCAGGGTCAGGGCCCTGCGGTCGCGGCGCTGCGCCAGCTCGAAGGCGAACGCCACGCAGCGTTCGACGCCGAAACGGGTGTTGACCGACCCCTGGGTGGCGATCTCCTGTGGCGTGCCTTTGCGCAGGAAGCCGCCCTCGCCCGCGTAGGTGCCCTCGGTGTTCTCGCGCACGACGGCGAAGTCGGCCCCCGCAGCGAGGGATCCCGCCATCCCAGTGAAAGGCCGCAAGTTCACGTAGAGATCGAGCGCGAACCGCAGGCGGAGCAGAAGGCCCCGCTCGAGGGTCCCCGGGGGCACGGTGCTCGACCCGACCGGGGGCCCGACGGCACCGAGCAGGATGGCGTCAAAGGAGCGCAGCTCCTCGAGGACGGGGTCCGGCAAGACTTCGCCCGTGCGCAGGTAGCGGTCGGCGCCGAGGTCGTAGGACACGGTGTCCAGCGCGACGCCCGCCGCGGCGACGACCTTGCACGCTTCGGCGACGACCTCGGGGCCGATCCCGTCGCCCCCGATGAGCGCGACCCGATGACTGTGCGTGCCTGGCACGAGATCTGGGCTCCTTTCCGGTTGTTGTCCTGGAGTTCAGGTCCTGGAGTTCAGGTCCTGGAGTTCAGGTCCTGGAAAATGAAAAACCGCCCACCAGGTGGACGGTTGTCGAGGCGCACGCCGGAGGGCGTGCGCCTAGGCGATGATGACGACCGGCGAGGGAAGGGTCTTCATGGCGATGCAAAGTCTCCCCCATGCCCGCCGGACCCGTCAACAGCACCCGCAATGGCACGGTTCCGGCCAACGCGCCCCTGCGCACTCGCTAGCCTCAGGGGGGTGACCGAGACTCATCTCACCGAGCCCACGCGCGACCGGCTCGTCGCCGAGCTGGCGGACCTGACCACCCGCGGTCGTGTCGAGATCGCTCGGGCGATCGAAGCCGCGCGTGCCCTCGGAGACCTCTCCGAGAACGGCGACTACCACGCGGCCAAGGACGCCCAGGGCAAGATGGAGGCGCGCATCCGCCACATCCAGGCTGTCCTCAAAGACGCCGTGATCGTCCAAGCCTCGGGGGGCGACACGGTGACCCCCGGATCGGTCGTCGGGCTGCGCTACCAAGGCGACGACGAGGTCGAGCGCTACTTCATCGGCTCCATCGAGGAAAAGCGCGACGACGTCTCCGTCGTGTCCCCCGGTTCGCCGCTCGGCGCAGCCCTGCTCGGGCGGAAGGCCGGAGAGGTCGTGGAGTACGAAGCGCCCCGGGGCCCGTTGCGCGTGGAGATCGTGGAGATCGTCGAGTGACACCGTCTGGCAAGCGCACCCTGAGCGAGAAGGTCTGGGACGCGCACGTCGTCAGGGCGGGCACCGGGGAGCCCGACCTTCTCTACATCGATCTTCACCTCGTCCACGAGGTCACCTCCCCCCAGGCCTTCGAAGGGTTGCGCCTTGCCCACAGGCGCGTGCGGCGGCCCGATCTGACACTGGCGACCGCCGACCACAACGTGCCGACGACCGATATCGACCGCCCGATCGCCGATCCGATTTCGGCCCGCCAGCTCGAGGTCCTCGCCGCCAACTGCGCCGAGGCCGGGATCACCTTCTTCCCGATGGGCGACGCCGGCCAAGGCATCGTCCACGTCATCGGGCCCGAGCAGGGCCGCACGCTTCCCGGCATGACCATCGTCTGCGGCGACAGCCACACCTCGACCCACGGCGCTTTCGGAGCCCTCGCATTCGGGATCGGCACGAGCGAGGTCGAGCATGTGCTCGCCACCCAGACGCTGCCGGCGGCCCGCCCGAAGACAATGGCCGTCGTCGCCGACGGAACACTGCCGGACGGTGTCGTCGCCAAGGACCTCGTCCTCGCCGTCATCGGCACGATCGGCACCGGCGGTGGCATCGGCCACGTCATCGAGTACCGGGGCAGCGCCGTGACCGGCCTGTCCATGGAGGGGCGGATGACGGTGTGCAACATGAGCATCGAAGCCGGGGCCCGGGCCGGCATGGTGGCGCCCGACGACACCACCTTCGCCTACCTCGAGGGGCGGGCCCACGCCCCGAGCGGCGCGCAGTGGGCCGAAGCCCTCGACGCGTGGGGCATGCTCCCCACCGACGAAGGAGCGAGCTTCGACCGCACCGTCGTCATCGACGTGGCATCCCTGAGCCCCCATGTCTCCTGGGGGACGAACCCGGCCCAGGTCGCCCCGATCGGTGGTGCCGTACCGGATCCCGACAGCCTCGGTACCGAGGCCGAGAAGGAGGCTGCCCGCCGGGCGCTCGACTACATGGGCTTGAAGGCGGGGACGCCGGTGCGAGAGATCCCCGTCGACACCGTCTTCATCGGATCGTGCACGAACTCCCGCATCGAGGACCTGCGTGCCGCCGCCGCCGTCCTCGACGGCCGGAGGGTACGCGCCGGGATGCGGGCGTTGTGCGTGCCCGGCTCCCGCCAGGTCAAAGACCAAGCGGAGCGAGAGGGGCTCGACAAAGTCTTCACCGCCGCCGGCTTCGAGTGGCGCGAACCGGGGTGCTCGATGTGCCTTGCGATGAACCCCGACAAGCTCGCCCCGCACGAGCGGTGTGCCTCGACGTCAAACCGGAACTTCGAGGGTCGCCAAGGCCGGGGCGGGCGCACCCACCTCGTCTCTCCCGCCGTCGCCGCGGCCACCGCGGTCGCCGGCCACTTCTCCGCTCCGGGGGACCTGTCGTGAAGCCCGTGCGCGTCGTCACCGGCCGTGCGGTCCCCCTCGACCGCTCCGACGTCGACACCGATCAGATCATCCCCTCGGACTGGCTGAAACGCGTCGAGCGCACCGGCTTCGGCGCCGGGCTGTTCGCCGAGTGGCGCGACGATCGCAGCTTCGTCCTCAATGCCGAGGAGTACCAGGGGGCGACGATCCTCGTCGCAGGGCAAAACTTCGGGACGGGATCGTCTCGCGAGCATGCAGTGTGGGCTCTCATGGACTACGGGTTCCAAGCCGTCGTCTCGGCGCGATTTGCCGACATCTTCCGCAACAACTGCACCAAGGCCGGTCTCGTCCCCGTCGAGGTCGCCCCCGAGGTGGCTCGCCGGCTGATCGAGGCCGTCGTCGCCGATCCGTCAACCGAGATAACAGTCGACGTCGAGCGAGCGACCGTGGCCGCCCCGGCGGCAGGCATCGAAGCGCCCTTCACCCTCGATCCGTTCGTGCGGGAGCGGCTCGTCAACGGCTGGGACGACGTCGGGCTCACCCTGCGCCACGCCGGCGACATCGACTCCTTCGAGCAGCGCCGTCCCGCCTGGCTGCCCGTCACGAGCGCCTGAGTCGAGATCAGCCCTACGGGCCGATCTCGACTTTGCGGACCTCGGCCCGGGCCTGGGCACGCAAGACACGGTTGACCGCGTTCAGGTACGCACGCGCCGCCGCCTCGACGACGTCGGTCGCGACCCCGCGCCCCGAGACGCGCACCGCCCCGGCCTCGAGCTGGACCACGACGTCTGCCAGCGCGTCGGCGCCGCCGGTGACCGACGAGACGTTGAAATCCCGCAACTTCGCCTCGACGCCGGTCGCGGAGCGGATCGCCTGGAAGGCGGCGTCGATCATGCCGTTGCCCTCGTTCGTCGCCTCCGCCTTGGCCCCCTTGCGGCCGAGGACGACATGGGCCCGGGGCACCCCCACGGTGCCGCCCGCGACCTCCAGGGACTCGAGGGTGAAGCCGGCCTCCTCGACGCCGCCGATCTCTTCGGCGACGATGGCTTCGAGGTCGGCCTCGGTGATCTCGACCTTGCGGTCGGCCAGGTCCTTGAACCGGGCAAACGCCGCGTTGAGGGCGTCGCCGTGGACGACGATCCCGAGCTTGGCCAGGGTGTCGGCGAAGGCGTGGCGGCCGGAGTGTTTCCCGAGGACGATCTGCCTCCCGATCTGGCCGACGGTGGACGCATCGATGATCTCGTACGTCGAGCGTTCGGCGAGCACGCCGTGCTGGTGGATCCCGGACTCGTGCTGGAACGCGTTCCGGCCGACGACGGCTTTGTTGTACTGGACCGGGTATCCCGTCAGGCGGGCGACGAGGCGGCTCGTGCGCGCGAGCTCCTCGGTCCGCACCCGCGTCGACAGCCCGGGGAACTGGTCCGGGCGGATCGCCAGCGCCATGACGACCTCTTCCAGCGAGGCGTTGCCCGCCCGCTCGCCGAGACCGTTCACGCAGACCTCGACCTGGCGCGCTCCGGCCTGGACGCCGGCGAGGCTGTTGGCTGTGGCGAGGCCGAGGTCGTCGTGGCAGTGCGTCGACAGGATGTAGTCGCCCGGGATGTTCTTGGCGATGTACTGGATCAGGGCCCCGAAGTCCCAGGGGATCCCGTAGCCGACGGTGTCGGGGATGTTCAGCGTCGTCGCACCCGCTTCGACGGCCGCGGCCAGCACGGCGATCATGAAGTCGAGCGGGGTGCGCGTCGCGTCTTGGGGGCTGAACTCGACGTCGTCGGTGTGCTCCCGTGCCCGGGCGACGCCCGCGTGTGTCTCGGCGAGCACCTGGGCCTCGTCCATCTTGAGCATGTGCTTCATGTGGACCGGGCTCGTCGAGATGAACACGTGGATGCGGGCACGCTCGGCGTCTTTGAGGGCGTCCCAGCACCGGTCGACGTCGGAGAGGTTCGTACGCGAGAGCCCGGCGATCGCCGGTCCCCGGACGGTGCGCGCAATGGTGCGGACGGCGTCGAAGTCCCCTTCGCTCGCCACCGGAAAGCCCGCCTCGATGTAGTCGACGCCAAGGCGTGCGAGTTGCTCGGCGATCTCCAGCTTCTCGGCCGCGTCGAGCGAGATGCCCGGCGACTGCTCCCCGTCGCGAAGGGTCGTGTCGAAGATTGTCACGTGGCTGTCGCTTGTGTTCATCGCTCTGCTCGCTTTCGTTTCCCGTTCGTCCGTTCCCCTTAGTCCGTACCTGGCTCCGTCGCCGCCGTTCGCGTGCAACAAAAAACCTCCTGGCCCGAAGGCGCAGGAGGTCAGGCGAGCGCGGTGCGCTCGCCGTCAGGTAAGGAGGAGGGTTGCCGTGACGGCCACAGATGTGCGCGCGGCTGTATTCATCATGCCCATGCTCGCAAATCGCCGGGCGCGCGTCAAGGCCGCCGCCTGCGGATCAGATCGCCGTGACCTGGTGCACGTCGAGGATCCCCTTGCTCTTGCGCAGGTCCGCGACCGTCGCGGCGGGGACGGGACGGTCCGTCGACAGCACCATGAGAGCAGTCTGGCCACCCGCCGACGGGCCGACGGCCATCGACGAGATGCTGACTCCGGCACTCCCGATCGCCGAGCCGACCACGCCGATCATGCCCGGGCTGTCGTCGTTGCGCACGACGAGCATGTGGGGCGCCGGGGGCACCTCGACGGTGTGGTCGTCGACCATGACGATGCGCGGATCCCCGCGAATGCCCGAAAGGGTCCCCCCGAGAGAGTGCGTCGCGCTGCGCAAGGTCACGAGGTTGACGAAGTCGCGGCTCGTCGCCGTGACCGCTTCGCGGATCTCGAGTCCCCGTTCCTCGGCGAGCTGGGGTGCATTGACGTAGGAGACCGGCTCTTCGGTTCCTGCTGCGAAGATGCCTTTCAGCGCCGACAGGGTGAGGATGCGCGTGTCCTCGGAGGCCAGCCCCCCTTGGTAGTCGATCTCGAGCTTGTCGGGCATCCCGTCGTGGAGCCCGGCGAAGAACCTCCCCAGCTGCTCGGCGAGCGGCAGGAAGGGCCGGACGGTCTCAGAAGCCGCCGCCGCCCCGACGTTGACTGCAAAGGGAACGAACTCGCCGGCGAGGGCGAGGAGGACCTGCTCGGCGATCGTCTCCCCTGCCTTGTCCTGGGCCTCGTGGGTGCTCGCACCGAGGTGCGGGGTGACGACGACCGGATCGAGGGAGAACAGCGGGGACTCGGTGCACGGCTCCGCCTCGAAGACGTCGAGCGCGGCACCGCCGGTGTGGCCGCTCGCGATCGACGTGGCCAGAGCCGCTTCGTCGATGATCCCGCCGCGTGCCGTGTTGACGATGCGCAACCCCACCTTGGCACGGGCGAGCAGGTCGGCGTTGATCAACCCGATCGTCTCCGGGGTCTTCGGCAGGTGGATGGACACGAAGTCCGATTCGGCGACGAGATCATCGAGCGACATGAGCTTGACGCCCATATGGCGCGCTCGCTCCGGCGACACGTAGGGGTCGTAGGCGACGAGGCGCATCCCGAAGGCAAGCGCCCGCTGCGCGACGAGGGCGCCCACCTTGCCGAGTCCGATGACGCCGAGGACCTTGCCGTGCAGCTCGACGCCGGTCCAGCGCGACCTCTCCCAGCTCCCTGACACCAGTGCCGCATGCGCCTGGGGGATGTTGCGGGCCTGGGCCAACAGGAGGCCCATCGCGTGCTCGGCGGCCGACAGGACGTTCGACTCCGGTGCGTTGACCACCATGACCCCGCGCCGGGTCGCGGCGGCGACATCGACGTTGTCGAGCCCGATCCCCGCCCGCCCGACGACGACGAGATGGGATCCGGCGGCGAGCACCTCGGCGTTGACGGTCGTCGCCGATCGGATGACGATGGCGTCCGCGTCCGCTGCGGCGTCAACGAGGTCGCCCGGCGACATGTTGAGCCGGACGTCGACGTCGTGGCCCGCGGCGCGCATCTTCTCGATGCCGCCCTCGGCAAGCTTCTCGGTGACAAGTATCCGAGCCATGCGGTTGTCCGTCCCTCCTATCGCTCGTGCCTGGTGATCATCGCGTGATCTTCGTGATCATCGCGTGCAGCCTCTCGATGCCTTCGGCCATCTCCTCGTCGCCCAGTGCGTACGACATCCGCAGGTACCCCGGTGCACCGAACGCCTCGCCGGGCACGACGGCCACCTTCGCGAGGTCGATAGCCACCTCGGCGAAGTCCGCCGAGGAGCGCACGGCCCTGCCGTCGATCTCACCGTAGACGCCGGCAACCGACGGGAACGCGTAGAACGCGCCGTGCGGCTCGACGCAGGTGACGCCGGCGATCTCGCCCAGCATGCGCAGCATGGTGCGCCGGCGGCGGTCGAAGGCCGCGCGCATCGATGCCACCGCTGCCAGGTCCCCGCCGACGGCGGCGAGCGCGGCCCGCTGTGACACGTTGGCGACGTTCGAGGTGCTCTGGGACTGCAGGCTTGCCGCCGCGGCGACGACGTCGGTGGGACCGATCATCCAACCGACCCGCCAGCCCGTCATGGCGTAGGTCTTGGCCACGCCGTTGACCACGATGCAGCGTTCGGCGGCCTCGGGCACGAGTGCCGGAAGGGAGGCGTGAACGGCGTCGCCGTAGACGAGGTGCTCGTAGATCTCGTCTGCGAGCACCCACAGGCCCGACGCCGCGGCCCACCGGCCGATGGCTTCGATCTCGGCAGGCGGGTAGACAGCACCCGTCGGGTTCGACGGCGAGACGAACAAGACCATCTTGGTCCGGGCCGTGCGGGCCGCCTCGAGCTGGTCGGCCGTGGCGCGGAATCCGGTGGACGCATCGGTCGCCACGACGACGGGGACGCCTCCTGCCAGCGCGATCGCCTCGGGGTACGTCGGCCAGAAAGGCGCCGGCAAAAGGACCTCGTCGCCGGGATCGAGAAGGGTGGCACACGCGTTGTAGATCGCCTGCTTGCCCCCGTTGGTGACGAGCACCTGGGAGGCTTCCACGCCAAGTCCCGAGTCGCGCATCGTCTTCGCCGCGATCGCCTCACGCAGCTCGGGCAGGCCTGCGACGGGCGTGTAGCGATGGTTGCGCGGATCCCGGCATGCGGCGACCGCCGCCTCGACGATGTGGTCCGGGGTCGCGAAATCGGGCTCGCCTGCGCCGAAGCCGATGACGTGCTCCCCCGCAGCCTTCAGCGCCTTCGCCCGCGCGTCGACGGCAAGCGTCGCCGACGGCTTCACCGCGGCGATGCGCGCCGAGATCCTCCCGGTCCCGGCGGACGCCCGAGGTGGTTCCGGGACGGTTGCGGAGGGGGCTGTCACAAGTGCCATGCTTGCACACGTGCGAGCGCCCTCAGACCCCACATCCATCACCATTCCTTCTGACCTCCTGCCCTCCGACGGCAGGTTCGGCTCCGGTCCCTCCAAGGTCCGCAACGAGGCTGTCGACGCACTCGACGCTGCCGCACCGGGCTACCTCGGGACGAGCCACCGTCGTGATGGCGTGCGCTCGGTGGTCCGGCGGATCCGCGCGGGCCTCGCGTCCCTGTACGACCTCCCTGACGGCTACGAGGTGGCCCTCGGCAACGGTGGTGCCACCTGTTTTTGGGACATGGCCACCTTCGGCCTCATTGAGCACCGCAGCCAGCACCTTGCCTTCGGCGAGTTCTCGTCGAAGTTCGCCGCCGCGGCCAAAGCGGCCCCCCACCTCGCCGATCCCGAGATCATCGAGTCTGCGGCGGGCACCCATCCGGAACCGGCCCCCAACGAGGGCGTCGACCTATACGCGCTGACCCACAACGAGACCTCGACGGGCGTCGCCATGGAGATCCGCCGGCCACAAGGAACCACCACGGGACCGGGGGGGTCGCCTGGCTCGATCGTCGCGGTCGACGCCACCTCTGGCGCCGGAGGCCTGCGGGTGGACGTCGGCGAGTGCGACGCCTACTACTTCGCCCCCCAGAAGTGCTTCGCCGCAGACGGCGGCCTGTGGGTTGCGCTGCTGTCCCCGGCTGCCGTCGCCCGCGTGACGGCGATCAAGGCGTCGGGTCGGTGGGTGCCGGCGTTCTTGGACCTGTCGATCGCGATCGACAACTCCCGGCTCGACCAGACCTACAACACCCCCGCCCTCGCCACGCTGTACCTGCTCGCGAACCAGATCGAGTGGATGCTCGGCCTCGGCGGGCTGGAGGCGACCGCCTCGCGCTGTGATCGCTCGGCAGAGATCCTCTACGGGTGGGCCGAAGCGTCGGGCTTTGCCACACCGTTCGTCGCCAAGCCGGACGAGCGCAGCCACGTCGTCGGGACGATCGACTTCGACGAGGCAGTCGACGCAGCGGTCGTCGCCAAGGTGCTCCGGGCAAACGGCGTCGTCGACACAGAGCCCTACCGCAAGCTCGGCCGCAACCAGCTCCGCATCGCCATGTTCCCCGCCGTCGAGCCGTCCGACGTCGAAGCGCTCTGCGCCTGCGTCGATCACGTCGTCGCGGCGCTCGGCGACTGAGCCGGCATCAGCCGCCGGAGACGTCCTCGAGGCGCTGGCGGCCGGCGGAGACGAACGGCATCATCGCCCGCAGGCGGGCGCCGACGTCTTCGATCTGGTGCGCGGCCCCCTTGGCCTGCAGCTCTGCGAAGTGCGGCCGGCCGGCCTTGTTCTCTGCCACCCACTCGGCGGCGAACCGCCCGTCTTGGATCTCGTCGAGGATGCTGCGCATCTCGGCGCGCACGGCGTCGTTGATGAGGCGCGGCCCGCGGGTCATGTCGCCGTACTCGGCGGTGTCGGACACCGAGAAGCGCATGCCCGAGATCCCCTGCTCGTACATGAGGTCGACGATCAGCTTGAGCTCGTGGAGGCACTCGAAGTAGGCCGACTCCGGCTGGTACCCGGCTTGGACGAGGGTCTCGAAGCCGGCGGTCACGAGGGCGGTCACGCCGCCGCACAGGACCACCTGTTCGCCGAAGAGGTCGGTCTCGGTCTCCTCGGCAAAAGTCGTGTCGAGGACGCCCGCCCGGGTTGCGCCGAGTGCATGCGCATACGACAGCCCGAGAGCGTGGGCCTTGCCGGAGGCGTCCTGGTGGACGGCGAGAAGCGAAGGGACTCCCCCACCCTCGGTGTATGTGCGGCGCACGAGATGCCCGGGGCTCTTCGGGGCCACCATGACGACGTCGACGGCAGGCGGAGGCGTGACGAGGCCGAACCGGATGTTGAACCCGTGCGCGAACACGAGCGCGTCGCCGTCGGCCAGGTTCGGGGCGATCTGCTCTTCGTAGACGGCGGCCTGCTCCGTATCGGGCAGCAGGATGACGACGACGTCGCCCTCGGCGGCGGCTTCGGCGACCGTGGTCACCGCCAGCCCGGCCTTGGCGGCCTTGGCGGCCGACGACGACCCTTCACGCAGCCCCACGCGCACGTCGACGCCGGACTCGGCAAGGTTGAGCGCGTGGGCATGGCCCTGCGACCCGTACCCGATGACGGCGACCTTGCGCCCCTTGATCAGCTCGGCGTCGGCGTCCTTCTCGTAGAACAGCGTTGCCATCTCGGCCTCCCTCTCGGCTTGTTGACTCTCGGCTTGTTGACTCTCGGCTTTCGGCGGGCCCGTCACCCATCACGTCCGGGCTCGTCGATGGGCTGGCCCAGGCGTGGCAGCGCCACGCGGCCCGTGCGCTGTAGCTCGACGATACCGAATGGCCGGACCAACCTCTCGAAGTCGTCCACCTTGGCCGGTGCACCGGCAACCATGACGGTGAGCTGATCGACCCCGACGTCGACGATCTTGCCGGCAAACATGCTCACCAGCTGGACGACCTGCCCACGCACCCGGGCGTCGGCGGTGACCGTGGCGAGCAACAGCTCCCGCTCGGTCGCGTCCGCCGGGTCGAGCTCTGAGATCGCGACCACGTTGATCAGCTTGTTGAGCTGGTTGATCACCTGCTCGAGCGGCGAGGACTCGACATCGACGACGATCGTGATCCGGCTGAAGCGCTCGTCGTCTGTCGGCGCAACGGCAAGCGAGAAGATGTTGAACCCGCGACGGCTGAACAGGCTGGCGACCCGAGCGAGCACTCCCGCCCGGTTCTCGACCAGCACGGACAGCACGTGCGGGCGACCGCTCGTGCGCGCCGACGGCGGCACGGGTGCGTGGCCTCCTGCGGGGGATGCATGCATCTCAACGCCCTCCCTGGCCGTGGAGGGGGTCGACGACGATCTCGTCGTTCGACGCTCCTGCGGGAACCATCGGGTAGACCTTCTCGGCGGCGTCGGTCCGGAAGTCGATGACCACCGGGCGGTCGTCGACGTCGTTCGCCTTCTCGATGGCCGGGACCACTTCCTCCGGCTCGGTCACCCGCAGCCCGACGCAGCCCATCGCCTCGGCCCACCCGACGTAGTCGGGCAGGTCCGGGGACAGGTACACCTCCGAGTAGCGCTCGTCGTAGAACATCTCCTGCCACTGGCGGACCATGCCCAGGTAGGCATTGTTCAAGATGGCGATCTTGACGGGGATCCGCTCGGCGGAGGCGGTCACGAGCTCCTGGGCGGTCATCTGGAAGCATCCGTCGCCGTCGATCGCCCACACGGTCGCACCCGGCCGGCCGACCTTGGCTCCGATGGCGGCCGGGACGGCGAAACCCATCGTGCCGAGGCCACCTGAGTTGACCCAGGTGTAGGGGTGGCGGAAGCGCCAGTACTGCGACGCCCACATCTGGTGCTGGCCAACGCCGGCGACGAGGACCGTGTCGTCGGGCGTGTTGTCCCGCAGCGCCTCGACGACGTACTGCGGCTTGAGGGGAGGTCCGGGAGCGGCCCGATCGTAGGAGAGCGGGAACTGCTCCTGCCACGCCCGGATCTGGGCGGTCCACGGGGCGAGGTCCGGCCGGCTGTGCCCCGGCGTTCCGGCCGCAGGAGCGCCGCCTCCGACGCCGATGGCGGCGAGAGCGTCGATGAGGGCCTCGATGGCCAGGCGGCAGTCTGCGGCGATCCCGACGTCGGGCTTGCGCACCTTGCCGAGCTCGGCCGGGTCGATGTCGACATGGATCACCTTGGCCCCGGGGGCGAACGCCGCGAGCTTGCCCGTGATCCTGTCGTCGAAGCGGCTCCCCAGCGCGATCAGGAGGTCGCTCTTTTGCATCGCGGTCACCGCCGTGTAGTTCCCGTGCATCCCGGGCATGCCGAGGCACAGCGGGTGGTCGTCGGGAAAGGCGCCGCGGGCCATCAAAGTGGTCACGACGGGAATGCCGGTGCGCTGGACGAGCTCGCCCAGGGCGTCGGAGGCCCGCGCCTTCAAGATGCCGCCGCCGGCGTAGACGACCGGGCGGGCCGACCGGGCGATGAGCTCGGCGGCCTCGCGCACGAGAGCTGGGTCGGCACCGGTCAGCGGTTGGTAGCCCGGGAGCTCGACCGAATCGGGCCAGTACCAGTCGACGAGGTCGTTCGAGACGTCCTTCGGCACGTCGATCAGGACCGGCCCGGGCCGGCCCGTCGTCGCGACGTGGAACGCCTCGGCGACGGTGCGGGGGATGTCCTGGGCATCGGTGATCAGCCAGTTGTGCTTTGTCACGCCCATCGTGACACCGGTGGTGTCGCACTCTTGGAAGGCGTCCGTGCCGATCGCTGCCGTGGCGACCTGACCTGTGATGACGACGAGCGGGACCGAGTCCATGTAGGCGTCGGCGAGCGGCGTCACGATGTTCGTCGCGCCGGGACCGCTCGTGACCATCGCGACGCCCGGACGGCCGGTCACGTGGGCATAGCCCTCGGCCATGTGGCCCGCTCCCTGCTCGTGCCGGACGAGGACGTGACGTATCGACGAGTCGAGGATCGGGTCGTAGACAGGGAGGATCGCACCTCCGGGTAGCCCGAAGATGACCTCGACGCCCTTCTGCTCGAGGCTCTTGATCAGTGCTTGGGCTCCTGTCAGCTTCATCGGCCTCCGTCTCCTCTTCGCATGTCGTCTCTTCTGTCGTGATCGTCACTCGGCGGCCGTCACGGGCGCCCTCGCCGATCCGGTGCGGTCGGAACCCGTGCATCGGGCAGTGCTTGCCCCGGTCATCCGAGCCCCGTTGCCCCCGGGACGGCCCCCGGGAAACAAAACGACCTCCCTTTCGGGAGGTCGAGCGCGCACGAACCGTTCGGGTCGTGCGCTTAGGTAACTACGAGCGTTCCGGCAAAAGACATCGCGTGACCATGATGCCATGGGCTCGTCGCGCGTGGCAAGTAGGTGCCCCGCGCGCGCCCGTTCATGGCTCGGTCACCGCACCTTTGTCGGCACCGGTGACCAGCCGGGCGTACTTCGCGAGCACGCCGGAGGTGTAGCGCGGCGCGGGGAGCTTCCAGTCCTCCCTGCGCCGATCCAGCTCGGCGGTGCTCACGTCGAGGTCGATCCGCCGCTCGGCGACGTCGAGGACGATGCGGTCCCCGTCAGCGACGAAGGCGATCGGACCCCCGTCGACGGCCTCCGGTGCGACATGACCGACGCAGAACCCGTGGGTGCCGCCGGAGAAACGCCCGTCGGTGACGAGGGCGCAGTCACCGCCGCGACCGGCCCCCTTGAGGGCACCGGTCACCGCCAGCATCTCGCGCATTCCCGGACCACCCTTCGGGCCTTCGTGGCGGATGACGAGCACGGTCCCCGGCTCGATGGAACCGGCGAGGATGGCGTCCATCGCTACGTCTTCGCCGTCGAAGACGCGAGCACGCCCGTCGAAATAGCCGGTGTCGAGCCCGGCCACCTTGACGACCGATCCTTTGGGAGCGAGCGACCCGGTCAACACGACGATCCCGCCGTCGGGGTGGATCGGGCGGCCGATCTCGTGGATGACGACCCCGTCCGGCTTCGGCGGCTGGGCCGCGGCGAGGTTCTCGGCCACCGTCCGGCCTGTGACGGTCAGGCAGTCCCCGTGAAGCAGGCCTGCTTCGAGAAGCTCTGCCATGATGACGGGCAGGCCGCCGACCCTGTCGATATCGACCATGTGGAACAGGCCGTGCGGCTTCGTGTCGGCGAGGTGCGGGACCCGCGCTGCGACTTTGTTGAAGTCGTCCAGCGTCAGGTCGACGTGCGCTTCGTGCGCGATGGCAAGGAGATGCAGGACGGCGTTCGTCGAGCCCCCGAGGGCCATGACGACGGCGATCGCGTTCTCGAACGCGGCGTGGGTCATGATCTGGCGAGGACGGATGTCCGAGGCCAGCAGGTCCACGACCGTGCTCCCGGACGCGAAGGCGGCCATGTCGCGGCGCCGGTCGACGGCCGGGGGCGTCGCGCTCCCCGGAAGTGCCATGCCGAGTGCCTCGGCGACCGACGCCATGGTGTTGGCCGTGAACATCCCTGCACATGCCCCCTCGGTGGGGCAGGCGTTGTGCTCGATGACCGACAGCTCCTCGGCCGACATCGTCCCCGCGGCACGCGCGCCCACCGCTTCGAAGACCGTGACGATGTCCACGGCCTCGTCGCGCACACGCCCGGGCATGATCGACCCCGCGTAGACAAAGCACGCGGGCAGGTTGAGCCGAGCCGCGGCCATGAGCATCCCCGGGAGTGACTTGTCGCAGCCGGCAAGAATGACGAGCCCGTCGAAGCGCTCCGCGTGCATCACCGTCTCCACCGAGTCGGCGATGACCTCCCGGCTGACGAGCGAGGCTCGCATTCCCTCGTGGCCCATGGAGATCCCGTCGGAAACCGCGATCGTCACGAACTCGACCGGAAAGCCCCCTTTGTCGCGCACCCCCTCCTTCGCCTGCTTCGCCAAGCGCGCGAGCGGCATGTTGCACGGCGTCACCTCGTTCCAGGATGACGCGATACCGATCTGAGGCTTGTCCCAGTCCCGGTCGGTCATCCCGATTGCCCGCAGCATCGCCCGCGCCGGTGCGCGCCGGTCGCCCTCGGTGACCTCGTAGCTGCGGATCTTGAGGGGCGAGCGCTGCGGCGGGGTGGCGTCGGTCATGGGGAAAGGATAGGGGCTCGCGCAGACCCCATTCTCTAGGCTCGCTCTCGACGTCTGTTCGGGCGGCGCGCCCTGAGTGTCGAGCCGGCAGTTGGGCTGGCGGCGCGCACCGGGGCCGGCCCAGGCCGGGCGGATCAGCCCCTGCGGGATTGGAGAAGAGCGATGACGGCCTTGCCGTCGGCCTTGCCGCGGGTCGCCTTCATCACTTGGCCGACGAGGAACTGGATCACCTTGTCCTCCCCCCCGCAGAAGCGCTCCCACTCCCCGGGGTTGGCGCCGACCACCTCGTCGACGACGCCTGCGAGCTCGCTCGCATCGAGTGGCTTGAAACCCTTTTGGGCCGCGATGTCGGCCGGGTTCCCGCCACCGGAAAGCATTGCGGCGAGAACCGCCTTGGCCTGCGTGGCACTCAAGCGGCCGTCGCCTTCCATCACGAGGAGCTGGGCGAAGGACGCCGGGTCCAGCCTGCTCGCACCGTCGGCGTCGGCCGCCGCCTCGTTGGCCGCCCGGTTGAGCGCTCGCTGCGGGTCGGCGCCTGCTTCGATGGCGGCGACGACGAGGTCGTCAAGGCCCTGCGCGACGACTGTGGCGACCTGGTCGCCGACCGCGCGATCCTCACTGCCGGCCCCCGCGCCGACGAGCTCCCCGAGACGTGCACGCCTCTGCGCCGGCAAGACCGGCAGTCCTGCGGCCACCGCCGCGCGCCACTCGTCGGCCGGGGCCAGGGGGACGAGGTCGGGCTCGGGGAAGTACCGGTAGTCGAAGGCCTCTTCCTTCGAGCGCGTCGCAACCGTGCGCTGGGCCTCTTCGTCCCAGTGGCGCGTCTGCTGGACGACCCGCTCGCCCGCTTCGATGAGTGCGATCTGGCGGGCAGCTTCGCTCTCGACCGCGCGGCCGAGCGACCGCAAGGAGTTGAGGTTCTTGATCTCGCATCGCGTGCCGAAGACGTCGGCTCCGGCGGGGCGCACCGACACGTTGGCGTCGACGCGCAACGAGCCCTCTTCCATCCGCCCGTCCGACGCCCCGGTGGCAACGAGAATCGCGCGCAGCTCTGCGACGTAGTCGCGGGCTTCTGCCGCCGAGCGGATGTCGGGAGCGGAGACGATCTCGACGAGGGGCACCCCCGCGCGGTTGTAGTCCACCAGCGAGTAGTCGGCGTCGTGCAGGCGGCCGCGGCCACCCACGTGCGTCGTCTTGCCGGTGTCCTCCTCCATATGGGCGCGCTCGATCGTGATGCGCCGCCCCGAGGCCAGCTCGAGGTGACCACCGACGTTGAGCGGCTCGTCGTACTGCGTGACCTGGTAGTCCTTGGGCATGTCCGGATAGAAGTAGTTCTTGCGGTGGAATGTCGACGGGCGCACCGCGCAGTTGAGGGCAAGGCCGATCCGCATCGCGAGCTCGACGGCGTGCTCGTTGAGGACCGGGAGCGATCCCGGCAGGCCGAGGCAGACGGGACAGACGTTGGTGTTCGCCTCGTCGCCGAATGCGTTGCGGCACCCGCAGAAGAGCTTCGTCTGGGTCAGCAGCTCGCAGTGGACCTCGAGGCCGATGACCGTCTCCCAGACCGTGGTCACCCGGCGGCCCCCTCTGCCCCGGCGTCGTTGGCTGTGCGCGCGGCGTGCTCGATGGCGCCGGCGACCCGGAACATCGCCACCTCCCCGAGAGACGGTGCCATCACCTGGACGCCGACGGGCATCCCGTCTGCACCGGCACCGAAAGGAACGCTCATCGCTGGATGGCCCGCAAGGTTCGACGGCACTGTGCAGACATCCGACATGTACATCGCCCACGGATCGGCCGTGCGCGAACCGAAGGCGAACGCCGTCGTCGGCGTCGTCGGCGCCACGAGAGCGTCGCAGCGCTCGTAGGCGGCGCCAAAGGCGTCGATGATGAGGGTCCGGACACGCTGGGCCTGTCCGTAGTACGCCTCGTAGTAGCCCGCCGACAGGGCGTAGGTGCCGAGCATGATCCGGCGCTTGACCTCCGCGCCGAAGCCCGCGGCGCGCGTCTGCGCGTTCATGGACGCCGCATCACCGGCGTCGACCCGTAGGCCGTAGCGGACGCCGTCGTAACGGGCGAGGTTCGACGACGCCTCGGCGGGGGCGAGGATGTAGTACGCCGGCAGCGCGTGGGCGAGCACGGGGATGGACACCTCTTCGACGTGTGCTCCTGCTGCTGCGACGGCCGCAGCCGCCGCGCGCACCCGATCGGCGACATCGGGATCGGCGCCGTCGACGAGCTCGGTGACGACGCCGACGCGCATACCGTCGACACCTTCACCCGGCGCTGCGGCAAGGCTGGGGACGGGGCGGTCCAAAGCCGTGCTGTCACAAGGATCGTGCCCCGCGATCACGCCCAGCAGGAGGGCCGCGTCGGCGACGCTCCGGGCGAAGGGACCGATCTGGTCGAGCGAGCTCGCGAAGGCGATGAGCCCGAACCGGGACACGAGACCGTAGGTCGGCTTCACCCCGACGACCCCGCAGAATGCCGCAGGCTGGCGGATGGAGCCGCCTGTGTCCGAGCCGAGTGCCAGCGGTGCGAACCCGCTTGCGACCGCGGCCGCGCTCCCCCCGCTCGATCCTCCGGGCACGCGCTCGAGGTCCCAGGGGTTGCGGGTGGGGCCGAACGCCGAGTGCTCCGTCGACGATCCCATCGCGAACTCGTCGAGGTTGCACTTGCCGACGACGACGGCGCCCGCTTCGACGACACGCCGCACGACCGTCGCGTCGTAAGGGGGGTGCCAACCCATGAGGATCTTCGAGGCGCAGGTGGTCTCGATCCCCCGGGTGCACAGGTTGTCCTTGAGGGCGATCGGGACGCCGGCGAGCGCGCCGGGGTCGCCGCCCGAAGCGACGATGTCGTCGACCGCGGCGGCAGCCGCGCGGGCTTCGCCGGCGAGGAGCGTCGTGAACGCGCCAACCCGCTCCTCGTTGCCGGCGATGGCGGCGAGGTACGCCCCGACCGTCTCGGTGGCAGTCGACTCTCCCGATCGGACCCTCCGTGCCGTCGCGGCGGCGCTCGCCTCCTCCGACGGGGCGCGCGCGTCGGCCGGGAGGGCCGTGGCCGGCGGGACCGGCGGCGGAGGGGGG
>JAJZBS010000187.1 GCA_021851885.1 Actinomycetes bacterium | reverse complement strand
CGCGGGCACCAGGACGACAACCAGAATGGCGAGGGCGAGGACGACCTCGACGAGGGTCGCCCCGACGGAGGACCGGCGCGCCGCTGGGTCGAGGGTGCGGATGCGGCGGTGGTGCCTGCCGCCGATCCTCGCACGTCGAACCATCCGCTCCCCCCTGTGGGACCACGCCCCTCGGTCACTTCGCACGATACCCACGGGGCAACCGGGCCGACCCAAACGCACGCGCCCAGCGATCTTGTGGCGACCACACATATCTAATCATGGATCAAGCGGACATTCCAGAGTCCATGTCCGGGGTCTTGCCCAGACGATCCACGGCTGCGGGTCAAAGTTGCCCCCGGAACGCGACCGCTTCGCCGATGGAGCTGCCCGGGTGGCGACCAAGGAGGCACCGACGGTTGGCGGGTCCGGTTGGCGGGTCCGGTGATCCCCGCCTTCCCCTACGTCGCCGACGCACGTTGACACCTCCATCGGCGACCCGTATCCTGAGCGCTAGAGCGTCTTGTGTGGGCGCACCAGCTGCTGGGGGGGATTTCGTCGCCGATGGTCCGGTTCTCGGGCGGTTGTAACCGTCGTGAGCAGGGGTCGCGCTCGTGAAGACGCGAAATATCGTTGTCACCGGGCGCGCTCTTATCGCATTTGCGATCGGTTCGATCATGATCCTCGTCGGCGGGGCCGCGAGCTTGGTTTCTTTCACCACGGCGACGACCGCTAGCGCGGCAACCGCCAAGGCCACGACGCCGATCCCCGTCGTGGAGCAGAACCTCGACTCAGCCGGCCGGATCCGGGTTGCTCTGCCGACGAACGCGAACGGCCAGATCCAAACCTCCCAGGGCGACGCGGCCGGCACGATCTTGACCAACAATTGCTGGCTGTGCTGGGCACAAGTCGGCAGAGGCCAGACGGCCACGATCATCAACTTCCAGGGCCAGGGCGTGTTCCAAGGCATCCAGTTCGACACATGCCTGTGCTGGGGCGGGAACAACAACCCTGACGGCGTCATCACGATCTACATCGACGGCCAGGTTGTGCTCAACGGGTGGATGTCCTGGTATGGGGCGAACTGGATGCAACAGGGCGACGTCCTCGGCGGGGAGTTCTGCACCTTCTGGAACTGCGGCGGGGCGACGATGCACTGGTGGCCGCCCGGCGGCATCTCCTTCAATCAGTCGATCGTCGTAACGTGGTATTCGTGGCCGTGCTGCACGGGCGCACCCACTGGTGCCGCGGCGGCGATCTTCTATAACGCGGTCACCCCTGTCACGAGCTCCCCGAACTAGAGGCAGGATCCCGAGATGCCCACACACATTCACATCGCCTGGAGGGGCGAACCAGGAGCGCCGGGCCTTGAGACAACCGGACCAACAGAGCCTGGAACGAAACAGCGCCGGGGCCGCGGCGCCTGGCGAGCGCTTGCCGGGCTCGGTTTGGGCATGGCAATGGTCGCCGGCGGCGGCATCGTCGGCGTTGCTTCGATATCGTCGACATCTGTCGCCAGCGCTGCAACCTCCAACGCCCAGGCTCCCATTCCCGTCGTCGAGCAGAACCTCGACTCGGCCGGCCGGATCCGGGTTGCCGCACCGACGAACGCGAACGGCCAGATCCAGACCTCGAACGGGAACGCCGCCGCCACCGCCATGACCAACGGCTGCGCCATCTGCTGGCAGCGCGTGTGGCCGAACCAGACGGTGACCCTCGACAACATCCAGGGCTCGGGCGTCTTCACAGGGCTGGTCATCGACACGTGTCAGTGCTGGGACAATAACAACAACCCCGACGGTGTCATCACCCTGACGATCGACGGCCAGACGATACTCAATGGATGGATGTCGCAGTTTGGGGCCAACTGGCTACGCGGCAGCAACGAGCTCGGTGGCCAGTGGTGCACATTCTGGAACTGCGGCGGGGCGATCATGCACTTCTTCCCGCCGGAAGGGATCTCCTTCCATAGCTCGGTTGTCGTCACCTACTGGCGCTACGCGTGGGCCACTGCGACAGCCGGTGCCTTCGGCGAGGTCTACTACAACTCGATCACCCCGGTGACGAGCTCGCCCAACTAGCGAGCCGCCGCACGCCAGCGCGCTCGGCGGCCTTCCGTCACTTGCTCCAGCGCCCGTGGGCTCGGCAGGGATCGAACCTGCGACCGAGGGATTATGAGTCCCCTGCTCTGACCACTGAGCTACGAGCCCGGATCCCAACCGCCGGCTCCGGTGTGCCGGCGGGACGGTCGCCGTGCGACCGAAAGCTCCGGGGGAGAGACTCGAACTCTCAACCTAGCGGTTAACAGCCGCTTGCTCTGCCGATTGAGCTACCCCGGAACAGCGCCTCCCGCCGGACTGGCAGGTTAGCAGCGGGCCCCGCCCGCTTCGATCACTGCGACCGGAGTCCCACGGTTGCCGCACCGGCGCCCGTACTAGACATGGGGCGTGAAACGTCGCACCGCAATCCTCGCCGGCTTCGCGGCCGGCTACTACCTCGGCGCGAAAGCCGGGCGCGCCCGCTACGAGCAGCTCCGAAACGCGGGAGGGTCTCTCTGGCACTCAGGGGCCGCGCGCACGATCGCCGAGAAGTCGCGGGCTGTCGCGACCCTCGGCCTGGAGCGCGCCAAGGACCTTGCCACACGGCGCGGCGGGGCGGAAAGTATCGATGCAGCCGCCACAACCATGACCGGTGACGTCGTCTCTCACGCCTAGCCACACGGCGACGACGCAGGGGGACGGCGGGCGGGACACGCCGGCCAGCGGCGGCGTCACGCTCCTTCGAGATAGTCCTTGAGCAAGTCCTTCAGCGCCGGGTTGCGCAGCTTGTTCATCGTCTTGGCCTCGATCTGACGAACCCTCTCGCGGGTCACGCCGAAGGCGGCCCCGACCTCTTCGAGCGTGCGGAGCTTGCCGTCGTCGAGCCCGAACCGCAGTCGGACGACTTCTTGCTCCCGCACGCCGAGCTCCGCGAGAGCCTTCTTCACGGCGTCGTTGAGCATGGCGTGTGCAACAGCGTCGGCAGGCACGACGGCCCCTTGGTCCTCGATGGTGTCGGAGAGAACGAAGTCCTCCTCCTCCCCCATCGGCTGCTCGAGGGAGATCGTGTCCTGGCTGATCCGCTGGATCTCGCGCACGCGCTCGACGGGAAAATCGACGCGGGCGGCGACCTCCTCGACCGTCGGCTCCCGACCGAGCTCCTGGCTCAGGTTGCGCTGGGTGCGCGTCACCTTGTTGATGGTCTCGACCATGTGGACCGGGATCCGGATCGTCCGCCCCTGGTCGGCGATCGCCCGCGTGATGGCTTGGCGGATCCACCACGTTGCGTAGGTCGAGAACTTGAACCCGCGCGTGTAGTCGAACTTGTCCACCGCGCGCATGAGCCCCAGGTTCCCCTCCTGGATGAGGTCGAGGAACGCCATGCCCTTGTTGCGGTAACGCTTTGCGATCGACACGACGAGGCGCAGGTTCGCCTCGATGAGGAGCTCCTTGGCCTCTTGGCCCGCGCGAGCCCTTCGGCCGAGTGCCGCCCGCTGGGAGGCGCTGACCCGCACACCGTCGCTCTCTGCAGCGCTCAGGCGCGCGAATGCCTCCAGACCGTCCTCCACCCGTTTGGCGAGAAGGACCTCAAGCTCGGCGTTGAGGAGTGGCACCTTGCCGATCTCCTTCAAGTACGCATGGACGGGGTCCTCGTCGCCTTGGGAGCTGCTGCGCCCCAGCGCAGGACCGTCGGAGCCCCGCTGGCGAATCTGGCGCACCTTCTCTGCGTCCTGGTCCTCGACATAGGCGATCCCGGCGGCGTGCACCCGCTCGATGACGGCATCGATCACGTCGTGAGAGAGCTCCACGGGTTTGAGGACGATCATGATGTCGTCTTGGGTGAGCATTCCCCGGCGCCGCCCGCGCGCGAGCAGTCGACGCAGCTCGACTTCGGGCAGTTGCGCCCGAGGGGCCTCTGCGCCGCCTTCGTGCCCGGACGCAGACGCGCCTTTCTTGGCGCGCCGTGTCTTGGCTGGTACCTCTTCGCTGGCGCCAGGGGCGCTTGTTGCCACCGGTGCCGAATGTGGCCCGTCGCTCATGCGCCCTCCTCGCCTTCTTGCACGAGCCAGGCTAGCAATCGGTCCGCCGTCTCCGATGCGCCGTCGGTCCCCGACGGGTCGGCGAGACGATCGATGGACTGGCGAAGCCACGCCGTCAGCGGTGCCAGCTCCACGAAGCGATGGCTGTCGCGTCGGGCTTCGCCTTCGAGACGGTTCAGAGCGCGTCCTGCGCAAGCGGCGACCAGCCGGCAGGTGATCTCGCGAGCGTCCGGTGGCGCCTCGGCGGCGTCGACCGCCAGGCGGCGCAGGAGGTCGGCCGCCTGTTCGTCGGCGGCTTCGATGGCATCTGCCAGGCTCGGGGAGGTCGCCAGGGCTTGAAAGGCTCGGCGGTGGAGCGGCACGGCGAAGAGGATCTCCTCGAGATGG
>JAJZBS010000001.1 GCA_021851885.1 Actinomycetes bacterium | reverse complement strand
GTCGACGTTGCCGTTGGCATTGTAGAGCTCGATCGTGCCTCCGGGGGCCAGCTCGACGACGTCCATGTTGGCGACGGTCTGCCCGGTGTGCCAGTTGGGGTCCGACGCGAGCGGCCGTGAGGCATTGGCCGGCCAGACGGTGAGGTAGCCCGGGGGAAGTCGTGTCGGTCACGGTCACGTTGAGCACCGCGACGGTCGGCGGTGTCGCGCTCGTCGTGGCCGGCATCGTTCCCACCCCTGCGGTCTGCGCGGTGAGCGTGCCTCCCGCGGCCAGGGTTTGCCCTGCTCCGGGCTCGCGCGATCCCGGACGGGTGTCGAGCACCCGGCTGGGAGACACGGGGGTGAGGAGATCACCGGTCGACGCGATGGTCGAGGCATCGGTGACATATCCGTTGGCGTCAAAGATGACGTCCACCGATCCGGCCCAGATGACCACAGGGTGCAGCTGTCCCACACTTCGTCCACTGACATGGTCTTGTCGAAGGACGGGATGCTCGGGGACGCACGGAAGCTCGTCGTCCGTCTCGTCCCTGTCGCCCGGCCCGGGCACGTCGCTTGCCGACGGTGCCGATGAGCGGTGTCACAGCGCCCGTCTACGGTGCCCGGCGGGAGATGGCCGGACAGCTCACGAGCCTGGGGCTGCCGACCGGAGGACCACACGGAACGGGACCCCATGCGCCCCGGAGAGGAAGCCGACATGACAGAGCATCTGGTGCTGATCACCAACGCGTGGCGAGCCGACCACCCCAGGGCCACAGACGCCGCCGACATGGGGGAGAAGAAGCTGGTCATCAGTCCCGATACTCTCCGACTGCTACGGGCGCAGCTCGTCGATGCAGGAGCGGTGCGAGGCCCGGGCACCGGTCCGGGTTTGATGTTCGGCTGGGCGTTGTGCGACGCCTGCCCTCACTGGATCCGAGAGGAGGACGTCGCGGGCACCCTCGAGGTCTTGCGTCGTCGCCCGGGAGCGGTGTCGGCGGTCGACCAAGCGACACTGGAGAGCGTTCTCGGAGAGGCCGTCTTGCACGGCGGTGCTCTGGTCGGCCCGGTGGTCGCGCAGAGCTGAAGATTCTCGTGGATCACCCGCGCCAGTCCGCCTCCACCGCCAGCTGGTGGGTCGCCTGCTCGAAGGTCCACCAGAGGTCGTTTTCGTCGACCAGCCCGGTAAGGACGCGCGGGCCTCGCCGGAGGCTGTCTTGGGGGAACCGGCCGATCTGGCTCAGGACGTGCAGCCCGGACGCGAGCTGCGTCGACATGCGCACGCCCCGGTCGTCGCGCCAGAGCACGTCACGACCGAGCTCGCAGGGAAGGACGATCGCCGGTCGCGCATCGGATCCCCAGACGGTGAGAGCGCTTCCGGCCGCAAGATCGAGCAGCCTTCCCACCTCGCATAAGGCGTCGCCGAATTCCTCGAGTCGTCCCACCTCGGACCAGCTTGCCCCGGTGTACCCGGAAAGGACGCACCAAGGATCGAAGGGGCCGGCCGTCGTGGACGCCCAGATCGCGAGGTCGACCTCGCCGCCGGTTCCGGCGGCGAGGGCATCGAGGCCGTGGACCGCTTCAATCTCGTCCATGAGGGCCGAGCGCAGCCGACGCGCGGGCAAAGCGGACGTCATAGCGCGCCGGCCCGTCTCGATGCCGCTGGTTCCGCCGTCAGCGGCTCGCCATCCAGACGGCGATGTCAACCGCCCGGATCCACGACAGTCGGGGGCGCTCGTCCTCTTGGCGGAAGGGCCACAGCTCCTTTTCCAGGGGCGTCAAGGCGATCGCCCGCAGCAGTCGGGTTTCACCGTCTGTCTCTTCTGCGCGCAGCGCCCGGACGATCGGCCCCCATGCTTCGGCCATGGCGCGCTTTCCCGTCACCGGCCGGTACCAATCGACGATGTGGCGGTCGAGGAGCGGGATAACGTGGGGCCTCTTTCGGTGAAGGACCTTGGAGACAAGCGCCACCGACGCCTCGGGAAAGAGGGCCGTGAGGTCTGCGACGTGGTCGACGACCTCCTCGGGGACTTCCCAGAGGCGGCGGTCGGGCGGGATCTTTGCGAGGAAGGCGGCGAGGCTGCGTCTCCGGTCTTCAAAGAAGGCAAGATCGGATCGGGAGAGGCCAGAGTGGACGGCCGAGGCGCAGAGGACGTCGACGGGTGTGACTGCCTCGTCGTGTGCGCTCTCAACGGCGTCGTAGTAGCGCCACCCCCAGCACTCCGGGGACCCTCCCGACCAGGCAAGCCCGCAGTAGCGGCGGATGTTGTCGAGCGCTCCGGGCACGACACGCCCGGCAGCCGCGATGGGGAACTCGTCCATCGACGTTGTCTCCTTCCTGCTGCGCCCTCCCTCCGGGAGCGGCCAACATCGCCATGCTACGGGGCGGCTATGACTCTCGCGGCACGGCCGAGGCGGACGTCGGCACCCTGGAGCGGCTCGTGCAGATCCTCGACGCCGCTGCTCACACGGGCCACGAGGTGAGACACCGCTTGTCGACGCCGGGGTCCATGTCGCTTTTGGAGATGGCCCGCCTGCCGCCTGCAGAGGTGGGCTGATTGCCGGGAATGATCAATGGTGCGACGCGCGGGTTGTCGGGGTGCCGGAGCGCTCAGGACGGTGCCGTGGCACACTGCACGTGTGGCAGGGGACAGCCTGTACGACGTCCTGGGCGTGCAGCCGGGCGCCACCACCGACGAGATCAGGGCCGCCTTCCGGACCTTGAGCAAGAAGGTGCACCCGGATCAAGGGGGATCGGCGGCACTGTTCCGCCGGGTGCAAGAGGCCTACGACACGCTGTCGGATCCGCGGCGCCGGGCCGCGTACGACCGGTCGCCGCGGGAGCCGAGCCCGAGCGAGCCGCCAGGGACATCGGAGGACGAGGCAACGGGATGGGTACGTACCGACACCCCTCCAGGGCCAGGTTGGAGCGGTACCACGGGCCCGAAGCCACCGCCTCGTTCGTCTCAACCACCACCCGAAGCGGGCGCCTACACGTGGCCTCCGCCGCCAGGCCGACCTCCCCCGAAGGCACCACCGGGGCCAGGCTCATACGGATCGGGGGCGGGGTGGGACGCGTCCATGCCCTCGCGGCCGGGGCCTTCGCTGTGGGCTCGCCATCCCGCCGTCATCGTCACCACGTGTGGTCTCGTTCTCCTCTGGTTCGGGGAAGCACTCGGAAAGGCCGGGGCCTTTTTCACCGGTCTTGGATTTCTCACGGCCGCCGCCGGCGTGCTCGCGATGACCGGGTCGAGGCGGGCGCGGGGGCGTTATGACGCCGTGCAGGCATCCCTGGTGTCGATCGACCAGATGTCCGGAACGCAGTTCGAGGTGCTCCTCACATGGCTATTCACGACCACCGGCTACCGGGTGAGTCGCGTCGCAGGATCGGGCGACCTCGGTGCGGACCTGCTTCTCGACGGGCCCGGGGGGCGTACCACCGTCCAGGCCAAGCGCTGGTCCGCTCCGGTGGGGCACGCAGCAATCCAGCAGGTGGTGGCCGCTATGGCCTACTACCGAGCCCGCGGCGCGATGGTCGTCACCAACGCGACTTTTTCTCGGCACGCGCGCCGGCTAGCCGAGTCGAACCAGGTCGTGTTGTGGGACCGGGATGTGCTGGCGCGCGAGCTACGCCGGGCGCGAGGGGTCCCACCGGCGACCGGAGCGGCACTGTTCTGGCCGGCCGTCGGGGCGGGCATGACGTTGCTGTGGGGCTGGCTGAACCGGCTGGCCCGGGTGACCGCCAGCTATACGACGAGCTCAGGTTCTAAGTGGCCACCGAGAAGGCGACGTCAATGAACCTTCCCGAACACCGGCCGGGAACACCGCCGGCCGACCGGGCGAAGAGCCCCGCGAGACATCAGCCGGGACAGATCGGCTACGTCGATGCCGACGCCGTCGGTTTCGAACGTGTGCCGCGGCCCGTCGCCGAGGTGCTCTGGGGGCGCGGTGTGCTCGCGGGGTCGATGTGGGCGGGAAGCGCTGAGAGGCCGGTCACCAAGCGCCGATCCGACGGGTCGCATTACCAGTTCGCCGAGGCGTGGTGGGCGAGCGAGAGCCGCCTCGTTCAATTCGAGGCGGCTCGCGAGCTCGCGGGCACCGGTGACGGCAGGTTCCGGCCAGCTCGCGAATGGGAGATACGCGGCGACGTTCACGAGTTCTCGCAGCCCGCCGTTCCGGCGCGCTCCACATGGCGTCTCGATGCGGATGCAGCCGGCTTGGGCGGTCGCCGGCCGACGAGGCCTCGGACTTCAGATCCCCTGGAGGTTCTCCCGCCCCAGGTGGGCGCACCCGTCAAGGGGGGAGAGTCCGACGCTTGGCGTGAGTGGGCCAAGGGCTGGGCGAAGGAGACAATCGTCGCGTCGAGGTTCCATGCCGGGCGCGTCCTCCTGCTTCGGGCGGAGCGTCGGGCATCGTCCCGGAGGGCGCTGGATACCGGCGAGTGGGTCGCGGAGACGATCGACGTGGCTGTCGTGCGGTCCACGCCGTTCGTGCTCGGCTCGTCCCAGGTTCTGGGCGTGACGTGGCCGCCCCGGGGCGTGCCGACGGCATAGGCCGCGTCACCTCGGGACGGTTGTGCCCGAGGTTGCGGTCGTCGGGTGCGTGCATGGCTGTTCCGGAAACGTGTCGCTGCACAAGGAAGCGGTACGGCGAGGACGTTCCGTCAGCTTGGATGTGTTGGCGACACCATTATCCGGCCACAAAACTTGTAGTTCAGGTGGCGCTCTTTGACCACGCTGTTTCGGGCACCGAGCCAGGATCCTGGGCGAGGTCAAGCGCCACGACCACGTGGTTGGCCACGTGCGATCTCGATCGTCCCGAGCCGCTCGGCCGGAGTGGGCAGCAGAGCCATGGCGACGTCGCATCCCGCCGACAAGAACAGGTCCAAGACCCGGTCCGTCGCCTCGGTGACAAGTGGCGGGATGTCGGAGTCGACGAGAAGTCCCGGCCCTTGCAGACGGAGGTGACCCCTCCGGTCCATCCAGCTGATGCCGCTCGAACCGAGCAGGTTGCGCGCCGGGGCCACCCTTCGTTCTTCGTGGTGCCACGAATGGCCAAGTCGTCTCGGCCAAGCTCGCTGGCGGCCTTTGGCGCCAGGCGCCGAGCCCGGGTCGCAGCCACCAAGGTGGTGAGCTCGTTGTAGGGGAGCGGCCCGGCGAGGTGCATGCGGAGGACACCGGCGACGTGGCGAGGTCCGCCGGTTGCCGAGCCGGCCGGCCTGCGCGACTTGGTCCAGGTTGGATCGGGAGCTGGCGTGGCAATTGAGCGCGGCGGCGCGCAGGTGCCTCGCCGCTGACGGGCCCGTTACCCTCTCGACCCGCCGGCCCGTTGGATCACGACGCCGGCGCGCCTTCCTGTGAAACCGCCCCGGCCGGTGAGGGCCCCGATCCCCGCGAAGGCGCCAGGCCCAGTCGTCGTGTTCGGGCTCGGAAGGGCAGCCGAGAGATCGGCGAGGACGACCTGGGTTCCCGCTTTCACGCCGGAGGTGACCTGGACGAGGGTTGCCCCGGTCACGCCGAGCGTGACGCGGACGTTGTGGATCCGGTTGCCACTGAGCTCACGGACGAAGGCGAAGTTGGCGAGGAGATGGACCGCGGAGGTCGGCACGCACACGGCATCTTTCACGTGTCCCAAGACGATGGCGACGTCGGCAGAGGCACCGTCGAAAAGTTCCGGGGCCCCGACCGGAAGTGAGACGACGGCGGGATAGTCCGACGACGAGCTGACCGGGGCAGGCCCGACCCTGACGACGCGCCCGCTGATGCGCCGAGAGGAGCCGTCGGGGGTGACCCACGCCCTCTGGCCCACCTTGACGCCCTGGACCTGGGACACGGACAGGGAGGCGGTCACTTCGAAGGTCTGTTCTCCCATGACCACGATGGCAGCGTTCGACGATCCGGTCGTCACGGACTGCCCGGCGGCGATCGCCAGCGACGCCACGGTCCCGGCGATGGGCGACACCAGCTGGGCTTCGTCGAGAGAGGTCTGGGCGTTGATCAGCTGGACCTGGTCTGCATCGATGGTCGCCTGGTCGACGGCGAGCTGCGCCGGCGTCGCCGCGCCCGTGGTCGATGACCCGGTGCCGGCCCCCCCGCTAAAGGCCGTCGAGGCGCGACGAGGTGACGGGCCGCTCGATGCCGACGCAGCCGAGAGGAGCTTTGCCAAGGCGAGCTCGTCGTGCGCAACTGCTGCCTCGTCACTGGCGACCTTGGCCTGAGACGCAAAAGCCGTCGTCAGGGCTGCGATGCAGCCCTGCGGGCTGTGCGGGCCGCTGCCGGCGGCAAGGGCGCCGGCAGCAGGGGCATTGGCAGCGGTTTCCGATCCTGGTCCGGGTCCGGGTCCGGGGCCCGTCCCGGCTCCCGGTCCTATTGCGGGACAGGCGCTCTGTGCCGCAGCGAGATCGGCGCTCGCTGCCTGGCGGGCGAGGTCCGAGGTGTGCTGGTCGGCGACGAGTACCCCCTGGGCGGCGGAGATCTGCCCGGTGGTGCCACCTGTCGGCGCGCCCTGTCCGGATGCAAAGGACGCACTGTCGACCGAAGCTGCCGTCGTCGCCGAGGCGTCACTCGCCTCGTCGGTGGCAAGCGTCTGGTCGGCGGCACTGAGTGCCGACGACGCGGCGTCGAGCTGCGCGGTGAGGGCCGAGGTGTCCAACGTTGCCACCACCTGGCCGGCAGTGACCTTCTCCCCGAGGGACACGGCGACGGAGGCAACCTGCCCGGCGACTTGGAAGGACAACGACGCCTGGCTTGCCGCGGTGACGGTCCCGGAGGTGTCGAGGGTCTGGGAGACCGAGGCGAGGCGGGCACCCGCGGTGCGGTAGGTCGGCCCGCTACTGGCGGTCAGCGCCCACGCCGAGATCCCGGTTGCGAGCGCGACGACCACGAAGGCGACGGAAACCCAGGCCCGTCGCACACCGATGCGTTCGGCACGGCGCCCCCGGCTAGGCACCAGACGGTGCTCCCGAGCTGCCGGTGGCCCCTGGGGGGCCACCGGCTTGCCCGCTGAAGCCTCGGAACCCGGCGAAGCACCCGTTTGCACCGGCGGAGCGGATGCTGATCACCGTCGCAGTGATCGCCCCCGTCTGGTCGGCCGAGCCGCGGGCGACGACACACTTGCCGACGCCGAGGCTCGACGCTCCGGTCGTCGAGACTTGCTGGTAGGTGGTCGACGAGCTGGTCGTGACGGTGATCGAACGCGTCACCGGCGGCGGCGTCGTGGACCCGGGGGCTTTCGGTGAACCGCGCGGTCGCCGGAAGGTGCTGCTACGCAGGACCCCGTCGACCGTGAACCCGCCTGCTGACACCGCGGTCACGGTTCCGGTTGCAAAGGCGAAGGAGCGTGGCGCTCCGCTCGCACCGGTGCGCGAGGAAGCCCCCGACGAACCGGTGGCCCTGTTCGACGCACGACCGCCACGCCGGGCGAAGCCGCCGCCGAAGACGGCAGGTCCGCCCGCTCCGCCAGCGGCGGACCCGCTCTTGGCGCGACCGGTGCGCGTGCAGCTGCCCCCTGCACCGGACGGAGAGATGGTGACGCTCGTCGCGGCGACGGATACGCCGTTCGAATCTGAGGATGCAGGCGTTCCGGTCGCCGAGACACAGGCGCCGACGGTGATCGCCGTCGCCTGGACGATCAAGGTCTGGGTGAAGCTCGTGGAGGCGGTCCACGCCACGGTGACTTGGCCACTCCGGGGGTTCTGGACCTCCATCGAGGATCCGTTGATGGCCGCGACGGTGCCGCTCGCCCCGGGGACCGTCGGCCGGGCCGGAAGCGTGGATGCAGACGCGTTGGCCGCAGCGCCGTTCGTCCGGGCCGCCGCGGCACCGCCGCATGCCGCCGCAACGGTGGAGACGGCCCCGAGGAGCGTGAGCGTGATGAGGCGCGTGCGCAATTGTCCTCCCTGTTCCTTTACTCGTTCCGGAGAGCGTCGATGGGTGCGAGGCGGGCGGCGCGACTCGCCGGATAGACGCCGAACCCAACACCGATGGCGATGGCAACGACGATCGCGCCCGCAGTCGCAGCCGGGGATATCGCAATAGGATTAGAAATGAAGAAAGGGAGCACCTCTGCTCCGACGATGCCGAGCCCGGCGCCCAAGACGCCCCCGACGAGCCCGAGGACGGAGGCCTCGACGAGGAACTGGCGCCGGATCGTTGCCGGTGCCGCCCCGAGAGCTTTGCGGAGGCCGATCTCGCGTACGCGCTCGGTCACGGAGACGAGCATGATGTTCATGACGCCGATGCCCCCGACGAGCAGCGCGATCGCGGCGATCCCGGCGAGCAGGACGGTCAGCGTCTTGTCGACGGACGTCGCGGTCGATAGAAGCGACTGCTGAGTCGTGATCGTGAAGTCGGCGGCGGCCGGGGTGGTGATGTGGTGGAGCACGAGGAGCTCGTTGTCGGTTTCCTGGTAGGCGGCTGACAGGGTGCTCGACGAGGTCGCTTCTATGAGGATGGACTGGACGGACGTCCCCGACGAGCCGAAGATCCTCTGGGTTGCCGTCGTGATCGGGACGACCGCCTGGTCGTCTTGCGATGTCGCCGAAGACGACGCGGACCCGACCGAGGTGAGGACACCGATGACCGTCATGGGGATCCCGGCGACGTCGACGGTCTGGCCGACCGGGTCAGCGGGACCGAAGAGCTCGCTGGCGGTCGTGGGCGCGAGAACGGTCACTGCCGCGTCGCTCGACAGCTCCTGGTTGTCGAAGAACCGTCCAGCGGCGAGCTGCCGACCGCGGACGCTCAGCCACGCAGGTGTCGACCCGACGACGGCGGTCGTCCAGTTGGTGTTGCCGGCCGTGAGCACCTCCGAGGACTGGGCGACGGGGGCCACGGCTTTGACGTCGGGTGCGACAGACGGCGACGCGAGCGCTGTGGCATCGCGCAGGGTGAGGGTCGAGGCCGATCCCAACCCACCGCGGATCCCGGCCGTGGAGGTGGAGCTCCCCGGCGTCACCGTCAGCAGGTTCGTGCCGAGCGCCGAGATCTCGGAAGTCACCTGCTGCTGTGCCCCTTCGCCGAGCCCGACGGTGAGGATCACCGCGGCGATCCCGATCAGGATGCCGAGGATCGTCAGCGCGGAGCGGAGGCGGTGGGAGCGGACCGCCTCGACGCCCGTCCGGAGGGTCTCGGACCAGCTCACGCGCCGGCTCCCACATGCAGGCCCCCGTCGCCGACGAAGAGGCCGTCCCGGATGCGCATGATCTTCTCGGCGCCGGCGGCGACTTCGGCCTCGTGGGTGATGAGCACGACGGTGCGGCCCGCGCGGTGAAGCTCCTGGAGCAGGCTGAGCACCTCGGCGGCGGCGACGGTGTCGAGGGCGCCGGTGGGCTCGTCGCAGAGAATGAGGTCGGGGTTGGTGACGAGGGCTCGGGCGACGGCGACGCGCTGCTGCTGGCCGCCGGACATCTCGCCGGGACGGTGAAGGGCTTGTTCGGCGACCCCCACACGCTCCAGGGCTTCCATCGCGCGCTGCCGGCGCTCGAGTTTGCCGACGCCGGCGTAGGTGAGGGGGAGCTCGACGTTACGCCACGCCTGGAGCGAGGGGAGAAGGTTGTACTGCTGGAAGACGAAGCCGATGCGGTGGTTGCGCACCTCTGCGAGCTCGACCTCCGACATCCGGCTGACGTCGTCACCCATGAGGCGGTAGGTGCCCGACGTGGGCACGTCAAGGCAGCCGATGATGTGCATGAGCGTGGACTTGCCCGATCCCGACGGGCCCATGATGGCGACCATCTCGCCCTCGTCGATCCTTGCGGACACGCCGCGGACGGCTTCGACCGCAAGGGTCCCGCTCCGATAGATCTTGCGTACGTCGTCAAGCTCGATGACGGTCATGGGTCAGCCGCCGCCGAAGCCCCCGCCGCCGAAGCCCCCGCCGCCGAAGCCCCCGCCGCCGAAGCCCCCGCCGCCGAAGCCGCGGCGCCGGCGTGTCGAGCCGGATCCGGAGGTGGCGGGGGCGCCGCCCAGTGAGACGACCCGCTCGACCACCCGCTCGCCTGCGTGCAGGCCGCTCACCACTTGGGTGTCCCCGCCCGACGACGAGGCGAGGGTAACGGTGTGCAGGACGTCGTGTCCTGCCTGGACGACCTCGACCGCCGTGCCGCCCGAGGAGAACCGGACCGCGGCCGTGGGGACGACGAGGACGTTCTGGAGTTCTTTGACGACGATGGAGACGTTGGCGGTGGCTCCCGGGTACAGCCCGCTCGGCGATCCCGTCACGCCGATCACGACGGGGAAGCTCGCCACGCCGGAGCTCTGGGTTGCCATGATCCCGAACGATGTCACCTGGCCGTAGACGGGGGTCGTCGCTCCCTGTGGCGTGACGACGGCCTGCTCACCAATCTTGAGCTCGCCGATCTGGGTGTCGTCGACGGAGGCGTCGACGACGTAGGAGCCGGTCCCGATGACGACGATCTGCGCGCCCGACGACGAGCTCGCCCCCGACGAGCTTCCGGACCCGCTTCCTGTTGAGGAGCTCGACTTGCCGAGAGCGGAAGAGCCCGCTCCGCCCTGCCCGCCGCTGGATCCGCCGCCGGCAGCCTGGGAGCTCGAAGACAACGAACTGGGCGGCGCCGAGCCGGAGACCTGCTGGCCGACGGTGATGTTGACGGCGGCGACGGTTCCCGCGATCGGAGACGAGAGGGTCGCATCGGAGAGTGCCTGCTGGGTCGAGGTGAGGTCGGCTTGCGCGGCGGTGACGGCAGCCTGGTCTGCCGTGAGCTGTGCAGACGACGCCGACGCCGACGCGCTGTCGGCGGACAGGCGTGCTTCGTCGGAGTCGAGGATCGCCTGGGCCTCGTCGACCTGTGCTTGGAGTGCCGTGGGATCGACGGCGGCGAGTCCTTCGCCGGCGGTGACGGTCTGGCCGACGGCGACGTCGACGGCGGACACGCGCCCGCTGACGGCGAAGTCGACCTGGGCGGTCTGGGCTGCGGCGATGGTGCCAGTCGCCGACGCGGACTGGCGGATCGTCCCGTAGCCGACTGTGACGACTGTGGTGGTCGGGGTGTTGGCAGCCTGCGAGGCCGTCGCGAAGTAGGCGCCGAGCCCCCCGCCGACGACGACTGCAACGGCGAGGGAAGTTCGTCGTTTGGCCTTCGCCATGCGGGACAGGATGTGCGGGCGACGCACTTCGTGGTCCGCCGGATCGAGGCCTGGATCGCCTGGGTACGTCTCCTGGCCTGATCGCACGCCAGGCGTCCTCGGCCCCGAATCCGGCATACGGAGAATGCAAACATGCAATCCTTTGGAAACGCTGTGCGATGAGGGTGAAGACGCTGAGAGGGAAGCACGGGCGGCCCCAGGACGTTGGACCCTGTTCAGTGAAGCGATCAATCGCTAGGTTGGGCGCGATCACCCGAGACGAGGAGGCGCGGAGATGGTCTTCGAAGAGAGCGTGGTCCTGACAGAGGCTTTCGCCGAAGTCGTGCGGCGCGTCAAGGAAGCGCTGGCGGCCGAGGGCTTCGGCACGCTGACAGAGATCGACGTGCAGGCGACGCTCAAAGCGAAGATCGGCAAGGAGGTGGCGCCCTTTGTCATCCTGGGGGCATGCAATCCGGATCTGGCGAGCAGGGCCCTGGAGGCGGAGCCGCAGATCGGCGTCCTCCTGCCGTGCAACGTGGTCGTGCGGGAGGTCGCAGAGGGCGTTCGGGTGGAGGCGATGGATCCCGGCGTGATGGCGGCCCTGGTCGGGAGCCACGCCATCCGGCCAATCGCCGACGAAGCGCGCGAGCTGATCAGCAACGCCCTCAATCGCCTGTCACCCGTGACCACCTGAGCACCACGTCCTCGACGCCGCCCACCGGGCGTGCCGATGTCCTGCATGCGGTCAGCGTCGGGCAAGGCGCTCCGATCGTCTTGCTGCACGGCTTCGGCATGGAGCCACGGACCTACCTGCCCCTCGCTCGCCTCCTAGCCGACAGGGCGCGGGTGGTCATACCGGCGATCTTCGATCTGCCGGGGCCGTGGACCTTCGAGCGGGCGCTCGACTGCATCGAGGCCACACTTGACGCTCGTGGGCTGGATCGCGTAACGCTCATCGGCCACTCCTTCGGCGGTGGCCTCGTGCTCGGTCTTGCCGCGCGGCGACCGCAGGGCGTTGTCGAGTGCGTCTTCGGGGACACCTTGGGGGTCCGCGCGCGCTTGGGTCTGGCGGCGGGGGCGCTGCGGCATCCGTTCGGCATCCTCGCCATGGCCACGCCGGCCGCGACACGGGCCTTCGTGTGCAGCGTCACGCGGCACCCCCTCCAGCTCGCGGCCGGCGCCCTGTGGGCCTTCGGAACGGACCGCCGCCCCGAGATCGACGCCATCGCCGCCGCCGGGATCCCGTGCCACGTGCTGTGGGCGAACCACGACACTCTCCTGGCGCAATCCGACGGTCGGGAGTTCGCACATCGTCTGCGCGCGACGTTCACGGTCGCCCAGGACCCGCGAGCGGACCACGATTGGATGTTCGACGACCCGGAGCTGTTCGCCTCCCACCTCGACGCGCTGGGCCTGCGCGCGCTCGGCGGCACTTTCGGAGGAGTCGTGGGGGATACGCGGCGGGGCTGACCCTGGGCGGTGCCCGGACGGCGGACTGGTGCCCACTCGCAGCGGTCTGCGCGACACCAATAGGCCGTTCGGCCCTGTCACCCACAGCGTGCACAGAGCACACTCGCCGCAAGCCATCGCACGCGCCGATGCGAGAACGGCGCACTGCGATCGTTTGGGACGGCCGAGTCGGGAGGAATGCGGAGATGCTGGAAGTCGTTATCGCCGCCGCCGTGTCTGTCGTGGCAGCGGGAATCCTGGTCGCCCGACGCGGACGCGGTGCGGGCGACGATGGCGGTGTGGCATTGGTGGGCGGTGGTGCCCACGGGGACCTGCCGGTTCCCGCGTCCCACCCGAGCGTCCGTGTGCTCGTGGACGCCGACGAGCTTGACGAAGCTCTCCGGCGCGCGGCGCGCTTCGAGGAGACCCTGGCGGAGACGGTGGGGAACTGGACACGCCATCACGACATGCTCGCAGCGTCCCCTGAGGGGCCGAGCCGAGCCACGGCGGTCCCCGGGAGCGGTCCCGGTAATCGTGGGGGAGGCGACTCGCGTCCGCGTGCCGCCTGAAAGTTGACCGTCTGCGGGACTCCCTGACAAGCGCGGCCGGCCACCCCTGACCAAAAGGTCGTTCGACCGTGGCAGGCCGGCTCCGGCGTGCGGCAGGCTGGGCGTGTGAGCGCGTACGGCCGAGATCAGCCGGGTCGCACCGCGGCTCCGGCCGCGGCTCCGACCGCAGCGGTGGACGGGGTGCCGCAGCGGCGGGCCGCAGTAGCGCGCGCTCCGAGGTCCGGGCACGATCCTGCCCCGCACCGCCATTGGCGCCGCACGGCGCGTCTTCTGGCCGGCGTCGTCGTGCTCGGCGTCGTCGTGGCGCTCGTGTTGCGGGCTCCCGCCGCGGCCTCGGACTTCACGTCGGCTTTCGGGCATTTCCAGGTCGACCGCCTTCCCTGGCTGGGGGTCGCCGCTGCGCTCGAGGTGGTCTCCATCGCGGCGGCGGCACTCGTGCAACGGCGATTCCTGGCGGCCGGTGGCCACGCAGTTCCCTTCGGCACGCTTCTGGGCCTGACGACGGCGGCGACCGCCGTCGTCGATCTCGTCCCGGTGGGCGTGGCTCCGGCAAGCGGGTGGCTCGTCGAGCAGTACCACGCACGGGACGTGCCGCTGCCGCTTGCGACCTGGGCCGTGCTCGCCTCGGGGTTCGCAGCGACCGTCTCGGTCCTCGGCCTTCTCCTCGTCGGCGCGGGTGTCGCCGGCGCCTGGACCTTGATCGGGCTTGCCGTCGCCGGATTCGTCCTCGTCGCCGGTTCGACGGGCTTCGTGGTTCTCGTCCATCGGATCCCAGATTGGGAAGGGCGGTTCGTACGGCACCTCCGCAAGCCCTTTGCCGCGACTCTGGCGCAGGCGATCGAGCACACCATGACCTACCGGGTCTCGATCCCCGGTGGTGCCGAGGTCATCGGCTGGTCGGTGCTCAACTGGCTACTGGATGCCGGCGTCCTCGTCCTCGCCTTCGCCGCCCTCGGGTTCGCCGTCCCGTGGAAGGGCGTCCTGTTCGCCTACGCGGCCTCGCAGGTGGCCGGCGGGCTGAGCTTTCTTCCCGCCGGCCTCGGTGCTGTCGAAGGCGGCATCGTCGGGGGATTCTTGTTGGTGGGGCTGCCCGCTGCCAACGCCTTGGCTGTCGCCCTCGTCTACCGCGTCGTGGCCTACTGGGCGGTGGGACTGGTCGGGGCCGTCGTCTTCATCGTCCAGACGCGCCGCCTGCGTGCACGTCAGGCCGAAAGTGGCCAGGCGGCACCCGTCGCCGTAGGCGGCGCGACGGCGAGCGCGACGGCAAGCGCGACGGTCGACGGGCGTAGGCGGGACGGCGCGCAGGCGACATGAACAGCCGGGTCCGTCACCGGTGCCGGCGCAGCTGGCGTCAGGACGCGGGCGAGGGAGAGTAGACGAGCTTGTAGGTGCCCACCTGGATCTCGTCGCCGGGCTCCAGGACCGATTCGTCGACGCGTTTGCGGTTGACGAAGGTTCCGTTGAGCGAACCCGTGTCACGGAGAAGGACCCGCCGGCCGTTGCGCACGACGACGGCATGACTGCGCGACACCGACACGTCGTCAAGCAGGATCTCGCTGCCGGGGCGGCGACCGATCCTGTTGACGGCACCGGCGAGACCGTGATGGGCGCCTGCGTCCTTGCCGCCGGTGACGACCAAGGCGGCGGGCCGCCTCGTTTGATGTTGACCCACAGCGTTCCTCCGGTGGTCTCCGCTCAAGAACATTACGAGGGCGATGTTGCGTTCCCGTGACGCTTCGATGGCGGTTTCCTGAGCATTCTCGGCGATCCGTCCCCCGAAGGGGACACCCGGGCAAGATGGGGCAGGCGCCCGCACATCGGGGCGACTCGGGCGAAGGGCCGAATCAGGCCGAGCCTCCTGGCGGATGCAGTGGGCGGGTCCTCCGCCTATCGTTGCAGGGGGCGAGGCCGTGTGGGGGGTCACGCCGGCGTACCGAGCCCCTCCTTGTTGATGTCCCGACTCCGCTGGCCAATCGCAGCTTGCACCGTCGCCGTGGCGACCCTCCTCACCCAGACCGGTGCCGCCGCGACCTCGGGCACCGACGGCACCGCTGGATCGCTTGGCGGAGCGCCGAGTGCAACCGGCTCGCCGCCGGCCCAGGTGGCGAGTACGGGAACGATCACGGGAACCCTCGCCAACGGGGCGGGCGCCCCGCAGGCTGGTATCTGCGTGGCGGCATCGTCGAGCACCCAGTACGCGTCGACGAAGACCGGGTCGGACGGCTCGTACTCGCTCTCTCTGGCGGCTGGGAACTACCTGGTCGAGTTCTTTCCCGGCTGCGGCGGGCCGAACGACGCCATCCAGTGGTACCGGGACCAGCCCGCTTACGCTTCGGCGACGCCTGTCCCGGTCACCGGGGGCACGGTGACGACAGGGATCGGGGCGACACTCGGCCCCGGCGGCGAGATCACGGGGAGGGTGCTCGACGCTTCGGGTTCGCCGGTCGGCGGCATCTGCGCCTACGCCTATCTCGACCTGCCCATGGGCCAGAGCACCCTGTACAACGACGTCGCCACCGCCCAGGACGGGGCGTACACCTTTCTCGGGATGGAGTCGGGCACCTACACGATCGAGTTCGTCCCCAGCTGCTACGGGCCGAGCCCCTATGCCGTGGATTGGTACCCGAACTCCCCGTCGCAGGCCAAGGCGGCCCCGGTGAACGTTGATGCCCCGGCGACAGCCGGGGGCATCGACGTCCAGCTGAGCGCCGGGGGATCGATCACCGGGCGCGTGACGGACGCGGCGGGGACCGGGCTTGGCGGCATCTGCATCAATCCCATCGAGGCAACCACCTCCGGGGAGGTGGTCACCTTCGTCGAGACGTCGACGGACGCCGAGGGCAACTACACGGTGACAGGACTGCCCCCCGGCGAGGCGGTTCTCGATTTCTTCTCGGGATGCGGCGGAGGCGATTACATCGGGACCTTCGACGGGGGCTCGACGCAACTGAGCGCCCGGCCGATCCCGATCACCGCCGGAGATACGACGAGCGGGATCGACGTGACGATGAGCCCCGGTGGGGCCGTCGAAGGCACGGTCTCCGACGTTTCCGGGACACCGCTCGCCGGCATCTGCGTCGAGGCGGACGCGACGTCGGGGTCCGGCTACGGCACGGCGCCGAGCGCGGGTGACGGGACCTACCAGATCGAGGGGTTGCCCGCCGGGACGTACAAAGTCACGTTCCGGTCGGGGTGCGGGAGCGGCTACTACCGGCCTCAGTGGTATAGCGAGGCAGCGACGGAGTCGAGCGCCGTACCGGTCGACGTCGCCGTCGGGCGGACGACGACGGGCATCGACGCCCTGTTGCAGCCCATGGCAGGCGTCGCCTGTTCGACGTCGGGATCGCCGGCGAGCGCGCCATCCGACATGGCGTCGGTGCATTCCCGCACAGCCCGTCGGGCATCTGCCGCCGTAGCTCCACGCTCAACGTGGTGCAACGGGTACCCGGCGCTCGGCGCCCCGGGTCACGCCGGGATTGGGGGCACCACCGGGATCGGGACGGGAACCCATGGCGTTGCCGTGGCAGTACCGGCAGGCTCGGGCCCGACAGCCTCCTTGGTGCCGACCGGGCTCGGGGAGCCGTATCCGCTGGCTCCGGCGGGCAGCGAAGCCCCGGTGGCGCCTGGCGCGGCCGGCGGTCAGCTCTGGTGGCTGGCCAGGTACGCGCCGAGCGCGGCGAGAACGCGACGGGCAAGCTGCCCGGGCCCGAGGGGAGGGCGGGCCCGCGACGCCGCCAGCTCGAGCTCGAGCGGTACGAGGACGCGCCGGCAGAGCTCGTCGCGCTCGACCCCGCTCGTTGCCGCAATGATGTCAAGCTCCTCGTCGAGGAAGCCGAGAGCTTCACACCACGACCGCTCCGAGGAGAAGGGGTTGGCCGGCTCGTTTGCGCAGGGGGGCAAGACGCGCGCCGCCGCCCCGTGTGCCAGCGCATTCAGCCACGCCCAGTCCGGGACCGGCTTGTCCCGCCGATCGAGATGCACGGCGATGTTGCCCGATAGGAAGGCTTCGCATTCATCGACGAGTTCGTCTCCGGCGCGGTGCAGAACACTCTCGCGCCGGTCATTTGCACGGTGCCACACGGTCCTGCCCTCCTTCCCGTTGCCCCTGGGTCCGTTTCCTATCCTGGGGTTCGCGGAAGGCATCGGCCAGAGGCCATGGTGCCCATTGCCGGGCCGATAGTCCCTTTCCGTTCCTGAACGTGGATCCCTGGATGGCGCGTGCTGCCGTCCTCGGCGTCGACGCCCGCGCGCGATCAGGTCGTGCAGTCAAGCACTGGGCCCGGGCTGGAGGACCCCCGGGCTCCGCCGATCAGCTCGCGTCGCCGAACTCTGGATGGCGGAATCCGTCGAGGGCGATGAGCGCCCGGTGCAATCCGAGGCTCGCTTCCCCAAGCCGGACAGCCTCGCCATGGGTGGCCGAGGCGAGCGCATCGTTCCACAGGCTGTCGACGATGTCGGCCAGGCGGCGCAGCTGCGAACAGACGGCAACGTCATCCGCGTCGTCGATGACCGCGTGGCCTGCCGGATGCATCCGGATCACGTCGCTGTCGTCGGTCATGAAGGACCTGATCATTGCCCACCTGCCTTGCATTGCTACCCATCTGCCGTCGCCAATCCCCACGATGGCTGCTTCCAGGGCCACGTGCTAGGGCCGGAAGTCCCTCGTGATCGCCGACGTCGGCGGCGGGCGCCGGATCAGGGACGGGCGCGATTGTGGCGGGCGTCGGCAGGGAAGCGGTGCGCGGGCCGCGTCGCCATCTCCTCGTAGGTGCGCCAACGCTCGTCGACGGCCGCCTGGGCGAGCTGGGCAAGACGGGCCGCCTCGGTCGGGTCGGAGGCGGCAAGCTCGGTGTAGCGAAGCTCGTGGCGCCGATAGGCGGCCAGGGCGAGGCGCGGGCGGGGCGAGTCCAGCAGAAACGGGTTCCCGCCCGTCGTGCGCAGCACGGGGTCGTAGCGCATGAGCGGCCAGTCGCCGCTGGCGACGGCCCGGTACTGCTCGTCGAGCCCGTCGCGCATGTCGATGCCGTGGGCTATGCAGTGGCTGTAGGCGATGACGAGGGCCGGCCCGGCGAAGGCCTCGGCCTCGCGCATTGCCCGAAGCGTGTGCTGTGGATCGGCGCCCATCGCGACGCGCGCGACGTAGACGCTGCCGTAGGCGATTGCCTGGAGTGCGAGATCCTTCTTCTCCGAGGTCTTGCCGGCCGCCGCGAACTTGGCGACTGCTCCGAGCGGTGTCGCCTTGGAGGCCTGGCCGCCCGTGTTGGAGTAGACCTCGGTGTCGAGCACGAGGATGTTGACGTCGCGCCCGCTGGCGAGCACATGGTCGAGGCCACCGGAGCCGATGTCGTAGGCCCATCCATCGCCGCCGACGATCCATACGCTGCGCCGGATGAGGTGGTCGGCGACGCTTGCCAGGTCGGCAGCGTCGGGGTGGTCGACCGCGGCGAGCCGCCGCTTGAGCTCGGTGACGCGCTGATGCTGCGCGCGCATCTCCGTGTCGCCGATCTGGTGGGAGTCGAGGATGGCGGACGCCAGGTCCTCGCCGACCGTGGGACCCAGGGCCTGCAGCCGCTCGCGGGCGATTGCGGCGTGGCCATCCGCGGCGAGCCGCAGGCCGAGACCGAACTCGGCGTTGTCCTCGAACAGCGAGTTAGACCATGCGGGGCCGCGGCCGGCCGTGTCGATTGTCCACGGCGTCGTCGGCAGGTTCCCCCCGTATATCGACGAGCACCCGGTCGCGTTGGCTATGACCGCGCGATCCCCGAAGAGCTGGGAGAGCAGCTTCAGGTACGGGGTCTCACCGCACCCCGCGCACGCCCCGGGGAACTCGAAGAGAGGCTCGAGGAACTGGGCCCCGCGCACGGTTCCGAAGTCGACCCGGGTGCGGTCCGCGGGGGTGAGGGTGGCGAAGAACGCTTGGTTCCGTCGTGAGCTCTCGACGATCGGCGCACGTTCGGTCAGGTTGATCGCCTTGCGAGCCGGGCCCGTGTCGCCGCCGCCGGCTCTTCTCGGAGCACGGCCTGCGGGGTCGTCGGTGGCGGCGACGGCCGTGGTGACCGGGCAGGCCTCGACGCACAGGCCGCAGCCGGTGCAGTCCTCGACGTAGACGTGAAAGGCATAGGCGGTGTCCGGGAGCCCTTTGCCGACGAGCGGCGCCGACGGGAACGTCGCCGGAGCCCCTTCCAACACGGCACGGTCGAAGAAGCGCGCGCGGATCACTGCATGGGGACAGACGAAGCTGCAATTGCCGCATTGGATGCACAGGTCGGGGTCCCATGTCGCGACAAGGTCCGAGACGTTGGGCTTCTCGAAGGCCGCCGTCCCGCTCGGCCACGTCCCGTCGACGGGGATCGCGCTCACAGGAAGCTCGTCCCCGCGCCCGGCCATGAGCACGGCGGTGACGTTGCGCACGAACGGCGGCGCGTCGCTGGCAACGACCGGGCGCGCCGGAGTGGCCGAGGTCGCGTGGCCGGGCACAACGACCGGTGACACCTCGGCGAGCGCCCGGTCGACGGCGGCAACGTTGGCGGCCACCACCTCGGCCCCACGGCGGCCATAGGTCGAAGCGGCCGACTCCTTGATCTGATTGATGGCGAGCTCGCGATCGATGACCCCGGTGATGGAGAAGAAGCACGCCTGGAGAACAGTGTTGATCCGTTCGCCCAGACCGAGCTCGCGGGCGATGCGATTGGCGTCGACGACATGGACCCGGAGGCCTTTCAAGAGGATCTGGTCTTGGATCGGGCGGCTCAGCGCGCCCCAGACGGTGGCCGGAGATTGCGGCGTGTTGAGCAGCAAAGTGGCGCCATGCGCCGCGTTGCCGAGGACGTCGAGGCGGTCGAGAAGGCTCGGGTGGTGGCAACCCACGAAGTCTGCGTCGCCCACGAGATAGGGAGCGCGGATCGGCTCGGGTGCGACCCGGAGGTGGGACACGGTTGGCGATCCGGCCTTCCGGGAGTCGTAGGAGAAGTAGCCCTGAGCGTAAAGGCCATCCTGGCTGCCCAGGATCTTGACCGTGTTCTTCGTCGCCCCCACCGTGCCATCGGAGCCGAGCCCGAAGAACAACGCCCGCATCGTCGTCGACGTATCGACGACGAGGGAGGCGTCGTAGGGGAGGGAGCTGCCGGAGACGTCGTCGGTGATCCCGAGGGTAAATCGAGGGCGCACACCCCCGGAAGGCTCGTTTCGGCCATCGAGGGCGGCGAGAACGCCGGCGACCATGCCCGGGGAGAGCTCCTTGGACGCCAGCCCGTAACGTCCTCCGGACACCTCTTCCACCGGGGGACGCAGGCCGGCACGGGACGCTTCGGCGACGGCGGCCGATGTGTCGAGGAACAACGGCTCGCCGAACGAGCCCGCTTCCTTCGTCCGATCAAGGACGGCGATCCGCCGCACCGTCGTGGGGAGCGCCGCGATGAGCTCGGCTGCTGGGAACGGGCGGAACAGGCGGACAGTGAGGGCGCCGACCCGCTCGCCGCGGCTCGCGAGATAGGTGACGGTCTCCCGGGCGGTCTCGGCGCCCGAGCCCATGAACACGACAACGCGCTCGGCCTCGGGGTGGCCGGTGTAGTCGACGATCCGGTAGTGGCGCCCGCAGCGCGACGCGAGATGGTCCATGGCGTCCTGGATGATGGCCGGTGTGCGCTCGTAGAAGGGGTTGACCGTTTCCCGCCCTTGGAAGTACACGTCCGGGTTCTGTGAGGTGCCCCTGATGAAGGGGCGTTCCGGCGACAAGGCCCGCCGGCGGTGCGCGCGCACAAGGGCGACGGGAACAAGGGCGGCGAGGTCGTCGTCGGTAAGCAGAGAAATCGTGTTGAGCTCGTGCGAGGTGCGGAAACCGTCGAAGAAGTGCACGAAGGGGACTCGCGCCGCCAGGGTCGCCGCATGGGCGACCGCCGCGAGATCGTGGGCCTCTTGGACGGATGAGGACGCCAGGATCGCGAACCCGGTTTGACGCGCGGCCATGACATCGGAGTGGTCGCCGAAGATCGAAAGAGCCTGTACCGCGAGCGATCGTGCGGCGACATGGATAACCGCCGGGGTCAGCTCCCCGGCGATCTTGTACATGTTTGGGATCATGAGGAGCAGGCCCTGGGAGGCAGTAAAGGTCGTACCCAGCGCTCCGCCCTGGAGCGCTCCGTGCAGCGCTCCTGCTGCGCCGGCTTCGCTCTGCATCTCGACGACAGTCGGGACGCTTCCCCAGATGTTCGGCCGGTGCTCGCTCGCCCATGCGTCGGCGGCCTCTGCCATCGGTGAGGCCGGTGTGATCGGGAAGATGCAGCAGACCTCGCTCAAGCGGTAGGCCGCCGAGATCGCCGCCCCGTTGCCGTCGAGCACGGTCGAGCTCACTGCGGCCTCGCAGTCGTATCAAGGGAAGAGGCGTCGACCACGGCTCTGCTTACCGGCTTTCGGGGACCATGTCGATGGCGTGGACCGGGCACTGCTCGAAGCAGGCCGCGCATCCCGTGCACACGTCGTCGTCGAAGCGGTACCGCTTTCCCTGTCCGAGCTTGATGACGGCGCCCTCGGGACAGGCACCAAGACATCCGTCGCATTCGAAGCAGTTGCCGCACGACAAGCATCGCGCGGCTTCGAAACGGGCTTCGGTCGCGCTGAGCGAGCCGACGACCTCGTTGAACCCGTGCACCCGCTCGGTGGCGGCAAGCTCCGGCTGGCGCCGGCGCAAAGCGTCGCCGAAGTACCAGAGGTGCAGCGTCTCGAACGTTGCCGTCGGATGTTTCGGCGCAGTGGCCACAGGTGCCCCCCGGAGCCAGGCGTCGACCGCACGCGCCGCCTTCTTGCCGTGGCCGAGGGCGACGGTCACCGTGCGTTCTGCCGGCACCGAGTCACCGCCGGCGAAGACTCCCGGGTGCCCCGTCATCATGGTCGAGGACACGGCGATGGATCCGTCGGCGGAGAGCTCGACGCCGGGGATCCCCTTGAGGAACGAGGTGTCGCTGTCCTGACCGAGGGCGAGGATCACGGTGTCCGCGGCCAGGGCTTCGGTGTGCCCCGTCGGGCGGGGGAGTCCGTGGTCGTCGAGTTCCATCGTCTCGACGACCAGGTCCGGCGCGTCGAATGCGGAGATCGTCCGCAGCCAGTTGATCCGGACGCCCTCGCGTTCAGCACTGTCGGCTTCTTCTTCATGTGCCGGCATCTGGGCCCGCGTGCGACGGTAGATGATCAGGGCCTCCTCGGCACCGAGGCGCCGCGCGGTGCGGGCGGTGTCCATCGCGGTGTTCCCGCCTCCGTAGACGGCGACCCGCCGGCCGATAGCAGGACGCTCACCGGCAGCGACCGAACGGAGGAAAGCAATGGCGTCGAGAATCCGGCCCGCGTCGCGGGCGGGGATGTCGACATGCTTGGACAGCTGCGCCCCGACGGCGACGAAGACAGCATCGAAGCCGCCTTCGGTCTTCTCGGACTCGAGATCCTCGATCCGGTGCCCGTTCGTGATCCGGACGCCGGCCGCGGCGATGCGCTCGATTTCCGCGTCGAGCACGTCACGGGGGAGGCGGTAGGTGGGGATCCCGTCGCGCAGCATCCCTCCCGGTGACGGCGCGGCGTCGCGGATCTCGACGTCGTGGCCGCGCAGCGTCAGGTGGACGGCTGCGGCCAGGCCGCTGGGGCCGGATCCCACGACGAGGACCCGCTTGTGGCTCCGCCTCTCAGCGGGGCCCTGCGGAAGCCTCCAGCCCCGGTCGATCGCGACGTCGCCGAGGCAGCGCTCGACCGCGTGAATCCCCACGGCGGCGTCGAGCTGGGCGCGGTTGCAGACGTCCTCGCAGGGGTGATAGCAGACGCGCCCGCTCACCGCGGGGAGAGGGTTGTCGGCGACCAGGGCCTTCCAGGCCTCCTCAGTACGGCCTGCTTCGGCGAGGGCCAGCCAGGCTTGGACGTTCTCGCCGGTCGGGCACCCGGCGTTACACGGGGGGAGGAGGTCGACGTAGACGGGACGCCGGCTGCGCACCGGACCGGTGACGGCGTGCCCGTGGGCGAGGTCCGGAAGTGGCGTGATATCGCGCGCTCTCAGAAGCCCTTCCCCTTTCCAACTTGCGTGCCCTCCATTCATGCCACCGCGCGAGCTGTGGTGGAAGGGTCCGAAGTCACTCGTCAGGGCGAGGAGGAACCTGCCGTCGCACGGTGCCGGATCGGCGTTCTCCGGCCGCGCACCAGCGGTCCGGCGACGCGCGCGACGACGTAGATGGCGAAGCTGAAGGTGGCCACGAAGACGCTCGCTTTGACGTTGCTGCTCTCGAAGCTCGCGACGAGACCGCCGTCGGCGGCCAGGACAGCGAAGACGATCGACAGCACAGCGACGGCAAGGGGACTGGCCGACAGCCTTTGGGCGGCCGCTGCCGGTGTGATGGCGAGGCTGAGCACGAGCAGCGTTCCGACGACCTGGGCGGCACCGGTGACGGTCAACGCGAGCACGACGAGAAAGACAAGCCCGAGGCGCCGGACGGGGACGCCCCGCGCTTCGGCCACCTCCGGATCGACAGAGGCGAACAGCAGGGGCCTATACCAGGTCGCCATGACGGCCACGACGAGGATTCCGATGACGACGAGGACCGTGAGCTGGTTGCCCGAGACCCCGAAGATGTTGCCGAAAAGGATGTTCGTGGCCGCCGTCGCGAAGCCATGGTAGTAGGACAGGAGCAGGACTCCCATGCCGAGGCCGAAACCGAGGATCACGCCGATCGCCGAATCGCGCTCGCGGGGTCGTGCGCCGAGCAGGCCGATCATCGTTGCGACGACCAGGGAGCCGACGAGTGCACCGGCGACTGGGTTGTTCCCGACGAGCAGCCCCGCCGCCGCTCCAGTGAATGCGAGCTCGGCGGTGCCGTGCACGGCGAAGGCCATGCCCCGCGTGACGACGAAGGGACCGATGAGCCCGCAGGTCAGGGCCACGAGGAATGCGGCAAGCAGGGCGTGTTGAGCGAAGGGCTGCCCGAGGTAGAAGGAGAGGCCCACCGCCTCAGCCTCCCACCGGGTCGCTGCCGCCGGCGTCTGGCGCGCCCGGCTGTCCTGCGACGTCCTGGCCGTCTCCGCTGCTCGGCGCTCCGGGCCAATCGCCGCAATCGTCCCCACTGGGCCTGTCCCCACTGGGCCTGTCCCCACTGGGCCTGTCCCTTCCGTGGCCGTCTTGGAAGTGCGCCTCGTGATCGGCGGGCGCACGGGTCCGGTCCTCAGGCACGCCGCCGAGACCGGTACCGAGATCGCTTCCGTGGAGGTGGTGGACACCCGCCGCCCCCTCGACGTCGCCGCCGACGACGACGATCCTGTCGTGGACGCGCACGACGTCGACGTGGGTGCCGTACAGGGAGCTGAGGGTGCTGGTCGTCATCACGTCGTTGGTCGACCCGGCGGCCCAACGGCCCGCGGCGACGTACAGCACGCGATCGATGAACCCGATGACCGGGTTGATCTCGTGGGTGACGAACACGACCGTCGTCCCGTGCTCGCGTCGGTGTCGTTCGAGAAGCTGGACCACGCCCTGTTGGGAAGCGATGTCGAGGGAGAGGAGGGGCTCGTCGCACAACAGCAGCCGTGGGCGCCCGACCAGCGCCTGAGCGATGCGTAGGCGCTGTTGCTCGCCACCGGAGAGCATCCCGACGGCCGAGGACGCGAACGCGGTGGCGCCGACCGCCGCGATCGCCGCGTCGACGTCGCGCCCGCGGGTTCGCGGGAGCCCACGCCGGTGGCCGTCGACGCCGAACTGGACGAGGTCACGCCCGCGGATCGGGAGGTCGCGGTCGAAGACCCGCTGCTGCGCGACGTATCCGATATGGACGCTGCCGCGCCGGGGTGGGCGCCCGTCGATGGTGACCGTGCCCGACGCGAGGGGCAGCAAGCCGAGGAGCACGCGCAACAGCGTCGTCTTGCCGGCACCGTTCGGACCGAGAACGGCCAGGCACTCGCCGGGGGCGATATCGAGGCTGAGGTCGCTCCAGACCGACCTGCTCCCAAGGCGCGCGGTGGCCGAACGCAACGAGACGGCGGCGCCACCCCGGTCTTGGTGCAGGCCTTTGGGCACGCGGGCTTCCTCAGCGACCGAGCGCGCGCTCAATCGCCGTTATCTGCGCGAGCTGCCAGGACTGGTAGGTGGCGTACCGATGAGGGAGAGTCTCGGTGAGGGCGACAACGGCGATGCCTTCCCGGGTTGCGAGGGCGCGCACGTGGTCCGTGACCGAGCTTACGGTCTGCTGGTTGTAGAGGAGGACGCGGATCTTGTGCCCGATGATGAGCGCGTTCATGGCGGCGGTGTCCGCGGGGCTCGGGTCGACGCCGTCCTCGATGCTGGTTGCAAAGCCGATCGGCGAGACATTGTCGAGGCCGGCGGCTGCGAGCAGATACGCGGGGAGCCGCTCGGTGTAGGCGACGGGTGCCCCTTTGTCGAGATTCCGAATGTGCGCAATCGCGGTATCGAGGGGGGTAAGCGACATGTCGAAGCGCCGCAGTCCGGCGTGAAATGCGGCGGCGTCGCGCGGGTCGACGGAACTGAGCGCTGCGGCGATCGCGGCGGCCACCGTGGGGATCTTCGGGATGTCGTACCAGAAGTGCGGATTGGCGCCGGCACCCGCCATGTGCAGGATGTGACTGACCGTGAGGACGTCGTGGCGGGGCCGGCTTGTCGAGGCGACGAGCTGGGAGAGCCAGGTGTCGTAGCCGGCCCCGTTGAGGATCACAAGGTCGGCTTGGGCGACGGCGCCCGCATTGGCTGCCGAGGACTCGTAGAGGTGTGGGTCGGCCGTCGGGCTCGTGATGATCGAGGTGACGATGACGTGGCTGCCGCCGATCTGTTCGGCGATCGATCCCCACATGTTCTCTCCCGCGACGACCCGGACGACCCCGGACCGCGCTGTTGGGGCCGGCGACGCGCAAGCAGCAGCGCACAAGGCCACAGTGACGAGAGCGACCAACGCCGCGGCTTGAGGGGAGACTCTTCCGGTGGGTCGCATGACTTGGCGAGCGTAGCGCCCTGGCCTGAGGGGCCGAGGGCACCCGCGGGTCAACTAGGGAGTGAACGGAATATGCGCGTTACCAAGGGAGACGGCCGTGACGGCGGCCGTGACGAGGGCGGTTGTGGCCAACACAAGGGGGAACCAGCGCTCTGGGATGCGGGCTCCGACGAGCGCGATCAAAGGGAACGCACGCAGCGCGACCCGCGGCGTCCAGCCGATGACCGGCGACATGGCCGCGAAGAAGAGTGCGCCGATGACGTAGGAAGACAGCAGGATCCCCGGCTTCATCTTGAGGAATGCGACGAGAAGGCCGGCGCAGACGAGGAAGCTCGCTGCTTTGATGACTGAGTTCGGGTTGACGAATCCGTGCTGCGCGATGTCGACGAAGACTTTGGGGATGCTGGACGCCGGTGGGCCTCCTTGCCATCCGCGCCTTTGGGTGACGAACCATGCGAACGGCGTGCCTGTCCATGCCCAGAGGAAGGAGAAGAACCCGATGATTCCCATCGGGGCCAGAAGGGGGGCCGCAAGTGAGGTCAGGTCCCGTTCCTTGCTCTTCCAGATGGCCTCTCGTGCCGCGAATAGACACGGGAGGACGACCGCGAGGCCGATCGGGTCGGTCGCCGTGGCCACCGCTGCGAACAGGCCTGCGACGACCCACCGTCGGTGGCGCAAAGCGATGAGGCATATCGCCACGGCCGTGATCAGGAGTCCTTCGGAGTAGACGAGGGACAGGACGAACGCTCCTGGCGAGAAGAGCAACAGGGCGGTACCGCGGTCGGCCCGATCCCGTCCATCGGTCTCCTGGAGCAGCCGCCACACAGCGACAGCGGCTGTGATGCCGAGGGCGAAGGTCGCGAGGAGACCGGAACGGGTGTAGTCCGTACCGAGGACGAGGTGGACTGCCTTGATGACGATGGGGAGCGCGGGAAAGAAGCCGAGGGAGCTTTGGGCCACATTGCCCCGGCCGGAAAGGATCGTGTGTGGGTATCCCTTGGCCGCCGCAAGGTACCAGTGGCTGTCCCAGGCGGTGAGACCGTGGCCCAATCCTTCGGACGCGTCGATCACGACGGTGAGAACGACAAGGAGCACACCGACGCGGGAGCACAGGTAGATAAGACCGGGTCGTCCGGCGAAGCGACCGAGTCGCTGGAGGGTGTCGCGGACCGTCTTCGCCACGGCTTAGGCTCCCGCCCCGGGGCTCGTGAGGGATCGAGACCGGTCGGCGCGATCGGGGCGGGGCTCCGGTGGTGGGGTGGGGGACCCGGCGATGGGCAGCCACTGGCGGCGGCTCGCCCAGAGGGCGCCGACCAAGGCGGTCGCGATTGCAGTGTTCCTCAGTGCGAGATTGAGGTGGAAGACGTGGCCCCAGTACCAGGTCCATGCCGCCGGGTGGGTGCGATCGAGGCTGAACGTGATCATGGCGTTCGCGAAGTCGACCAGCCCGGCGATGATCAGGCCCGGGTAGGTCCAGGTGGGCCATTCGGCCAGCAGGGCGACGACGAAGATCCACAACATGTACTGGGGGGAGAAGGTCTTGTTGAGGAGCAGCCCGGACGCAAGCGTTATCGCGGCGGCGACTTCCGGAGGCATGCGCCGTTGCACGACCCGCCAGATAAAGAACGCGGCCACGGCTCCGCCGAGAAGGGCCGTGAGGGCATCGACTCCGGCGACCGGCCAACCCGCGACGATGTGCAGCTCGTTGAGCACGCCGCTGTTGCTGTGGCGCCTCGCGTTGAAGGTGAAGAAGTTCAACCAGTTCCTCGAGTTGGCGAAGGCGAAGGGGACGTTGACGACGAGTGCCGTGATGGACGCACTGACAACGAGGTTTCGCAGGCGGCGGCGCTCGGTGGGATCTTCGCGCTCGGCGAAGAGCTGGGCGACGCAGAACAGGAGAAGGACCACCGGGTACAGCTTGGCGAACACCCCAAGAGCAAAGAGGACGCCGGCAAGGGCGTCGCGCCGTTGGCGGAACGCAAGCCAGCCGCCGAGCATGAGGGCGATGGCGAGGATGTCCCAGTTGAGAAGGGTGTAGACGAGCAGGAGTGGCGAAAGGGCGAAGATCCATGCGTGCTTCGGCGAGGAGCGAAACAAGACCCAGACGCACCCGACGACGCACGCTCCGAGCCCGAGGGCGCTCGCCAGCAAGTAACCCTGGACCCCGGGGAACCAAGCTGCCCCCCACATGAACAGGCCCGTGACGACCGGGTACTCGATGGCCGTGTGGATATAGGGCGCCCCGTGGTTGTAGAGCGCGTGCGACCGGTAGAGGCCGAGCAGGTCCGAGTAGGCGAGGTGCTGGTAGGCCCAGAGCCGGTACGCGGCAAGGTGGTTCGCCAGTGCGCCCGCCGGAGGACGCATGCGAAGGTATCCCCATAGGGTCCAGCCGGCGGCGACGACAGCTGGCGGCACCCACCCACGAGGCGTGTCGAGCCGGCCCCGGGCGAACCGGGCGAAGCGCGCCTGGGTACTTTCCCATCGCGCGTGTGGCGGGACCACACTTGTTTCGTCCGGGACTGTCGCGCTCATCTGCTCCCATCTCACCTCGCCCATGGCTGTGGACAAGCGTCATCGTCACGCCAGCCAGCCAGGGATCTCGATGGACCCTAGTGGCCGTTCGGCGACCACTCCGGCCGCGCCGGCATCGAGCCCGGCGGGCGGCGCAGAGCGCACCTGCGGACCGAGGTCCCGTTTAGTCAATTGTTAGGAACTCCCCGTCCTTTTGAGGTTCCGTCTAGGGAATCCGGGCGATGATGCCTGCATGGCCGACGTTCTCTCCGTCCTGAGCGTCGTCGCGTTCGTCGGGGCGATGTTCGGGCTTATCCGGCTGTTGGAGCGCGCGTGAGCGTCGTCGATGGCCTTCTGCTTGCCGTGTCGATCGCCCTGTTCGTGTATCTGGGGTTCGCACTGTTCCGGGCAGAGCGGTTCTGAGCGGTGGGGTACCTCTGGACGATTGTTGCGCTCGTCGCAGTCTTGGCCCTCGCGTGGCGGTTCCTCGGTTCGTACCTCGTGGCGGTCTACGAGGGGCGGGTCCACTTCCTCGGTTGGATCGAACGGCCGGTCTACCGGGCTCTCAGCCTCGACCCCGAGGCTGAGCAGACGTGGCAGCGCTACGCCGGGGCGCTCGTCGTCTTCTCCGGCGTGGCCATTCTGCTCACGTACCTGATCCTCCGGATCCAAGGCAGCCTCCCGTTCAACCCGCAGCACCTCGCCGGAGTGTCACCGGCTCTTTCGTGGAACACGGCGGTCTCCTTCGTCACGAACACGAACTGGCAGAACTACGCGGGGGAGACGACCATGTCGTATCTCTCGCAGATGGCTGCCCTGACCGTCCAGCAGTTCGTCAGCGCTGCTGTCGGCATTGCCGTGGCCGTCGCCCTGATCCGAGGCTTGTCCCGCAAGGGGTCGCGCACGATCGGCAACTTCTGGGTCGATCTCGTGCGCGGCACGCTGTACGTGCTCGTGCCCATCGCCTTCATCTCCGGGATCGCCTTCGTCGCCCAGGGTGCCGTCCAGACCCTTGCCGGGCCCGTGACCGTTCACGACGCGCTCACCGGCGTCACGCAGGTCATTCCCCGAGGCCCGGTCGGCTTCATGGAGTCGATCAAACAGCTCGGGACCAACGGTGGCGGGTTCTTCAACGCCAACGGCGCTCACCCCTTCGAGGACCCGACGGCACTTACCTTGTTCCTGTCCATCTCGCTGATCCTGTGCATCCCGGTCGCCTTGACGTACACCTTCGGCAAGATGGTCGGCAGCCTCCGCCAAGGATTCGCCCTTCTCATGGCTATGGCGATCATCTTCGCTGCCTGCCTCGCCGTGACCTCGTACGCCGAGGCGCAACCGAACCCAGCGGTCGCCGCGGCACACGTCGTGCACCAACGGTCCGGCAACATGCAGGGCAAAGAGGCGCGTTTCGGGCCGATGCCGACCTCGCTGTACGACGTGACGGCGACCCAGACCTCGACAGGTGCGGTCGCGGGCGCGAACGACTCGTTCACTCCGATCGGCGGCCTGGGCTTGATGGCGGGGATGATGCTCGGCGAGGTCTCACCGGGCGGGGTCGGTAGCGGCCTCTACACGATCCTGCTCTTCGCCCTCATCACGGTCTTCCTCGGGGGCCTCATGATCGGTCGGACGCCGGAGTACCTGGGCAAGAAGATCCAAGCACGGGAGGTCAAGCTCGCTGCGCTCGGCGTCCTCGTGATGCCGATCACCGCCCTCGTGCTGACCGCCCTGGCGATGTCGCTTCATGCGGGCAGAGCCGGTCCGTCGAACCTCGGCCCCCATGGCTTCAGCGAGATCCTCTACGCCTTCACCTCACAGGCGAACAACAACGGATCGGCCTTCGCCGGCCTGGCGGGCAACTCGGCCTTCTACAACGTGACGGGTGGGATCGCCATGCTGCTCGGGCGTTTCGCCATCATCGTGCCGGTCCTGGCCCTAGCCGGAACGCTCGCCGCGAAGAACGTCGTCCCGTCGTCGTCGGGGACGTTCCGGACCGATGCGCCACTTTTCACAGGGCTGCTCATCGGGGTGATCGTGATCGTCGGAGGCCTGACCTTCTTCCCCGCGGTGTCGCTCGGTCCCATCGTCGAGCAGCTCAGCCACGGGAGGCTGTTCTGATGGCGACCGCAGATGCGCAGACCGGGCATGAGACGAGCGCTGTGGTCACCGACGTCGCGCAGCCCGCTACCGCCCACGCCAGTGCAGGCGCGGCCAGGGGAGTGGCCCAGGAGCGGAGCCTGTTCGATCGGGAGATCCTCGCCCAAGCGGCGATCGGCTCCGTGAAGAAGCTCGACCCGCGCGTCCAGGTCAAGAACCCGGTCATGTTCGTCGTCCTGGTCGGCAGCCTCGTGACCTTGATCGAGTCGATCGCCCATCCGGGCGTCTTCGACTGGAGCATCACGGTATGGCTCCTTCTCACTGTGACATTCGCCAACTTTGCTGAAGCGATGGCCGAAGGCCGGGGGATGGCCCAGGCGCAGGCCTTGCGGAGGATGCGGGCGGAGACCGAGGCGCGCCGTCTCTTCCCCGATGGCACCGAGGAGCGTGTCCCGGCATCGGGGCTGGTCAAAGGGGACCTGGTCGTCTGCGAAGCGGGGGACCTCATCCCCTCGGACGGTGACATCGTCGAGGGCATCGCGTCTGTCGACGAGTCGGCGATCACCGGGGAGTCGGCGCCGGTGATCCGCGAGTCAGGAGGCGACCGCTCGGCGGTGACCGGTGGGACCAAGGTCCTCTCGGACCGGATTCTCGTCCGGATCACAGCCGAGCGCGGCCAGACCTTCCTGGACCGGATGATCGGCCTCGTCGAAGGGGCCAACCGGAAGAAGACCCCGAACGAGATTGCGCTGACGATCCTGCTCTCTGCGCTCACGATCGTCTTCCTCCCCGTGGTCGTCGTCCTGCAACCCTTTGGCCACTACTCCGGCGCCAGCGTCTCGGTGGTCGTCCTTGTCGCTCTTCTCGTCTGCTTAATCCCCACGACGATCGGAGCGTTGCTCTCGGCCATTGGCATTGCCGGCATGGACCGCCTCGTCCAGAAGAACGTCCTCGCCATGAGTGGACGCGCGGTCGAAGCCGCTGGCGACGTACAGACGCTTCTGCTCGACAAGACCGGTACGATCACGCTCGGCAATCGCATCGCATCGCGCTTCGTGCCGGTGGAAGAGGGAGCCGAGGAGGAGCTCGCCGAGGCGGCGCAGCTCGCCTCGCTGGCCGACGAGACGCCCGAGGGACGTTCGATCGTCGTGCTCGCCAAGGAGCGCTTCGGGATGCGCGAGCGCGAGCTCACCGGCGAGCGGGCGTTCATCCCGTTCTCCGCGACGACGCGTATGTCCGGCCTCGACATGGGGGAGCGCCGGATCCGCAAGGGCGCGGCCGAGGCGGTTTGCGCGTGGGTGGCCGAACAGGGCGGGGCGGTGCCTCAGGATCTCACGGCGACCGTCGAGAGCATCTCGCGCTCCGGCTCGACTCCGCTCGTCGTAGCGGACGGGCCGAAGGTCCTGGGGGCGATCGAGCTCAAAGATGTCGTCAAACAGGGGATCCGCGAGCGCTTCGAGGCCTTGCGGGCCGTGGGAATCCGCACTGTCATGATCACCGGCGACAACCCGCTGACGGCAGCGGCGATTGCCCAGGAAGCCGGCGTCGACGACTACCTCGCGGAAGCGACGCCGGAGGCGAAGATGGACCTCATCCGCGCCGAGCAGGAGGGCGGCAAGCTCGTCGCGATGACCGGCGACGGGACGAATGACGCTCCGGCGCTTGCACAGGCCGATGTCGGCGTCGCGATGAACACGGGCACCACCGCGGCCAAGGAGGCCGGGAACATGGTCGACCTCGACTCGAACCCGACCAAGCTCATCGACATCGTCGAGGTCGGCAAGCAGTTGCTCATCACCCGTGGGTCGCTCACGACGTTCTCGGTCGCAAACGACGTCGCCAAGTACTTCGCGATTATCCCCGCCCTGTTTGTGGCCACCTATCCACAGCTCAACACCTTGAACGTCATGAAGCTCCACAGCCCGAAGACGGCGGTGCTGTCGGCTGTGATCTTCAATGCCCTTGTCATCATCGCCTTGATCCCCCTCGCGCTGCGAGGAGTGCGATGGCGCCCGGCCGGCGCGGCCTCCATCTTGCGTCGCAACGTCCTCATCTATGGCGTCGGAGGCGTCATCGTTCCCTTCGTGTTCATTAAGTTGATCGACCTCTTGTTGACCGCTGTCCACTGGTACTGATCCCATGACCTCTGCCTGTATCGATCCGGCTCCTTGGGGCTCGCCCGCCCGAATGGGCGAGCCGCTCCGCGGATCCCAAGCGGCCGGTGCCGCAAGGGAAGCCCGATGACCGCGCACCTACGCCGGGCGGTGGTCTTGGCGCTCGGCTTCTTATTTCTGTTGGGTTTCGTCTACCCGCTCGCGGGTACGGGCGTCGCACAGCTCCTCTTCAAGCACCAGGCAAACGGATCCTTGACCGCCGACGGCTCGACGCTCATCGGCCAGTCCTGGCCGTCGCCCCGCTTCTTCCAGGGGCGGCCGGATGCGAGCGTCCTGACGAACAAGCCGGGCCAGGTCGTCGTCTCGGGAACCGAGCAGCTCGGGCCGCGCTCGAAGGAGCTCGAGAAGCTCGTCGCCGAGCGGGCGGCGCGTCTCCGCAAAGAGGGCATCACGCCGACGAACGACCTGGTGACGAACTCGGCGAGCCTGGTCGATCCCGACATCAGCCCGCGTTCCGCCGATGCCCAAGTTGCTGCCGTCGCTCGCGCGAACGGGCTTCCGATCGCCGCGGTCCGCCGCCTGGTGGCCTCACAGGTGCGTGCGAAGCAGCTCGGTTTCCTCGGAGCTCCCTACGTCAATGTCCTCGACCTCAACCGGGCACTCGTGCGTCTCGAAAGGGCCACGCACAGGGGGGCTGCCTCCGGGCGGTGACCAGCGGACACCGAGGAAGGGCGTGGGAGAATGACCGGGTGCGCACGGCCTGGAGCGGCTCGGTTGTCGGTGTCGTGCTGTCCGCTGTCCTCGGAGCGGCATTGCTCCCGATCCGAGCGCACCTGGACGTCGCGACCAGTGCACTCGTCCTCGTCGTCCCTGTCACGGCGGGTGCGTATATCGGAGGCTTTGCGGCGGGTCTCGTCAGTGTCGGCTCAGGGTTCCTCGTCTACGACATCTTCTTCATCCCGCCGTACGGGACATTACGGGTCGGGGCAGCTCAGAACTGGATTGCCCTGGGCGTCTACGTCGTCGTCATGGTTCTCGTCGCGCGTCTGGTCGCCAAGCTGGAGAAGACGCGAGCGGCGCTCGCCGTGAAGGAGGCAAATGCCCGCCGCCTGTTCGAGGTCTCGGAGCTGTTCGCCGTCGAACGAACGCTGGCGGACGTCGGATCGACCATCGTCACGGCGATCCGACGGAACTTCGGCTTCTCCGGTGTCGTCCTCATGGTCCCCGCTGAAGGGGGCCTCGACGTCCTTGCCCGCGCCGGAGAGCCGATCGCCGACGACGAGCTGGCACGGGTGCGCCGCTCCCCGCAGGTGCCCGTCCACTTGAGCACGGGGGGGCCGGGACAAGCCGTGCACATCCTCGCTTTGTGTGCATCCGGTCCGCCTGTCGGGCTGCTGGCGATCTCCGGCGTGTCCACCGAGCCCGCGTGGCGCGAGTTGCTGCTGACGATCGCCAACCAGGCGGCTGTCGCCCTCGAACGCGCCCAGCTGCGCGAGCGCGCGTTGCGCACCGAGGTCCTCGAGGAGGTGGACCGATTGCGCCAGGGGCTCGTCGGAGCCGTCTCTCACGACCTGCGCACTCCTCTCGCAACGATCAAAGTCGCAGCGACGACGTTGATCGAAGAAGGTCACCGGCTGGGCGACAGCGATACCCGGGAGCTTTTCGAGCTGATTGATGTCGAAGCGGACAGGCTGAGCAGGCTCGTGTCCAGCCTTCTCGATATGAGCCGACTTGAAGCGGGCGTCCTATCGGTCACCAAGGAGCGGTGCAAGGCGGGGGATCTCCTCCGGGCCACCGTGGACACCATGCGGCACCACGGTACGCACCGCATCGACGTCGAGGTCGCGCCAGGGCTGGCGGATGTCGACGCTGACCCCGTCCTCGTTCGCCAGGTCCTCGCGAACCTTCTCGACAATGCACAACGCCATGCCCCGGACGGGACGCCAATCGCCGTTGCCGCTGCCCCCGGGGGTCCTGGTGTGATCGAGATCTCGGTGACCGACAGAGGGTCCGGCATTCCGCAACATGAACGACGTTCGGTCTTCGAGAGCTTCGTCGGTTTCGACACTGGCGGCCGGGCGGGCCTTGGCCTCGCGCTTGCGAAAGCGTTCGTGGAGGCGCACAACGGCCGGATCTGGGTCGAAGAGGCGAGCGGAGGGGGAGCACGTTTCGTATTCACGCTCCCGGTGACTTCCGCCGAAGCAGCGGTGCCGTAGATGGCGCGCGCGACGATCCTCGTCGTCGACGACGACACGGCACTCCTGCGGGCACTACGCGTCGGCCTTGCCGCCAGTGGATTCGACGTCGTGACCGCACACAACGGCAACGAGGGTATTGCCCAAGCGGTCCGCCGTTCGCCGGACGTCGTCGTGCTCGATCTCGGTCTGCCCGATATCGACGGCATGGAGGTCTGCCGGAGGATCCGGGCCTGGAGCAACGTTCCGATCATCGTCCTGTCCGCTGCTGGCGAGGAGCAACGCAAGGTCCGCGCACTCGACGCCGGGGCCGACGACTACGTGACCAAGCCCTTCGGGATGGCGGAGCTTGCAGCGCGTGTGCGGACCGCACTGCGGCGCGCCGCGGGCGGCGCAACGCCGTTACCCGAGGGTGCGACCATCGCACTGGGGCGCCTCGAGGTGGATCTCGTGCACCGAGAGGTGCGCCTGAACGGCCGGCTCGTCCACCTGACGTCGCGGGAGTTCGATCTTCTCTGCTACCTGGTGCGTCATCGCGGGAAGACCTGCACCCACCAGATGCTCCTCGGTGCGGTCTGGGGGCCCGGCTACGGGGCGGAGCCGCAGTACCTCCACGTCTACGTGAACCGCCTGCGCCGCAAGCTGGATGACGTAGACGGGACGCTCATCCGCACGGCGCGGGGCATCGGGTATGCCCTCAGTGCCGGCGGCCCACCGGGCGAACAGGCCGACGATTGAAGATGAGACGAGCATGACGCAGGAGAGGGAAGACGAAAGGGGCACCGCGGACAGCGGAGGGTCGGGCAAGCCGACGGCCGTCGATGCGGTGCGCGGCCATGGCCCCACCCCCGCCGATATCCCACCGGGCGCGCCTGGCCCCTCCGACGCGAGCGACATCGTGGAGCCGGCGGGGCATTTTCGCGTGTACCTCGGTGCCGCGGCCGGTGTGGGCAAGACGTACGCGATGCTGAACGAAGGGCGCCGGCGCGTGCAACGAGGGGCCGACGTTGTGATCGGCTTCGTGGAGGCTCACGGGCGCCGTCTGACCCAGGACCAGGCGGTCGGACTCGAGGCCGTGCCGCGGCGCCGGGTCGACTACCGGGGTACGGAGCTCGATGAGATGGATGTCGACGCCGTGATCCGGCGCAAACCGCAGATTGCCTTGGTCGACGAGCTCGCCCACACGAACGTACCGGGCTCAGGGCGCAACGAGAAGCGCTGGCAGGATGTGAAGGAGATCCTTGCTGCAGGGATCGACGTCATCACGACTGTGAACATCCAGCACTTGGAGAGCATCGCCGATGCCGTGGAAGAGATGACCGGTGTCAAGGTGCGTGAACGCGTTCCCGATCGAATCGTGCGCGAGGCGAACCAGATCGAGCTCGTCGACTCGTCCCCGGAGCAGCTCCGCCGGCGCATGCTCCACGGCAACATCTACCCGCAAGACAAAGTCGCGCAGGCTCTTACCCACTTCTTCCGCACCGACAACCTCACGGCGCTGCGCGAACTTGCCCTGCGATTCGTCGCCGACGAGACCGAAGAGGAGCTCCTCGAACACCTGGACCGGAGCAGGACTGATACCGTCTGGGAGACGACCGAACGCATCATGGTCGGGGTGACCGGTGCCCCCGGGACGGACATCCTGCTGCGGCGAGCCTGCCGTCTGGCCGCGCGGGTGAAGGCCGACGTGGACGTCGTCTTCGTCGCCCCGGTCGACGCCGAAAGCCCGGGCGCGGCGCATGCCATCGCCGACCTTCGCCGGCTCGCGGACGACATGGCTGCGCGCTGGCACGACCTGCCGGCAGGGAAGCCAGGCGCCGCCCTGATCGCGTTCGCCCGCGAACACCACGTGACCCAGCTCGTCATTGGGTCGAGCCGCCGGAGCCGCTGGCGCGAGTTGACGGGAGGTGGCTCCGTCGTACGCCGCATCATCCGCGATGCCGGCGAAGCAGGGATCGACGTCCACGTCATTGCCAGGCGGGAAGTTCCACGAGAGTTAACGGATCAGGCACTCTCGCAGGATGCCCCCGGGGCCGGCGGTTGACAGTCCCTGGCGGGCGGCGTCGCCGGTCGCGTGCCACCGCCCGGCACCCCGTCTGCGGCGGTTCGGCGCACCTCAGCGAAGCGAGGTCTCGCCAATCTGCCGGTCTCGGGTGACGCGGCGTTCGACGACGAAGGCGAGGAAGGGCACAAACCCTGCAAAGACGACTGCAGTGATGCGCCCCAGCTTCCAGCGCTCCTTGAAGGCGAGCTCGAGGCCCGTGGCGAGATAGACGATGTAGAACAGGCCGTGGATGGGGCCGAGGGCGTTGACGAGGCCCGGCTGGCCCGCGCCAAGCTGGAGTGGCACTCCCGCGAAGACGAGGACGATGAGGGCGACGCCGACAATGTAGGCCATGACCCGGTAGCGCGAGAGGGGCGTGCCGGGTAGGCCGAGGCCTGGTGTGCGCACGTTGCCGCCGGGAGAGGGGGCGCCCGGCGTCGACGCCGGTTTGCCAGCCTGCGTAGAGCTCACCAGTGCTTACGCCTTCCGCTCGCGTGAAGGGCGGCGAGGTACCTGTTGTATTCGGCGAGCTCGGCATCGTCGTCGCCGTCGCCGTCGCCGCCGGCGAGGACGGCGCGCGGATCGACCACTGTCCCGGGAGGATCCGGCCGCCGTGTTCGTGTCGTATCGACGCCGCCCGGGGCCACGGAGCCCGGTACGGGCAACTCGAGGTGGTCGTGGACGATCCGCCACCACATGAACACCGCGTACCCGGCGAGCAGGGGCCACTCGACGGCATACACGTAGCTGAGCGCGTTGCCCGACTCTGCCCGGTTCACCTGCCACCAGCCCAGGGCGAGGAAGCCGGGAACGAGGATGACGACGGCAACGTGCGCGGCGATCGCCCGGTTGGTGAGCCACATCGACGGCGATGGCGCCACAGCGTGTGTTGCACGTGCGTGCGCGTCGGCCTCCGGATGCTCGGGAGGTGCGAAGGCTGTGGCGGGCGGAGGCGAGCCCGCGCTTGGCGGTGCCGGCGTCGGCATGGGGGGCCACCGGGTGGGCACGGCGCCCAGGGTACCCTTCTCGACGTGCGGGCCGTCGTCATCGACAATGCAGAGGTGAGCGTCGCCGAGCGCCCGGACCCTCTGCTCGGCGACGAGCAGATCCTGGTCGAAGTGCGCGCTGCGGGCCTCAACGGCGCGGATCTCCTTCAGGCGCAAGGGCTGTATGCGCCGCCACCGGGGGTCCCTGTCGACCTGCCGGGACTCGAGTACGCCGGAGAGGTCGTCGCGGTCGGCAGCGCCGTCAGCCGTTTTCAGGTGGGGGCTCGTGTGATGGGACTCGTCGCCGGTGCGGCTCAAGCGGAGCTCGTCACCGTCCATGAACGTCTCGCCATGCCCGTTCCTGCCGGGATGCGGTGGGTGGAGGCGGGAGGGTTCCCCGAAGCCTTCGCCACCGCGTACGACGCGCTCTTTGTCCAGGCCGGCCTGGGCGCGGGAGAACGTCTCCTCGTGCAGGGCGCTGCCGGCGGGGTCGGTCTCGCCGCTGTCCAGCTCGGTGTGGCCGCCGGGGCGCGGGTGACGGCGACGGTGCGGGACCAGCTCCTTCGGCCCGCGCTCGAAGAGATAGGGGCCGACGCCGTTGCACCTGACGCCTACGGCGCCCGGGCACCGTTCGACGTCGTCGTCGAGCTCGTCGGCGGCTCGAACATCGCGGGAGACCTTGCGGCCCTGGCAAATGGTGGGCGGATCTGCGTGATCGGGATCGCGTCCGGTGCGCGCGTCGACCTGGACCTGCGCCAGCTGATGGAGCGCCGAGCCGTGGTGCGCGGCTCCACGTTGCGCGCGCGCTCGATCGAAGAGAAGGCTCTCCTTGCGCGCGAGCTCGAAGCCAGAGTCGTGCCGATGGTCGCATCCGGCCGCGTCCGTGTCCCGGTGTTCGCCGTGTTCCCGCTGGAGGCAGCGAACGAGGCCTACCGGCGCTTCGCTGCGGGCGGCAAGCTCGGCAAGATCGTCCTCACCGTCTCGACAGCCGACGTCGAAGACTGAGCGATCGAGGCGGCCACGACGAGGGGGGGGCGCCTGCGGGCGCGCCCGGCAGGTCCGGCCGGATCCCGCGCATTTCCCCGGTGACGACGGGCGGGCTCCCACCTAGGATGGGCGGGGCAGTACGGGGAGAACGCAGGAGGCAGTGATGGAGGTTCGCGACAAGCTCTACATCGACGGCGCGTGGGTGGCTCCGGCGGGCACGGGCACGATCGAGGTGACCAACGCCACCACAGAAGAGGTGATGGGCACGATCCCCGAGGGGACCCACGAGGACGTCAATCGTGCGGTCACCGCAGCCAAGGCGGCATTCGACGGTTGGGCGGCGACGTCGCCGGATGAGCGAGCCAAGTACTTGACGCGCATCCAGGAGGGACTGGGAGCGCGCATGGCGGAACTCGGGAACCTCATCGCCGGAGAGCTCGGGATGCCGATCAACCTCTCCAACTTGATCCAGGTCGGCCTTCCCATCGCCGACTTCGCGACGACGGCGCAAGTCGTCGGCGAGTTCCCGTTCGAAGAGCAGATCGGCAACAGCCTGGTCGTGCGGGAGCCGGTCGGAGTCGTCGGCGCGATCACGCCGTGGAACTACCCGCTCCACCAGATCGCCGCCAAGGTCGCTCCAGCGTTGGCGGCTGGATGCACGCTCGTGCTCAAGCCGAGCGAGGTGACGCCGCTCAACGTGTTCATACTGGCAGAGGTTGTCGACGATGTCGGCCTGCCGCCGGGGGTCTTCAACCTCGTGACGGGCTACGGACCTGTCGTCGGCGAGGCGATCACCGCTCATCCCGACGTCGACATGGTCACTTTTACGGGATCGACGCGGGCAGGCAAGAGGGTGGCCGAAGTCGCCGCCCAGACGGTCAAGCGCGTCACGCTCGAGCTCGGGGGCAAGTCGGCGAACATCATCCTGGACGACGCCGATTTCCACCGCGCCGTCAACGACGGGGTGGGGAAGTGCTTCTTGAACTCCGGTCAGACCTGCATCGCGCTGACGCGCATGTTGGTGCCCCGCTCGCGCCTGGCCGAGGTCGAGGACATCGCCGTCGCCGCGGCGGTGTCGTACACCCCGGGGGATCCCTTCGACCCAGACACGAGAATGGGCCCGCTCGTGTCGGCCGCGCAGCGAGAGCGCGTGCGGGCCTTTATCCGTCAAGGCGTCGAGGAGGGGGCCAAGCTCCTGACCGGCGGGGATGAGCCTCCTGAGGGCTTGGACAAGGGGTACTTCGTGCGACCCACCGTGTTCTCGGACGTCGACAACTCGATGACGATCGCGCGCGAAGAGATCTTCGGGCCGGTGCTGTCGATCATTCCCTACGACGACGAAGACGACGCGGTTCGGATCGCCAACGACACCGTCTACGGCCTGGCGGGCGGCGTCTGGTCGGGCGACCAGGAAAGGGCGAAGGCGGTCGCCCGCCGTCTGCGCACCGGCCAGGTCGAGGTCAACGGCGGGAGTTTCAACCCCGTCGCTCCGTTCGGGGGCTACAAGCAGTCCGGCATCGGGCGCGAGTACGGTAAGTACGGGTTCGAGGAGTTTCTCGAGACCAAGTCCTTGAACCTCTAGACACCTCGACCCGGCGAGGCGAGCCTTGGCCCGGAGACGACGCAGCCCGGCACGGGTGCATCGGACTGGTGCCGGCAACGCACGGGATCCGCAAAGGCGGGCCACAGCCTCGTCAAAGGATGCACCTTCACACTTGGGTGACCGGGCCGGAGAGGCCTGGTCCGCACAAGGAGGAAGGTAGACGGGCTTTCCAGCACGGAAGGGCCGGGCCCGGGCCAGTTGGCCGCGACTTCCGGATCGACGCGTCGGGCGGCTGGAAGCGCCGTCTCGGGGTCGCCACGGGGGACCATCGCCTCTCGACGCAGGGCGCGCGGAGGGCGGACAATGGCGTATGGCAGGTAGGAGAGAGTTTCGTTGGTCGGCGATGTTCCATGGAGTGCAGCGCCACGGTGTCTGCGAGCGGTGTGGCTCCACGGAGGCGGTGCACGAGCGCCTCTGCCGCCACTGCCGCGCCGAGCTGCGTGGGCCGGGCATGCCGCTGACCCCTGAGCACGGGGAGCCATCGCGGTCACAGGCCGCTAGACGCCGGCCGTTGCTGCACCGGCGGGGAGCCTGAGCCCGCTCTCGATAGGAGCAGCCCGGTACCCCTAGCTTCGCGAGCTGTTTGTGCAAGGGTAGGGGGATGAGCGCGCGCGACGTCGGGATCCTCGGTGGGACTGGTCCAGCGGGCAGGGGCCTCGCATTGCGCCTTGCCGCGTCGGGCATGAAGGTGACCATCGGTTCGCGCGATCCCGCACGGGCGGCGGACGTCGCCGAGGGCTTACGGTCGCGCTGGCCCGACCACGAGTTGCACCTCGCCGGAGCAGGCAACCTGGAGGCAGCGGCCTGCCAAACCGTCGTCGTGGCGACGCCGTGGGACGCCGCTGCGGCCACGGCCGGGGCGTTACGGGAGGGACTTGCCGGTAAGGTCGTCGTCTCGATGGCCAATGCCCTCACACGTTCTGGAGACGAGCTGATCGCGCTGATCCCCCCGCGGGGTTCGATCGCCGAAGCGGTCCAAGCCGCGACGCCCGGAGCCCGGGTCGCCGGGGCATTCCACCACCTCCCCGCCGCCGCCCTCGCCGACCTTGGCAAGGAGTTGGACGCCGACGTGCTCGTGTGCTCCGATAACGCAGAGGCGACTGGCGAGACCGTCGCCCTCGTCGAGTCCATAGCGGGCTTGCGGGCCTACGACGCCGGCAGCCTGTCGTCGTGTGGCGCCGTCGAGGCGTTCACGGCCGTGCTCGTCGGCCTGAACATCCGCTACCGCGCACGGGCGAGCCTCCGGCTGACCGGGGTCCGGAAGCCTTCGTGATCCGTCTTTTCGACACTGCGCGCGCCGAGGTGGTCCCCTTCGCCCCGGGGGACCCGGCGACCATCTACACCTGCGGCATCACGCCATACGACGCCGCCCACCTCGGTCACGCCGCGACGTACTTGGCCTTCGACGTCCTCTGCCGGCGGCTGGCCGATCTCGGGAAGGCGACCTGCCTCGTCCGCAACGTGACCGACGTCGACGACGACCTCCTCCGCAAAGCGCGCGAGCTCGACGTGCACTACCTGGACCTCGCCGCGGGCGAGCTTGCCCGCTTCGATGCCGACATGGACGCGATCGGGATCCGGCGCCCTGACGCCGAGCCGCGGGCGACGTCGGCGATCTCCGACGTCCTGTCCATGGTGGCCCGGCTCCTCGAGAAAGGCGTCGCCTACCAGGCTGGCGGCGCCGTGTACTTTGACATTGCGCGAGCAGCCCGTTTTGGCGAGCTGTCAGGTCTCGACAGGGACGAGATGTTGCATCTGGCGGCCGAGCGCGGTGGAAAGCCAGAGGATCCCGCCAAGCGCGACCCGCTCGACTTCGTCCTGTGGCAGCCGTCGGCTGCCGGGGAGCCGTCATGGGAGTCCCGCTGGGGTCCCGGCAGGCCCGGCTGGCACATCGAGTGCTCCGCTCTGGTCTTGCGGGAGCTTGGCGAGACGATCGATCTCCACGGCGGCGGGAACGACCTTGTCTTCCCCCATCACGAGTGCGAGATCGCGCAGTCCGAAGGCGTGACGGGAGCCCCGCTCGCACGCCACTGGATGCACGTCGGGATGGTCTGTCTCGACGGCGTCAAGATGTCGAAGTCGCTCGGCAACCTCGTCTTCGTCTCGGATCTGCTCAAAGACCACGAGGCCATGGTGGTGCGTCTCGCCTTGCTGGGCCACCACTACCGGGCGCGTTGTGAGTGGCAGCCGGTCCGTCTCGGCGCGGCCGCAGAACGCCTCGCCCTGTGGCGCCGCGCAGCGCGCACGAACAGGGCCGACGACGGGAGCCGGGCACTTGAAGGAGCGCGTGCGTGCCTCGACGACGATCTCGACACGCCAAGCGCCCTCGAAGCCGTCGACGGCGTCGCGCGCGCAGGCGGCGACGTCAGCGCTGCAGCGGCCCTCCTCGGGGTGGAGCTGTGACGATCACCGTCGCACTTCCCGACGGCACCGAGCGCTCCCTCGCCGCCGGTGCCACAGCCGCGGATCTTGCTGCATCCATCGGCAAGCGCCTTGCAGCCGACGCCGTTGCCGCCGTTGTCGACGGTCGAGAGGTCGATCTGTCGACTCCTCTGGCCGATGGGCAGAGCGTCGCCATCGTGACCCGGCAGAGCCCCGAAGGCCGTGACGTGCTGCGCCACTCGACGGCGCACGTGCTCGCGCAGGCGGTGTGCGACCTGTGGCCCGGTGCGCACTACGCCATCGGCCCGCCGATCGCCGACGGCTTCTACTACGACTTCTCCCTTCCCGGCGATGGGCACTTCAGCGACGAGGACCTCGGGCGTATCGAGGCGCGCATGAGGGAGATCGTCGCCGAGGACCAGCCGTTCGTGCGCGAGGAGCACTCCATCGAGGGGGGCCTTGCCCTCTTCGCCGACCAGCCGTACAAGGTGGAGATCATCCGGGGCGTCGCCGAGTCCGCGCCCGCGACTGAATCCGGGGAGGTGGCCGACGCGGCAGAGGGCGTCGCTGCGGGCGGGGTCAGTGCCTATCGCAACACAGCGGGATTCGTCGATCTCTGCCGGGGTCCTCACGTCCCGTCGACGGGTCGCCTTGGATCGTTCAAGCTCATGCGGGTTGCCGGTGCCTACTGGCGCGGCGACGAGAAGCGCCCTCAACTCCAGCGCATCTACGGGACAGCCTGGGAGTCGGACGCCGCGCTTGGCGAGCACCTCCACCGCTTGGCCGAAGCGGAACGGCGCGACCATCGCAAGATCGGAGCGGAGCTCGACCTGTTCCACTTCCCGCCGGAGATCGGTGGGGGCCTCCCGGTGTTCCACCCGAACGGTGCGCTCGTACGCCACCTCCTGGAGAGCTATTCCGAGCAGGAGCATCTCGCCTCCGGGTACCAGCTCGTCTGGACGCCGCACCTGGCGAAGTCGACCCTGTTCGAGACGTCAGGGCATCTCGGTTGGTACGCAGAAGCCATGTATCCCCCCATGGAGATGGAGGGCGCGACCTACCACCTCAAGCCGATGAACTGCCCCATGCACATCCTCGTCTACGCGAGCCGGGCGCGGTCATACCGGGAGCTTCCCATGCGGCTGTTCGAGCTCGGCACCGTCTACCGATTCGAGCGCTCGGGTGTCCTCCACGGCCTTGCGCGGGTGCGCGCTCTCACCCAGGACGACTCGCACATCTTCTGTGCCCCGGAACAGCTGCGCGACGAGCTCGTGGGCCTCGTCTCCTTCGTCCTGCGCATGCTCGGGGCCTTCGGTCTCACCGACTTCGAAGCGGAGGTCGCGACCCGCCCCGACAAGTTCGTCGGCGACGAGCAGGAGTGGGAGGAAGCGACATCGGCCCTCGTCGAGGCCGTCGAAGCGGCTGGGATGCCGTACGTCATGGCCGTTGGAGAAGGATCGTTCTACGCGCCCAAGCTCGACATCCATTTGCGCGACGCCATCGGTCGGAGGTGGCAGGTCTCGACCCTGCAGGTGGACCTCCAGCTCCCACAGCGGTTCGGGCTCGAGTACGTGGGGGCCGACAACGTCCGCCACAGGCCCTACATGGTCCACAGGGCGCTCTTCGGCTCTGTCGAGCGTTTCATGGCCATGCTCATCGAGCACTATGCCGGCGCACTGCCCGTGTGGCTGGCGCCTGTCCAGGCCCGGGTGCTGGCGGTCCGCGGAGACCACGAGCAGTACGCCGCCGATGTCGCTCAAAGGCTCGCCGCTGGCAGCGTGCGCGTCGACGTCGGGCCGGCCGACGAGCCTCTGGGGGCGCGCATCCGACGGGCCAAGCTCGACAAGGTGCCGTGTGTCCTTGTCGTCGGGGACGACGACATCGCCGCCGGCACGGTTGGGGTGAACTGGCGGGGAGCGAGCCGGCCGGAGCGCGGCGTGCCGGTGGACACGCTCGTCGCCGACCTCGCCGCGGTGATCGGCAGCCACCTGGGCGACGGGCCACCCGGCAAGGTGCTCGGGTGAGTGCCGGGCGCATCTGGGCGGGCTGGCGCAGCGCGTACGTCGCGTCCGTCGATTCCCCGGCAGGCGCCGATGGCGATCCGGGCACATGCGTCTTCTGTGGCCTCGCCGGAAGCGAAGACGCCGAGGCGGCCCTCGTCGTACATCGCGGCTCGACATGTATGGTCGTTCTCAACGCCTATCCGTACACAACGGGCCACATGCTCGTCGTGCCGAAGCGTCATGTCGCTCGCCTGGACGATCTCGATCGCGAGGAGTTCGAAGAGCTCTGGACGACGACCGTTGCCGCGATCGGCGCCGTCGAGCGTGCTTACGGCCCCGACGGGGTGAACATGGGGGCGAATCTCGGGCGCGCGGCTGGGGCCGGGCTGCCAGGCCACGTCCACATGCACGTCCTGCCGCGCTGGGTCGGGGACACGAACTTCATGACCACCGTCGCCGACGTGCGCGTCATGCCAGAGACGTTGCCGAGCACCTGGCGTCGTCTCGTCGCAGCCTGGGCCCCGCCCCAATAGCGACCTCGCAATCGACAGGATCGCCCGTCACCGAGAGTCGAGCGCCCGCTGCGGGTGAGACCGCCGTCCCAACGCGGTCCTCGGGGAGCGCCACGCTGCGTTGCCCGTGGCGCTCGTCACGAGGGTCGTGCCGACTCCTTGGTGACCTTGGCGGCGATCGGCGCCGGGACGACGTCGTAGTGGTCGTGCTCCAGGCGGAAGGTGCCCCTTCCCGCGGTCAGGGAGCGGAGGTCGACGGCGTAGCGCTGGATCTCCGCCTCCGGGACGAGCGCGACCACCACCTGGTCGCCGGCGTTCGTGGTCTCGGTCCCCAGGACCCTTCCGCGACGCGCGTTCAGATCACCGAGGACGTCGCCCTGGGATGACGCAGGGGCGGTGACCTCGATGCGCGCGATCGGCTCCAAGAGGACCGGTTTCGCCTGCTCCAGGGCCGCTTTGAACGCGAGGGAGCCTGCCATCTTGAAGGAGACCTCCGAGGAGTCGACCGGGTGGTACTTGCCGTCGAAGCAGGTCACGCGCACGTCGACAACGGGGTAGCCGAGCAATCCGCCTGACGTCATCGTCTCCGCGATGCCCTTGTCGACCGCCGGTATGAACTGGCGCGGAATGGCGCCGCCGACGATCTTGTCGACGAACTCGTAGCCGGCACCGCGATCGAGGGGCTCGATGCGGATGGACGCGACGCCGAACTGCCCGTGACCACCGGACTGTTTCTTGTGCTTGCCCTCGGCCTCGGCCGTAGCGGTGATGGTCTCGCGATAGGCGACGCGTAGCTCCTCGGTGGCCACTTCGACCCCGTACTTGCGCTGGAGCCGTTCGGCGACGACGGCGAGGTGGGTCTCGCCTGTGCCGGAAAGGACGGTCTGGTGGGTCTCGTCGTTGCGGGTGACGACGAGAGTGGGGTCCTCGTCTTGGAGGCGGTGGAGCCCGGTCATGAGCTTGTCCTCGTCGGCCTTTGATCGAGGTGTCACGGCGATGGAAAGGCTGGTTTGGCCGAATGGCAGCGGGGGAAGGGTCACCGGGGTCCCCTTGGGGGCCAAGGTGTCTCCGGTCGCGGCGCTCGCGAGCTTGGGGACGGCGACGATGTCACCGGCCTTCGCCTCGGGGACCGCGAGGGCCTCTTTGCCGCGCAAGGTCTCGAGGGTGTGGAGGCGCTCCTCCTCGTGGGTGCGGGAGTTGACGAGAGTGGCGTCAGGACGGATCGTTCCCGAGATCACGCGCAGGAGTGAGATGCGACCCACGTAGGGATCGGCGATGGTCTTGAACACCCGGGCGAGGGGGGGGCCGGTGGGATCGCACGCGACCTCGTGGTCGTCGCCCCCTGCCGCGACGGTCACCGTCTTGGCGTCCGGCGTCGGGCCGATCTCGCAGATAAGAGCGGCGAGGCGGTCGATGGCGATCTCCTTGGTCGCCGACCCGCACACGACGGGGAAGACCGATCCGGAGGCGACCCCGCCGGCGAGAGCCGCCTCGAGCTCCGGGTAGGACGGCACATCACCGTCCAGGTAACGCTCCATGAGCGTGTCGTCGCCGACGACGATCCCCTCGACGAGCGCTTCCCGGACCGCGTGCTCGTTCGCTGCCAGATCGTCGGGAATGGGACCGGTCGTCGCGATGGCCCCCTTGTAGGTGACGGCCGTGTCGCTCAGAAGGTCGGCGACTCCCGAGAAGGCGCCCTCCTCGCCGATCGGCAGCTCGAGGGGGGCGATGCCGGAGCCAAACCTGTCCCGCAGCTCGTCAAGCGTGCGCGTGAACGAGGCGCGCTCGCGGTCGAGCTTGGAGACGAAGACCATGCGTGCGACACCGAGGTCGGCCGCCATCTCCCAGACGGCTTCGGTGCGTACCTCGACCCCGTCGACGGCGCTCACGACGACGACGGCGAGATCGGCGACGGACAATGCCGCCGTCACCTCGGCGGAGAAGTCGGCGTACCCCGGCGTGTCGAGCATGTTGATCCGGTAGCCGCCTGTCTCGAAGGCGGCGAGGGCGGTGGACAGCGACATCGTGCGCTTGACCTCTTCCGGGTCGAAGTCACAGGTCGCCGTGCCGTCCTCGACGCGGCCGAGTCGCGGGATGGCCTTGGCCGAGAACAGGAGCGCCTCGGCGAGGGTCGTCTTCCCGGCCCCCGAGTGGCCAACGAGAGCCACATTCCGGATATTCGACGGCGGGAAGCTCTGCAACGCTGCTCACCTCGCTTGTTTGTTGTGGCCGGACCCAGACTCCTGGGCGGCGCCTCCGCAGCCTAAAGCCTTTGCCTGGGCGCGACCAGCCCTCCCGGCTCGACGCCCCCGGCCCCCCACCGGCGCTCTGGCGCTTGCGCAGGCGGGGCCGGGGGTCGATAGGCCCTGGGTCCCCGGGGCGAGATCCCGGTAGGATTACAGTTGCAAGCGCGCAGCGAGACGGTGCGCGAGGAGTCCGCGACAGCAGGGAGCCGGTGCAGGCATGTTCGACGGGAAGTGGAGGCGTGCTGTCGATAGGCAGACAGCTCCGATGGCGCTCACGCTGAAGCGGCTCGGGCTGACCGCCGACATCCTCACCCTCGTCGGCCTCGTCATGGCGGTGGCGGCGGCTTACGTCATCGCCACCGGCCACTTCCTGATCGCCGTCGCGATGTTGATCGCGTGTGGCGTGCCCGATCTCCTCGACGGCCCGCTCGCCAAGGCGCAGGGAACCGCGTCGAACCGGGGCGCCTTCTTCGACTCCGTCGCCGACCGGGTCACCGACGCTCTGCTGTTCGGCGGCATCGCGTGGTACCTCGCGGGCCAAGCCGATCCTCGTCTCGCCGTGTTGCCCTTGGCGGTTCTCGGCGTGAGCTTCCTCGTCTCCTACGAGAGGGCGAAGGCCGAGTCCTTGGGTTACGTCGCCAAAGGTGGCCTCATGGAACGGGCCGAGCGGATCGTCCTGCTCGGCGTGGCCTTTCTCGCGAGCTTTCTCCTTGTCCCGATCCTCTGGACGATGCTCGTGCTCGTCGGCGCAACCGCCGTCCAACGTTTCGTGCGGGTCTGGCGGCAGGCGAGCGGTGCACCGCAGCGCTCGGCGCGTCGCTTGGTCGTGACACGCGCCGGTGAGCGGCGTGGCAGCTCGGAGCGCGCCGACGGTGCCGCGCCGCTATCGGGGCGCCTGCCGATCCATGCCGGTGCGTGGCGCCAGGGCTTGGTGGAGTCGCGTTGGCGCGAGTGGCGGGAGCAGCGCCTGCGGCGCTCGGCAGATCGTCGGCGAGGACGTGTGACACATGAACGCCGGCCCGACAGGGCGCGCGCGTCGGGCCGTGACGGTACTTCCCGGCGAGCCGACGGTGGGAGCCGGGCGCCCGTGCCGGCGCGGGAACGTCGTGCTTCCGAGCGGGACGCGTAAGTACCTCACCTACCGGGTCCTCGCCGGCTTTCTCGCAGCCGCTCCGGAACCGCTTGCCCGCGTTGCCGGCATCGTCGTCGGGGGGGCTATGTGGGTGGCTCAGCCCGGGACCCGGACGGTGGTCGGGGGGCACATGGACCGTGTCGTGGGGCCGGGACTCAGCATCCGTGCCCGCCAGGGGCTGGTGCGCCGCGCGTTCCTGAGCTACGCGCGCTACTGGGTCGAGTCCGCACGCGTGAGCAGGTACGCGCCGGCGACGATCCGGGAAAAGATGGTTCATGTCGACGGCATGGAGCACTTGGTGGCAGCCAGCGCGCAGGGCAAAGGCGTCATCATGGCCTTGCCGCACCTCGGGGGCTGGGAGCTCGGAGGCGCTTGGTTGGCGGACTGCGGTTACCCGATGACGGCGGTGGCCGAGGTTCTCGACCCGCCCGAGCTTTTCTCGTTTTTCGTGAACGAGCGCTCGAAGCTCGGGCTCACCATCGTGCCCCTGGGGGAGGGGTCCGGGCGGGAGATCCTGCGAACCCTGCGGTCAGGAGGCCTCGTCGGGCTGATCTGCGACCGCGATATCGTCGGCAACGGGGTTACGGTCGGGTTCTTCGGCGCGACGACGACACTTCCCGGCGGCCCGGCGGCCCTGTCCATGCGGACCGGGGCGCCGGTCCTCCCGACGGCGGTGTACCTGGGTCCTGATGGCGGTCACTACGGCGTGATCGCACCCCCGATCGCTTATGAGCGCACGGGGAAGATGGGCGAGGACATCGTGGGAATGACCCAGGCGATCGCAGCGGAGCTCGAGAAGCTCATCCGCCGAGCACCGGAGCAGTGGCACGTCTTCCAGCCGAACTGGCCCGAGGGCCAGGCCGGACGCTGAGACCGTGCGCGTCGCACTGGTCTGCCCGTACTCGCTGAGCGTGCCCGGAGGGGTCCAGGGCCAGGTCCTCGGGTTGCGCCGGGCGCTCGTGGCCGGAGGCTGCGACGCAGTGATCGTCGCACCGTGCGACGGTCCCGCCCCGGGCGACGGCGTCGTGGCGGTCGGCACGACGATCGCGGTGCCGGCGAACGGGTCGCGCGCTCCGGTCACATTGGCGCCGCGAGCCCTCGTGCGCGCGGCCCGCGTCTTGCGCAGCGGCGGCTTCGACGTCGTGCACCTCCACGAGCCGCTCGCCCCGGGGCCAACGTGGGCCGCGCTCGCGACGTGCACGGTCCCGATGGCCGGGACGTTCCACCGGGCCGGTGCCGGCCGGGGCTATGTCGCCGCCGGCCGGGGGCTCGGGCGCCTCGCGCGTCGCTTGGCGTGGCGGGGAGCAGTATCCGGCGAGGCGCGCACAACGGCCCGGGCCGTTCTCGGTCCGGCGGCCGGGGAGATCGAGATCGTCCCCAATGGCATCGACGTCGAGCACTTCGCGGCGGCAGAGCCGTCTGCGTCGGGTGCCGGGCCGGCCATCCTGTTCGTTGGCCGCCACGAGACCCGCAAAGGTCTCGGCGTCTTGTTGGACGCCTATCGCCGGCTCGTGGCGGACCGCGCAACGGGCGCGGCCGTGGGTCCCGCACCAGTCCTGTGGGTGGCGGGCGACGGGCCTGAAGGGCCCCGGCTCCGCGCTGGATATGGAGACAAAGGCATCGAATGGCTGGGGAGGGTTCCCGATGCCGAGGTCGCCCGCCTGTTGAAAAGCGCGGCGGTCGTCGTCGCTCCGGCGCTCGGTGGGGAGTCGTTCGGGATCGTCCTCATCGAGGCGATGGCAGCGGGCACGCCCGTGATCGCAAGCGACATCCCCGGCTACCGGGCGCTTGCAGGCGATCACGCCGCCCTCGTGCCCCCGGGCGACGCCGCCGCTCTCAGCGCTTCGCTCAAGCGGGCACTCGCCGAGTCCGCGAGCCACAGTGGCAGAGCGTCGGCCGCCGCACGGCAGGCCGCCTCCGTCCACGCGCATTCCTTCTCGATGGAGGCGGTTGCAGCCCGCTACCGTGCGATCTACGAGCGAGTCGCCGGGCCTAAGGTGTCGGCGGGATGAGCACGTCGACCACGCGCACCGCCGCAGGGCGTCCTGTCGCCGACGCCAACAGGCGGCAGGCGCTTGCCATCGCGGCCGGCACGGGAGTGCCGGTCCTGGTCGTCCTCGCCGTCATTGTGGGTCTCGTCGCCGGCTGGCCCATCGGAGCCGCGGCCGGCGTCGTTGCGGCCGCCGGTGCATCCTTCGCGGTGTGGCGTGCGGGAACACGCCTGCTGCTGTCCCGCCTCGGTGCCCACGTGGCGCCGGCAGCCGACGAGGCGCGCCTGCACAACCTCGTCGAGGGCCTCTGCGCCACCGCGGGGATCACCAAGCCCGCGGTGTACGTCATCGACGACGCGGCCGCCAACGCCGTCGCTCTCGGGAACGACAGCCGGGCTGCGGCTCTCGTGGTGACACGCGGCCTCCTCGATTCGTTGACGAGGATCGAGTTGGAAGGCGTCATCGCCCACGAGCTCGCTCATGTCGAGCGCAACGACATCGCTGTGGCGACGATGGTGGCGGCCGTCGGGACCCTCCTTCCGTGGACTGGTGCCGGCAACAAGCTGTTGGAACGCTTCGTCGGGGAGAGCCGGGAGATGGAGGCCGACCGGGTCGCGACCCGCCTTACCCGCTATCCTCCCGGGCTCCTCAAGGCCCTTGAGAAGATCGCCCCGGTCAGCGACGTGGGAGCGAGCGGGGGCCGGCGCCAGGTCTCGGCCGCGGTCCGATCCCTGGCCCGGTCCTGGATCGCCCCCGTGCCGGCATCCCGCCACGCGCGGGTCGACACGTTCTCCGAGCGCATCGAGCTGTTGGCCGAGCTGTGATGGCGCCGACATCGTGGTAGCCATCGCGTAGAATCGAACCGTGACACAAGAGAAGGCAACGGCGCGGGTCAAACGCGGTCTCGCAGAGATGCTGCGGGGCGGTGTGATCATGGACGTCGTGACGGCCGAGCAGGCTCGCATAGCCGAGGATGCCGGGGCGGTCGCCGTCATGGCCCTGGAGAGAGTCCCGGCCGACATCCGTCGTGACGGAGGGGTTGCCCGGATGAGCGATCCCGCCCTCATCGAAGCGATCAAGGCGGCCGTGACGATCCCGGTGATGGCCAAGGCCCGCATCGGTCACTTCGCCGAAGCCCAGGTGCTCCAAGCCCTGGAGGTCGACTACGTCGACGAGAGCGAGGTGCTGACACCGGCCGACGAGGCTCACCATATCGACAAGTGGGCCTTCGCGGTCCCCTTCGTCTGCGGTGCGACCAACCTGGGCGAGGCTCTGCGCCGCGTCGCTGAAGGAGCGGCCCTCATCCGCTCCAAGGGGGAGGCCGGGACCGGCAACGTGGTCGAAGCCGTTCGGCACCTACGTTCGATCCTCGGAGACATCGGTGCCCTCGCCGCGGCGCCACGCGAGGAGAGGTTCCGGTGGGCGAAGGAGCTCGCGGCTCCCGTCGACCTCGTCGAAGAAGTTGCTGGAGCGGGCCGCTTGCCGGTTCCGCTGTTCTGTGCGGGGGGACTGGCCACTCCGGCTGACGCGGCCCTCGTCATGCAGATCGGCGCCGAGGCCGTGTTCGTCGGGTCCGGGATCTTCCGCAGCGAGGACCCCGCTCGCCGCGCCCGAGCGATCGTCGAGGCCACCGCGCATCCGACCGATCCCGAGATCGTGGCCAAGGTGAGCACAGGGCTCGGAGCGGCGATGCCGGGTCTTGAGGTCGCCGGTCTCGAGACGCGTCTTGCGGACAGGGGCTGGTGAGCGTGGGCAGCCGGCCCGACGAGGTGCCCCCAGGTGGGAGAGGGTGGCGCCGGGCGTCTGCGAATCGGGGTTCTGGCGCTCCAGGGCGACGTTGCCGCGCATGCCACCGCTCTCGCTGAGGTTGGCGCGCTTCCCGTCCCGGTCCGGAGGCCGGCGGACCTCGGGGATCTGGCGGGTCTCGTCATCCCGGGCGGAGAGTCGACGACTCTCTCCCTGCTCTTGTCCTCCTCCGGGATCGTCGAGCCGCTCGACGCGTTGATCGCGGCCGGGCTCCCCGTCCTCGGGACGTGCGCCGGCTTGATCCTGCTTGCCCGCGAGGTCGTCGACGGCCGGCCCGACCAGCGCAGCTTCGGCGCGATGGACATCGTCGTGCGCAGGAACGCGTTCGGGCGCCAGGTGAGCTCTTTTGAGAGTGATGTCGTCGTTGCCGGTTGTCCGGGCCCGCCCGTGCGGGCCGTGTTCATCCGGGCACCCGTCATCGAGGAGGCCGGCCCGGCCGTGGAAGTGCTTGCCGAGATCGATACGCCGATGGGCTGCCGCGCCGTGGCGTGCCGGCAGGGCGCTATCACTGTGACGGCATTTCATCCCGAGTTGACAACGGACCGGCGCATTCACGAGATGTTCGTGTCGGGCATCAAGACGCCCCATCCTCACAAGATCGCAATACGATGAAAGGGGGGACGCTCTGATGTCAGGGCACTCCAAGTGGGCGACGACCAAGCACCGGAAAGGCGCTCTCGACAAAGCGCGTGGCAAGCTTTTTGCCAAGCTGATCCGCCAGCTCGAGGTTGCCGCACGCGAGGGTGGCGCCGACATCAATGCCAACGCGACCCTTCGCACGATGTTCCAGAAAGCCCGCGACGCGTCGGTCCCGATGGACACGATCGAGCGGGCGATCAAGCGCGGTGCGGGCGAGCTCGACGGCGTGCGGTACGAGGCGATCGCCTATGAGGGGTATGCCCCGTGCGGGGTCGCCGTGATCGTCGAATGCCTGTCAGACAACCGCAACCGCACGGGGGCTGAAGTTCGCAGCATCTTCTCGCGAAGCGGGGGAAGCATGGCCGAGCCGGGGGCGGTCTCCTGGCAGTTCGAACGTAAGGGCCTCGTCGTGCTCGGCCGTTCCGAAGACGAGGACCGTGTCATGGAGGTTGCCGTCGACGCTGGAGCCGAGGACCTGTCCGACGAAGGGTCGCAGTGGGTCCTCACCTGCGCACCTGCCGACCTCGGGGCCGTGCGATCGGCGTTGGAAGCAGCGGGGATATCGGTGACGTCAGCAGACCTCGCGATGGTGCCGAGCCAGTCGGTGCCGGTTGCCGACGAGGGCGACGCCCGCCGCATCCTGCGCCTGCTCGAGGCTCTCGATGACCACGACGACGTCCAGAACGTCTGGGCCAACTTCGATATCCCCGACAAGGTGCTGGAGGCGGCAGCGGGGTAGGCGGCAGCGGGGTAGGCGGCAGCGGGTCGGCTCTCGGGCAGGGTATGCGGACGGGCCGGATGCTGCCCGCACGCGTCACCTGGGCAGAGAGGATCCACCCCGGCGTTGGCGGGTTTCGCTAGTCTCGAACGCATGTTCGTCCTCGGCGTCGATCCCGGGCTCTCCCGGTGCGGATACGGATGCGTGACCCGTGACGGCCCGGGCTTCCGGACGATCGCCGCGGGAGTGCTGACGACGGACCCCCGCGCACCGTTGCCGGGGCGCCTTGCCGAGCTCTCCCGGGAGCTCAGCGCCGTGATCCGGGAGTGCTCCCCAGACGCCGTGGCCGTCGAGCGTGTCTTCTTCCAGACGAACGTGCGCACGGCGATGTCGGTCGGCCAGGCCAGCGGGCTTGCCCTCGCTGCGGCGGCGGAGGCGGGCTGCGCGGTGGCCCAGTACACGTCGAACGAGGTCAAAGAGGCAGTCGTCGGCTACGGAGGCGCGACCAAAGAGCAGGTCCAGCGCATGGTCGCGCGCCTTGCCGGGCTTGATGCCCCTCCATCCCCGCCCGATGTCGCCGACGCGTTGGGCCTGGCAATCTGCCATCTGACGCTCGCGCCCCTGGCGGCGGCCGTCGAGCGGGCGGGCACAGGCGGTCGACGAGAGGGGTGACGGGGTGATCGGAGCGCTGCGCGGCGTTCTCGCCGACAAGATCGACACCGGTGAGCTTCTTGTCGACTGCGGAGGCGTCGGCTACCGGGTCCTCGCCCCACTCGGGGTCGCCGCCGACCTGGGTCCGGTCGGGTCTCAGATCACGGTGTCGGTGCACACGCACGTACGCGAGGACGCGATCGTGCTCTACGGGTTCGCGTCGCGCGTCCAACGTTCCTGTTTCGAGGCCCTCCTCGATGCACACGGAGTCGGGCCATCCCTCGCCTTGTCGGTGCTGTCGGTGCTTTCGCCGGACGAGCTCTGCATGGCGGTCGCCGACGACGACCTCGACGCCCTGACCACAGTGCCGGGCATCGGCCGCAAGACGGCTGCGCGCCTCGTGCTGGATCTCAAGTCGCGCCTCGCTTCCCTGACGGCGACGATCGACCGTGGATCGCGGAGCGCCGCAGCCGCCGGCGATCCACCCGGCCATGCGGCGGGCCAAGCGCACGCGCGCAACGGCGCACGGCGCTCCCATGCCGAGGTGCGCGCCGCTCTCTGCGAGCTCGGCTTCAGCAACGAAGAAGCCCGGGATGCCACGAGGGACCTTCCGGTCGACGGGTCGCCGGAGGAACTGTTGCGCGTCGCCCTGCGATCGGCCGGTGCGGTCCGGTGAGCCCCCGGCGTGAGCTGGTGGCCGAGCGCCACGACGGCGAGACGGTCGACAGACTGGAGCACGCCGCGCACGGCGAGCCGGAGCCGGGCGCCCCCCCCCGGGGCGACCGGACGCAGGCGGGTGGTGCCGGGGCGACGGGACGCCCGGTTGATCCCGTAGCCGATCAGACCGATCCGGAGGAAGAGGCCGAAGAAGCGTCGCTGCGCCCGCGGCGCCTTGCCGACTTCCTCGGCCAGCGGCGCCTTAAGGAGCACCTGGAGATCGTGCTCGGAGCGGCCCATCAGCGCGGCCAGCCGGCCGATCATCTGCTCTTCGCCGGGCCACCCGGCCTCGGGAAGACCTCGCTCGCCGGGATCGTCGCGGCCGAGATGGGCGTGGGGTTGCGGGTGACATCGGGGCCGGCGCTGGTGCGCGGCGGGGACCTGGCGGCGATCCTGACCGACCTCCAGCCCGGAGACGTGCTGTTCATCGACGAGATCCACCGTCTCCCAACCGTGGTCGGCGAGATCCTGTATCCGGCGATGGAGGAGTTCCAGATCGACATCGTCATCGGGCGGGGTCCGACGGCCCGCGTCATCCGTCTCGACCTCCCGCGCTTCACCCTCGTCGGAGCGACGACACGTACCGGGTTGCTGTCGGGCCCGTTGCGTGACCGGTTTGGTTTCGTAAGCCACGTCGACTACTACGCTCCAAGCGAGCTGCGGGCGATCGTCGAGCGGGGGGCCCGCATCCTGGGCGTGGCCATCGACGCCGCCGGCGCCGATGAGGTTGCCCGGCGGTCCCGGGGAACCCCACGCATCGCCCACCGCCTGTTGCGGAGGGTCCGGGACTTCGCCGAGATGCGCGCCGCCGGGGCGGTGACTGGCGCGATCGCGGCGCAGGCGCTCGACCTGTTCGGCGTCGACGGACGCGGTCTGGACGATGTCGACAGGTCGATCCTGACGGCCCTGTGCGATCGCTTCCACGGCCGTCCGGTCGGCTTGACGACGCTCGCGCACTGCGTCGGCGAAGAGCCTGACACCATCGAGGAGGTCTACGAGCCCTATCTCCTGCGCCAAGGCCTTCTTCTCCGTACGCCGCGTGGCCGTCTCGCCACGTCAGCCGGCTGGGCCCATCTCGGGTTGGAGCCGCCCCCGGGCCTTGGCGGAGACTGGCCCGGTGGACAGTGGATTGGGGACAGCGGGGCCGGCGAGGCCGGGCACACCGGAGACGATGGCCAGCTTCGACTACCCGCTCCCCGAGCAGGCGATCGCGCAGTCTCCGGCTGAGCCACGCAGCGCAGCTCGCCTCCTCATCGCGACCCACGCTCAGATCCGCCACACAGAGGTTGGCGGCCTGCCGTCGGAGCTCGAGCCGGGCGACGTGCTGGTCCTCAACGAGACGAGGGTGTCACCCGCTCGGATCGTGCTGCGCAAGGCGACCGGCGGTGCGGTGGAGCTGCTCTTGGTCGAACCGGCGCCCAGAGCCGCCGGCGAGGCGGGCACTGCGGTCGTCGTCGAGGCACTCGTGCGGCGCTCGCGCCGTGTCGCTGCAGGGACACCTCTGTTCCTGCCCGAGAACCCGTCCCGGCCGGTCGCCGAGGTCGGAGAGCCGTGTGGCGAGGGCGGGCGTCGCCAGGTCACGCTTTTCGAATCGAGCGTCGCTGAGGAGCACGGGGTATTGGCGCTGCCGCCCTACATCCACCGGGCCCTCAGCGACCCCGAGCGTTACCAGACCGTCTACGGGCGCCTCCCCGGTTCGGTGGCGGCCCCGACGGCGGGCCTGCATCTGACCGACGCCGTGCTCGCGGCTTGCCGGGCGCGCGGGGTCAAGATCGTGACGGTCGACCTCGCAGTCGGGCTCGACACCTTTACGCCCGTGCGTGGGGACGATCCAGCCGAGCACAAGATGCACAGCGAGCGTTACGCAGTTCCCGAGGCGACGATGGCGGCGTGCTCCGCAGCTCGGCGGGTCGTCGCCGTGGGGACGACGACGGTGCGCGCCTTGGAATCGGCAGCGGCGAGCGGGGAGCTGGAGGGGAGGACCTCGCTGTACATACGCGGCGACTACCCGTTCCGCGTCGTCGACGTCTTGATGACGAACTTCCATCTTCCGCGCTCGTCCCTGCTGCTGCTCCTCGACGCGTTCGCGGGGCCACGTTGGCGCGAGCTGTACCAAGTCGCGCTGGAGGCGGGTTATCGGTTCCTCTCCTTCGGCGACGCGATGCTTGTCGCGCGGGCCCGCCCGTCGGGGGACCGGTGAGCGCGCCGGCATCCGTCGAGGTCATCGCCCGGGACGGGGCGGCGCGGGTGGCCACGGTGCGGCTTCCCGCAGGGTCTTTCACGACACCGTGCTTCATGCCGGTCGGCACCCGCGCGAGCGTCAAGGCTCTGGACAGCGCCGACGTCGAAGGGGCCGGTGCGGAGGTGCTGCTGGCGAACGCTTACCACTTGATGCTCCGTCCCGGCGCCGCCGTCGTGGCCGCGGCCGGCGGGGTCGGGGAGTTCTCGGCCTGGCGCGGGCTGACGCTGACCGACTCCGGCGGGTACCAGGCGTACTCGCTCGGCGCGCCCGTCGACGACGACGGGATCAACTTCCGGTCCGTCTACGACGGATCACGGGCGCGGCTGACGCCGGAGAGCGCCGTCGAGGTCCAAGAGCAGCTCGGGGCTGACATCCAGATGGTCCTCGACGTCTGCGCTCCCTGGCCGAGCCCGGTCCAGGAGCTGCGGAGCGCCGTCGAGAGGACGGACGCTTGGGCCCGGCGGGCGAAACGAGCCCACCGCCGCAGCGACCAGGCGCTGTTCGGCATCGTCCAGGGCGGCTGCGACCTAGCCCTGCGGCGCGAGAGCGCCGAGCGCAGTGCGACGACGGGCTTTGATGGCTACGGGATCGGTGGGCTCTCGGTCGGCGAGCCCCGGGAGGAGATGCTGGCGGCGCTCGCCGCAGCCATCGCAGCACTGCCCGAGGATCGGCCGCGGTACCTCATGGGGGTCGGAGACGCCGTGGGGATCGTCGAGGCCGTGGCCCTCGGCGTCGACATGTTCGACTGCGTCGCACCGACCCGGGCCGCGCGCCACGGGACGATCCTGACTGATGCCGGGCGGTTCTCCCTGCGACGGGCGGCATGGGCCGGGGACACGGCGCCCCTCGAAGAGGGCTGTGCGTGCCCGACGTGCAGCCGTTACAGCCGCGCGTACCTGCGCCATCTGCTCGTCGTCCGGGAGCCGTCGGCCCTGCGCCTGCTCAGCATCCACAATCTTGCGTGGGTCTTTCGCCTGCTGGACAGGGTGCGGGCCGCAGTGCGCGCGAATGCCCTGGACGGCCTGCGGCGCGAGGTGGCCGCGACATGGGGCGGTGACGGCATCTGAGGGGCCGGGCGCCCGGCGATGGGGACGCCGGGGGAGGCCCGCTCAGGGGGTGTGCTCCAGGAAGGGACCGGGGCGCGGTAACGTCACACGTTGGCATCCGGCCCCAGGTGGACGCGCGCCCGCGCCCCAGAGGGGCTGGGGGGGCCGCCTGCCCTCTCCGGAATGCCCGACCGAGAGACGACAGACCGAGGAACGCGACCCGTACATGGCATCCATCACGCTCCCATTCGCCGCCCTGCTTGCCGCGGCAACGTCGACGACCACGAAGGCTTCTTCGTCGTCGACGAGCAGTTTGTACTTCCTTCTCTTCCTGGGGGCGATCGGCTTCGCCTTCTACTACTTCATGATCAAGCCTCAGCGGCGGCGGATGCAGCAGCAGCAGCAGGTCTCACGGGCCGCCTCGATCGGCGACGAGGTCATGACGACGTCGGGTATCTACGGGGTGGTCATCGAAGAGCACGACGACCGGGTCACGATCGAGTCCGGACCGGGGACCAAGCTGATCGTGACGCGGGCTGCGATCTCCGGCCGGGTCCAGGCCGCGCCGATCCCGGACAGCCCTGGCGAGCGCCTGGACGCCGAGGAGGATCTGGGCAGTGGTGAGGAGGCCGGAGAAGGCGACGCCGGTGAGCCCGACGGCGACGGGGGAGAGGCTCCGGAGGGCGAGCGATGAGGCGGGGATATGCGATCTCGGTGATCGTGAGCACTGTGGTGGCGATCGCCGGGCTCGCGGGCGTCCTCTTGGCGCACTGGGCCCCCGTTCTGGGCCTCGACCTGCGCGGGGGGATCTCGGTGGTCTACAAGCCGGAGATCCTTGGTCACCCGCACGAGAAGGTCTCGCCGAGCGACGTCGCCGAGACGATCAATATCATCAACAACCGCGTCAACGCCCTGGGCGTCGCCCAGCCGAACATCGGGAGCCAGGGGGGCGACATCGTCGTCCAGCTGCCCGGCGTCAAAGACCAGAAGAAGGCGCTCCAGATCGTCGGGGCCACGGCGCAGCTGATGTTCCGCCCGGTGCTCTGCCTGGCTCCTGCCTACACGCCACCGGCCAAGAGCTCGTCGGTGCCGACGGGGACGCCGTCATGTGCCTCGGGCACCACCGCGGCCGGCGGCGTGTCGACGAACCTGGCGTCTTACCCGACGACGCCGAAGTCTCAAGACATTCCCCAGAGGCAGGTGCTGATCCAAGGGACATCGGGCTCGGGGGCGGGGAACTTGCGCTACCTCCTCGGTCCGGCGCCGCTGACGGGCTCGGCGATCCACAGCGCGCAGGCCGCCCTGCAGTCGGACGGCAGCTGGGGGGTCAACTTCACCCTGACGAGCGCGGGATCGCCCAAGTGGGACACCCTTGCCGGCCAGCAGTTCCACAAGCAGGTCGCCATCGACCTCGACGGTCAGGTCGTCTCGGCTCCCCAGATCCAGCCGAACCAGAAGACATTCACGAGCTTCAACGGGTCCGGGTCGATCACGGGGAACTTCACGCAGACGACGGCCAGCACCCTCGCCCTTGAGCTCTCCTACGGCGCTCTTCCCGTCCAGCTGACTCCGCAGACGACCCAGACGGTGTCGGCCACCCTCGGCAGCTCGTCGCTGCGTGCCGGGCTTGCCGCAGGGATCCTCGGGCTCTTGCTCGTGATGCTCTACATGATCTTCTACTACCGGGCGCTCGGCCTCGTCGTCGTCGTCGGCTTGGGCCTGACAGCGGCCGCCTTGTGGGCCATCATCTCGATCCTCGGCCACGCCGAGGGGCTTACCCTTGACCTATCAGGTGTGACGGGTTTGATCGTCTCGATCGGTATCACGGTCGACTCCTATATCGTGTTCTTCGAACGATTAAAAGACGAGGTGCGCGCGGGGCGCACCATCCGATCGTCGGTCGACAAGGGGTTCTCCCGCGCCTTCAGGACGATCCTCGCGGCGGACCTCGTGTCGTTCATCGCCGCGTTGCTGCTGTGGATCGTGAGCATCGGGGCGGTCCGTGGCTTCGCCTTCTTCCTCGGGCTGTCGACGATCCTCGATGTCGTCTCGTCGTGGACCTTCACGCGGCCGCTCGTCATCTTGATGGGGCGTAACAGGACGGTCACCGAGGCCCGCTGGATCGGCGTCGGTCGCGGTCTCGTGGCGACGGAGGCGGGATCGTGACATCCGTGACGACGAACGAAGTTGTGAGCGACGTCGCTGGCGGGCACATGAATGTCTGGCAACGTCTGTATCGTGGCGAGACCAAGTACCCTTTCCTGGCCCGGCGCAGGAGGTGGTACCTGGCGTCGGCGATCGTCATCCTCGCGGGGCTCGTCTCGTTGGGAACCCGCGGGCTCAACCTCGGTATCGAGTTCCAGGGAGGGACCTCGTGGGAGATCGCCGCTCCGTCCGTGACAGCGAGCCAGGCCCAGTCCGCGGTCCAAAGGGCGGGGCTGAGCGGCGCCACCGTCCAGATCCTCGGCGGTCGGACGGTCGAGGTCCAGGCCAAGGTGGGCAAGGCGAATGCGAGCGCGACCACAGCGCTCGACCAACGCGTTGCCTCAGCGCTGGGCAATCTCGCGCACAAGAACGCATCCCAAGTGAGCGTCAACTCTGTCGGGCCCACATGGGGGAGCCAGATCAGCCGGCGGGCGATCGAGGCGTTGATCCTCTTCTTCATCGCGATCACGATCTATATATCCTTGCGGTTCGAGTGGAAGATGGCGGCCGCGGCCCTGATCGCCGTCGCACACGACATCCTCGTGACCGTGGGGATCTATTCGCTCGTCGGGTTCCAGGTGACGCCGGACACCGTCGTGGCGTTCCTGACCATTCTCGGCTACTCGTTATACGATACAATAGTTGTCTTTGACCGCGTCAAGGAGAACGCTCGAGGCCTCAGCGCGACGGGGCGGATGACCTACTCCGACATGGTCAACCTGTCGGTGAACCAGACGCTCGCCCGGTCCATCAACACCTCGCTGATGGCGATCATCCCCATCCTTTCGGTGCTCGTGCTCGGCGCCTACGTGTTCGGGGCGACAACCCTCCAGGACTTCGGTCTTGCCCTCTTCATCGGCCTGACGAGTGGCGCGTACTCGTCCCTGTTCATCGCCTCGCCCCTGCTCGCCGGGTTCAAGGAGGGCGAGCGGCAGTACGCCTCGATCCGCCAGAAGCTCGAGGCGCGGGGGCAGGCCATGATGCTGATCACGCCGGCGGCCGCGGCGCGGGACCTCGGTGACGTTGACGGCCAAGGCGGCGGCAAGGGTCGGGCACGGGGCAGGGGGCCTGCGACCGGTCGCGGCGGAATCCTGGTGCCGGGTGGCGTTGGCGGCGGGCGCCGCGCGGGCGCCGGCTCGGGCGAGGTTGCAGCCGACGAGGGGCGCACGGGGGTTCCCGGAGGTCCGCCGGCGGGCAAGGGAGGTACGCGCCCGGCCCAGGGTGGTCGCGCGCGCGCCGAAGGTGCGGCGGGAACCGGCGGGCCACGCCCGGCGCCCCGACCGCGCAAGAAACGCCGCCGTTGACAGGCCGCGGCGGTACCGTGGAGAGGTGACCACGATCGAGCGGGTACGGGAGCGCCACAAGCGTTCTGCCGCCGACGCCGGCGCGGCACCGGTGCTGGCCGCCTATCGCGCCCACCACGGCCACGGTGACTCTGGGCTGATCTTGCGTGCTTACCGGTATGCCTTCGAGGCCCACAGCGGCCAGACGCGCAAGTCCGGCGAGGCCTATATCGCTCACCCGGTCGCCGTGGCGACGATCGTCGGGGAGTTGGGCCTCGACGGGGTGACGGTGGCGTCCGCGCTCCTGCACGACGCCGTCGAGGACACCGGAGTAACCCTCGACGACCTGACCACGGCTTTCGGTGCCGATGTCGCCGCCATCGTCGACGGGGTCACGAAGCTCGATCGGCTCCGTTTCGACTCGCGCGAGGCCCAACAGGCGGCCACCGTCCGCAAGATGCTCGTCGCCATGGCGAGCGACTGGCGCGTGCTGATCATCAAGCTCGCCGATCGCCTGCACAACATGCGCACGATCGGGGTGATGCCCGACTGGAAACAGGCGCGCACAGCACAAGAGACTCTCGACATCTACGCGCCGCTGGCGCACCGCCTGGGGATCCAGGAGATCCGGTGGCAGCTCGAAGACCTGGCGTTCGCGACTCTGCATCCGAAGCGGTTCGCCGAGATCGAGCAAATGGTCGCCGTCCGGGCCCCCCAGAGGGAGGAGTACGTCGCTCGCGTCCTCGTGGCAGCCCGGGACCAGCTGCAGCGGACGGGGGTCAAGGCGGAGACCACCGGAAGGCCCAAGCACCTGTGGAGCATCTACGAGAAGATGGTCGTGCGCGAGAAGGCCTTCGACGAGATCCACGATCTCGTCGGCATCCGGGTGCTCGTCGAGTCCGAGAAGGACTGCTGGGCCGCCCTCGGTGCAATCCACGCGATCTGGAGCCCGGTTCAGGGCCGTTTCAAGGACTACATCAACTCGCCGAAGTTCAACCTGTACCAGTCCCTACACACCACCGTGATCGGGCCGGAGGGCAAGCCCCTCGAGGTGCAGATCCGTACCACCGACATGCACAGGCGCGCAGAGTTCGGCATCGCCGCGCACTGGAACTACAAGGAGAAGGGTTCGGCTGTCTCGCCTGCAGAGCTCGCGTGGTTCCAGCGGATCGTCGACTGGCAACGGGACACCGACGACCCGGCCGAGTTTCTCGAGGCGCTCAAGGGGGACCTGGTCCACGACGAGGTCTACGTTTTCACCCCGAAGGGCAAGGTCATCTCCATGCAGGCGGGGGCGACACCGATCGACTTCGCCTATGCCATCCACACCGAAGTCGGCCACCGCTGCATTGGCGCGCGTGTCAACGGCCGCCTGGTGCCCCTCGACACTCGCCTGCGCTCCGCCGACACCGTCGAGATCTTCACGTCCAAGGCGCCCACAGCGGGACCGTCGCGTGACTGGCTGAAGATCGTCGCGACGCCGCGGGCGCGCAACAAGATCCGGCAGTGGTTCAGCCGGGAGCGCCGAGAGGATGCGATCGAGACCGGGCGCGAGGATCTGACGAAGGCATTTCGCCGCGAGGGGCTGCCGTCGCAGAAGCTGCACGGGTCCGAGGTGGTCCGGAAGCTGGCCGCGTCCCTCAACTACGCCGACGTCGACCTCCTGCTTGCCGCCGTTGGAGAGGGTCACATCTCGGCACGCTCCGTCGCGCAGCGTCTCGGGAGGGAGCTGCGCGGTGCGGACGCCGAGGAGCAGCTCCCGACCACCGCGCGGCCGTCGCCTTGGGCCCGGCGCCGCAAGAGCGTCGGCGTCTACGTCGAAGGCCTCGACGACGTCATGATCCGGCTTTCCCGGTGCTGCACCCCGGTGCCCGGGGACGAGATCGTGGGTTTCGTGACCCGGGGCCGTGGCGTGTCTGTCCACCGGAGCGACTGCGCCAACGCGCTCTCGTTGTCCAGTGACGCCTCGGGGACGCGTGAACGCATGATCGAAGTCGAGTGGGACAACGACGCGGCGGGCTCTTTCGTCGTATCGGTCGAGGTGCGCAGCTTCGACCGCCCGGGCCTGCTGGCGGACGTCACCCGAGCGGTGAGCGAGCACCACGTGAACATCCGGTCGTGCACGAGCGGGGCAAACCGAGAGAGGATCAGCCGCATGCGGCTGGACTTCGAGCTCGCCGATCCCGCTCATCTCGAATCGCTGATGCGCGCCCTGCGCCAGATCGACGGCGTCTACGACGCCTACCGGACCCTTCCCGGCAAGAGCGCGTGACCGCCTCCGGCGCGCGCCGCGCCCCTGTCGGGACGCGGGACGTCCTCTACCCCGAGTCGTCGCGCTGGGAGGCTGTCGTCGCTGGTTTCGCCGCGACCGTCGAACGTGCCGGGTACGGCCTCGTCATCAGCCCGATGTTCGAAGACGTCTCGGTGTTCTCGCGCGGCATGGGCGAAAAGGCCGATGTCGTCGCAAAAGAGATGTACGTCTTCGAGGACAGAGGTGGGCGCTCGCTTGCATTGCGTCCCGAAGGAACGGCGTCGATCGTGCGGGCGTTCGTCCAGCACCGCCCGCCTTTGCCGTGGAAGGCCTGGTACGCGACTGCCGCGTTCCGCTACGAGCGGCCGCAAGCCGGGAGGTTTCGCCAGCATCACCAACTCGGCGTCGAAGTCCTCGGCAGTGCCGACGCGGACCTGGACGTCGAGGTGATCGACCTCGCGGTGACATTCCTTGTCTCGGTCGGCCTTGACGACTTCGAGCTGCGCATCAACTCGATGGGTGATCCGGTGTGCGCTCCGGTGTACGTGGAGACACTGCGCAAGTACCTGGAGAGCCGTCTTGGCGAGTTGTGCGACGAGCACCGGCAGCGGGCCTTGGTGAGCCCCTTGCGGGTGCTCGACTGCAAGAAGGAAGCATGCCGGAGCGCGACCGCGGGAGCCCCCGCGCTCCTCGATGTCGCCTGCGCGGAGTGCAAGCAGCACTTCGGGCGCGTCGAATCTGGGTTGAGAGCCTTGGCCATACCGGCGCGAGTCGACGCCCGGCTCGTCCGGGGGTTCGACTACTACACGCGCACGACCTTCGAGCTGTCGTCGCCGGGGCTCGATGTGGCGCAGAACGCGCTGGGCGGCGGAGGGCGCTACGACGGCTTGGTCGAGGTCCTGGGTGGTCCCGCGACGCCCGGGATCGGGTTCGGGATCGGTCTGGAACGGCTACTGCTCGCATGTGATGCTGCCCGGCGATCGGCTCCGTCGCCCGTTGGCGCTTCGGGACGTTCCGCTGGTCCGCCACCGGCGGTGTTCGTCGTGGACGTCGCCGGTGGAGAGGCAGCCCGGGACTTGACGCACGCCCTACGCGCGGCACGTATCCCGAGCGATCGGGCATTCGACGAGCGGTCCTTGAAGTCCCAGATGCGCATGGCCGACCGGTCGGGGGCGCGCCTTGCCCTCATCGTCGGCGCGGACGAGGCTGCGGCCGGGACGGTCAGCGTCCGAGCCCTGCGGCGCGAAGGTGACAGCGCTGGGGGCGACGACCTCCAGCGTGTCGTCGGCCGGTCCGACGTTGTCGGCTACGTACAGGAGGTTCTGGGATCGTGATCGACGGCACGAAGCCGTTCGGGCCCGCCGCTGCGGCAGGGATGCGTTCCGCCTGGTGCGGCGACCTGCGTGCTGCCGACGACGGGCGCGCGGTCCGCGTCTGTGGATGGGTGGCCAGGAGGCGGGAGCACGGGGAGCACCTGGCCTTCGTGGACCTGCGCGACCGGACGGGCGTTGTCCAGTGCGTCGTCGACGGTGGCCACGACCTCCGGCCGGAACTGGTGGTGGCGATCGAAGGCAAGGTGCGGCTGCGTCCCGAGGGAACCGTCAACGCGGAGCTCGCCACCGGGGAGGTCGAGCTTGGCGACTGCAGCGTCGAGGTGTTGGGCGAGGCCGAGCCACCACCGTTCGCGGTGAGCGACCGCGTCGATGCGGACGAGGCAGTGCGCCTGCGCTACCGCTACGTCGACCTGCGCAGGCCACGGATGCAGGCAAACCTGCGTTTGCGCGCGGCGGTGAACAGGGCACTGCGCGCGGCGATGGACGGACTGGGGTTCGTCGAAGTGGAGACCCCGCTCCTGTGGACGCCGACGCCGGAAGGGGCTCGCGAGTTCGCCGTCCCGTCACGCCTGCAACGGGGCTCGTTCTACGTCCTCCCCCAGAGCCCGCAGATAGCCAAGCAGCTCCTCATGGTGTCCGGGGTGGACCGCTACTACCAGATCGCCCGCTGCATGCGGGACGAAGACCTGCGGGCCGACCGGCAGTTCGAGTTCACCCAGCTCGACCTCGAGGCCTCCTTCGTGGGCCAGGAGGACGTCCGGGCCTTCGTCACCGAAGCAGTGTGCGCGGCCGTCGAGGCGATCTCCGGTCGCCGACCGGAGATCGGCACGCTGAGCTGGGACGAAGCACTTGATCGTTACGGGACCGACAAGCCCGACGTGCGTTTGGGCATGGAGCTGACGGACCTCGGGGCCGTGCTGGCGCAGACGGAAGCCCGCGCACTGCAGGCTGAGGCGGTGCGAGCGGTGCGTGTCGAGGGGGCCGGCTCGACGGGCCGGGCGCGCCTCGACGCTTTGCAGGACCGGGCGAAGGAGCTTGGTGCGGCCGGGCTCGCCTGGATGCGCGTCGTCTCCGGCGACGAGGGCGACGCCGACATCGATTCGCCGCTCGCCAAGTTCCTCACCGAGCAAGAGCGGCGGGGCATCATCACGGCCACGGAAGGCCAGCCCGGCGACCTCCTTCTGGCTGTCGCGGGGCCACGGAGGCTTGCGTGCCGGGTCCTGGGGCAGCTCCGCGTCGAGATCGCGCACGACGCCCGGATAGCCGGCGCCGCCGCCGGAAGCCCCGGGGCGGGGGGAGGCGGTCACCGTCGCCGCGGGCCGGGGGGCGGCACCGACGACGACCTCGCCTTCGTCTGGGTGGTGGACTTCCCGCTCTTCGAGGACGCCGACGACGAGGGGACGCCGATCTCGGCGCACCACCCCTTCACGATGCCCCACCCCGAGGATCTCCCGCTTCTCGAGTCGGATCCCCTTGCCGTGCGTTCGCAGGCCTACGACCTGGTCTGCAACGGCTGGGAGCTCGGATCGGGCAGCATCCGGATCCACCGCAGGGACCTGCAGGACAGAGTCTTCCGGGTGCTCGGCATCTCCGAGACCGATGCGACGGAACGTTTCGGGTTCCTCCTCGACGCCTTCCGGTTCGGCGCCCCCCCACACGGTGGTTTCGCTTTCGGCATCGACCGGCTGACGGCGCTGCTCGCCGGCGAGGAGTCCATCCGTGAAGTCATCGCCTTCCCGAAGACACAATCCGGCAGCGACCCGATGACCGGGGCGCCGAAACCACTGGACCCGGCGAGCATGCGGGAGCTGGGGCTGCGCGCCGCGGGCGGCGGCACCGGGCGAGCGACGCAGCCGGCGACCTAGCGGAGCTAGGGCGTCGGCAGCCTGGAGCAAGGGAGATGAAGCCGTAGCGGACGACCTCTTCACCGCCGCCGCCGAAGAGAGGCTTGCCAAGAGGGGACCGTTGTCGGCCCGGATGCGGCCGCGCTCCCTCGACGAGGTCGTCGGCCAAGGACACCTCGTCGGTCCCGGTGGACCCCTGCGGGCACTGATTGAGGCCGACCGGCTGTCCTCGTCGATCCTGTGGGGTCCTCCGGGCAGCGGCAAGACGACGCTTGCGGCCGTGATGGCTGCCTCGACGGCCAAGGCTTTCGTGGCGCTGTCGGCGGTGACGGCCGGTGTGCGCGAGGTGCGTGCCGTGATCGAAGAAGCCCGCACGCGCCTCGGAGAGCACGGGACCGGGACGATCGTGTTCATCGACGAGGTCCACCGCTTCAACAAAGCACAGCAGGACACGCTCCTGCCGGCAGTCGAATCGGGGTTGATCACCCTCGTCGGGGCGACGACGGAGAATCCCTTCTTCGAGGTGAACGCCCCCTTGCTTAGCCGGTCGACGTTGTGGCGGCTGCTGTCGCTCGGGGACGACGACATCACCATCCTCATTCGCCGCGCTCTCGACGCCGAGGGAGCCCAGGCCGACGCGGAGGCGGTCGCTCTGCTCTGTGACCTCGCATCCGGTGACGGGCGCGCCGCGCTGCAGGCATTGGACGTTGCACTTGCGCTCGTGGGGGATGGCGGCATTGTCACCGCCGGCGACGTCGCCCGAGCCCGTGCCGTCGCAGTGCCGCGCCACGGCAGGGACGAGCACTACGACATGGCGAGCGCTCTCATCAAGAGCGTCCGTGGCTCGGACCCGGACGCCGGGCTGTACTGGCTGGCACGCATGCTCGAGGCGGGGGAGGACGCGCGCTTCATCGCGCGGCGCCTCGTCATCCTCGCGAGCGAAGACGTCGGGCTTGCCGATCCGTCGGCCCTCGTCGTCGCGGACGCGGCCGCGCGTGCGGTGGAGTTCGTCGGCTTGCCCGAAGCCGCCTTGAACCTTGCCGAGGCCGTCGTGCACCTGTCGGTCGCGGACAAGTCGAATCGCGTCACCGTGGCCCTCGGACGCGCCCAGGCGGACGCTCGCCAGCACCCGAACGCGCCGGTGCCGGCCCACTTGCGTGACGCGCACTACAGGGGTGCCTCGGGCATCGGGCACGGGGAGGGTTACCGGTACCCGCACGACGACGCCCGGGGCTGGGTGGACCAGCAGTACCGCCCCGACGAGATCGAGGGCCGCACCTACTACACCCCCGGTCCGCACGGAGCCGAGAGGGCAGTTGCCGAACGGATGCGCAGGCGCCGGGAGACCGACCCGAAAGGCCGCTCCGAGGCGCCCGGCACCGGGCCGGCGGGCAGGTGATCGCACTCTGACGGCAGCGTCACGTTCACAGCGGACCTGCTACGGTTCTCGCCCGACGCGTCTGACGTCGAACAGCAGGGACCACACAGCCCCGGTCGGCGCTTGAGAACGGGTCCGCGGAGGCGAGGTAGGCATGTCTTTGTTCCCAACGGCACATCGAACCCGGAGCGGGACAGGATTCCGCCGCCTGGTCGGGCTCGCCGTGTGCACGTCGTCGGCAGCTCTGCTCGCGGCAGTCGCTACGGTGGCCCCCGCCGGGGCCACGCCAGCTTTCGCCCCCGCGACGGCAGGGCGCAGCGCCCTGCCGCGCATCCCCTACAACCCCGTTGCGGCGGACGCGGCGTTCGCCCAGATGCGCGGGCCCGGCTATGCGCACGCCCTGGCGAGTGCGCGTGCACAAGCGGCGCGGATGCCGCGGGCCGTCGTGGGCGGGAAGGCGACGTCGGCCTGGACGCCCCTCGGGCCCGCTCCGATCACCGGCGCGGCCGACGTCGGCGGGACCAACTCGGGTCGTGTCACCGGCCTCGCCGTCATGCCCGGCGGCACGCCGACCCTCGTTGCGGCGACAGCCGGTGGCGGTGTGTGGACGGCGGCGGAGTCCGCCAGCCCGACATGGTCGACGGCGACGGACAGCCAACCCGACATCGCCATGGGGGCGGTCACCGTCGACCCTAACAATCCCAACACGATCTATGCTGGGACCGGGGAGGACAATGCCTGCGGAGACTGCTTCTACGGCGACGGCATTCTGAAGTCCACCGACGGGGGGACGACCTGGACGCTCGAGAACCCCGCCGGCCTTTTCACCGGGGTGGACATCTCCTCTCTGGCCGTCCAGCCCGGTAACGCGAACGAGGTCTGGGCGGGGACCTCCTCAGGTCTGTTCGAGTCGGTCGACGGGGGGACGACGTGGGCCGTGGATCCCACCCTCGGGGTCACCCTGGGCAACCCGGCTTCGTACAACGTCGACAGCATCGCCATCGACCCGTCGTCGCCGTCGACGATCTGGGTCGGGGTGAACGGTTACGGCCTGTACAAGTCAACGGACAACGGTGTCACCTGGACACAGATGAGCATCGCGCTCCCGGCCGGCAACAACTATGGCAACGTCGTCGTGGCCCTGGCCCCGAGCTCCTCGTCGACGGCGTACGTTTTCGTGGGAGCCTGCGGCTTCTCCTGCGGCTCTGGGCAAACGACAGGGGTCGGGATGTTCAAGACGACCGACGGCGGGTCGACATGGACGCAGTTGGCGGCTGCACCACAGTACTGGTGCGACAACTACGCATACAGCGGCGTAGTGAACGCCACGACCTGCCTGAACGACCAGAGCGCCTATGACGCGGCCCTCGCCGTGGATCCGACGAACCCGGACATCGTCGTCGCCGCCGGGATCACCGCTGTCGAATCAACCGACGGGGGCACGACTTGGTCCAACCTCAATGGCGGAGGTTTCTTCCAGGTCTCTGCGAGCCTTTTCCACCCGGACATCCACGCTGTTGTCTTCGACGGGTCCGGGAACCTGTTCATCGGCTGCGACGGCGGTGTGTTCGAGGTGGACGCTGCCGCTGTCTCCTCTCCGACCAGCGTGTCGTCGAGCAACGTCATCAGCCTGAATACAAATCTGAACACGATCCAGTTCTACGCCGGGACGCAGCAGGCCTCGAACCTGTCCATGATCCTCGCGGGCGCACAGGACAACGGCACCGCCCTGTACAGCTCGTCGAACTCCCCGCCGACGGCGTGGCCGGAGGTCGGTGGCGGCGACGGGGGGAACTCCGTGATCGACGCAGCCAACCCCCAGGTCCAGTACCTGGAGGCCGACCAGAGCCTGTATGGAACCAACGACACTTGGTCCTCGTTGATAACCAACGGGAGCGGGAAAGCGACCCTGTTCGGCCCGTGCTCGTCATACAAAGGCAGCCCGTGCGCGACGACCGCCAACTTTGTCGCGCCGCTCGCCATGGTGCCCGGCAGCTCGATGCCGACGCTGTGGTACGGGGGTGACGTCGTCTACGAGAGCACCGACGGCGGCCAGACGTGGGCGGCGCTGTCGACGTACGGCTCATCGGACGTGTCGGCCATGGCCTTCTCGCAGACGAACCCGCTCGTTGCCTACATCGGGTTCAACGACGGTACGGTCCAGATGACGACCGACGGCGGTTCCACCTGGACGACACTGTCCTCGGCTCCGACAAACGGCAGTTTTGTGACGCACATCACCGTCGACGCCAACAACCCGGGCACGATCTACGTGACGTTGGGGACGAACGCGACGAGCTTCCAGCCGAGCGCGCCGGCGGTCATTGTCGGGAGCACGCTCACCACGACCCCGGCCTGGACAAACGTGACCGGAAACCTGCCCGCGAACGTGCCGACGAACGCGGTGATCCAGGGCGCTGGCGGGCTGCTGGTCGCCAACGACACCGGCGTCTACTACACCTCCAACTTGAACGGCTCGGCGACCACCTGGACGGCGGTGGGAACCGGTCTGCCGAACGTCCAGGTGCTCGACATCCTTCTCACCGCACACGGAAAGCTTCTTGCGACGACGCACGGACGGGGGGTGTGGTCGATGCCCTTCAGCGGGCCGCCGCCGTCCCCGCCGGTTGTGACGTCCATCTCGCCGGCGTCGGGCCCGCCGGCAGGCGGGACGTCTGTGGCCATCGCGGGGGCTAACTTCGCCCCCGGGGCGACGACGGTCTCCTTCGGCGCCAATGCGGCGACGGGGGTGAGCTGCGCGTCGGCGACGTCTTGCGTGGCGACTTCGCCCGCGGGATCGGGCACCGTGGACGTGACGGTGACGACCTCTTTGGGCACGTCGGCGACCGGCGCAGGGGACAGGTTCACCTATACGTCGCCGTCGTCGGTGACCGGCTACCACGCCCTTGTCCCGTCCCGGATCTGTGACACGCGGCCCTCCCAGCCCACGAACCAGTGCACGGGCCACGCGATCAGTGGCGGATCGGTACTGGCGGTCACCGTCGCCGGCAACGGCGGGGTGCCGGCGGCCGGCAGCGGCGTGACCGCCGTCGTCGTCAACGTCACAGCGGTGAACCCGAGCCAGGCGAGCTACCTGACCGTCTGGCCCTACGGCCAGCCGAAGCCGCTCGCCTCGTCGATCAACTTCGCAGCCGGCCGCGACGTGCCGAACCTGGTCACCGTCGCACTTCCCTCCGACGGCAAGATCGACGTCTACAACGCCTTCGGCACCGTCGACGTCCTCGTCGACGTCGCCGGCTACTACGCGCCCGAGGCGACGGCGGGAACGGGCCTGTACAACGCGCTGACCCCGGCACGGATCTGCGACACACGCTCCTCGCAGCCGACCAACCAGTGCACGAACAAGGCTCCTGGTCCCGGCGGCACCGTCGACGTCACCGTCGCAGGCAACGGCGGGGTTCCCACCACCGGCGTTGCCGCCGTCGTCTTGAACGTCACTGCCATCGGCTCCCCAGCGCCGGGCTACCTGTCGGTCTACCCGAAGGGGGCCACCCGGCCCGGAGCGTCGAGCGTCAACTACTCCGCTGCCCAGAACGTCCCCAACCGGGTCATGGTGCTCCTGGGCACGGGAGGAGCCATCTCCATCTACTCGGGCAACGGCGCGCCCGACATCGCCGTCGACGTCTCGGGATGGTTCACCGACTCGTCGAACGCCTCTGCGACCGGTGGCCAGTTCACCGCTGCGGCGAACCCGTCACGGATATGTGACACGCGGCCATCCCAGCCGAACAACCAGTGCACCGGCCAGGCCCTTGCAGCCGGGTCCACCTTGTCGGTGACGGCCGCCGGGGCACACAACGTGCCGGCGAACGCCACGGCCGTCGTCGTCAACGTGACGGCCGCCGGCGGCACCCAGGGCAGCTACTTCACCGTCTTCCCCACCGGCAAGAACATGCCGGTGGCCTCCGACGTCAACTTCGGCCCCGCAGAGGCCGTCGCCAACATGACCGTCGCCACCTTGGGCACAGGCGGGGCCTTCAGCGTCTTCAACGCCAACGGATCGGTGCAGCTCATCGTCGACCTCGTCGGCTGGTACTCCTGAGACCCCGGGGCCACTAGGGCGACGGCAGGGACGCGGGAGCCGCACGGGCGTGTGAAGGGTGTCAAGTCGCCTACGGTAAAGGACGTGGGAAACAGCGCCGGAGAACTGCGAAAGGCCTTCACGGGCTACTTCGAGGCGCGCGGGCACACCGTTGTCCCGTCGGCGAGCCTCGTCCCGCAGGACCCGTCGGTCCTGTTCACCATCGCGGGGATGGTGCCGTTCAAGCCGTACTTCGTCGGCGACGAGGTGGCGCCCTACAAAAGGGCGACGTCGGTGCAGAAGTGCTTCCGGACCGTCGACATCGAGATCGTGGGCTCGACGGAACGTCACTGCACGTTCTTCGAGATGCTCGGGAACTTCAGCTTCGGGGACTACTTCAAGGACGAAGCGATCCCCTTTGCCTGGGAGCTCGTGACAGACGAGCTCGGCATCGCCGCCGACCGGCTGTGGGTGACGGTTCACGAGAGCGACGACGAGGCGGAGGAGATCTGGCGGGATGCCGTCGGTGTACCTTCGGATCGGATCCAGCGCATGGGAGAGGACAACTTCTGGCGCATGGGAGCGATCGGCCCGTGCGGGCCCTGTGCCGAGATCTACTTCGACCGGGGAGCCGAGCACGGGGCAGACGGGGGGCCCAAGCATGGCGGCCAGGAGCGCTTCGTTGAGATCTGGAACCTCGTGTTCATGCAGTTCAACCAGGAGACCGACGGATCCCTGACGCCGCTGCCGCGCCCGAGCATCGACACCGGGGCCGGTCTCGAGCGGATCCTCCCGATCGTCCAAAGGGCTCCCTCGATCTTCCACACCGACGTCTTCGCGCCGGTGATCGAAGCGGCCGAGGCGGTCACGAAGCGGCATTACGGAGCAGACGCCAAGACGGACGTGAGCTTGCGCATCCTCGCCGACCATGCCCGGGCGATGACATTCCTCGTCGCTGACGGCGTCTTGCCGTCGAACGAGGGGCGGGGGCACGTGCTGCGCCGGGTCATCCGCCGCGCCGTGCGCCAGGCGTTCAAGCTTGGCGTGGACTCGCTCGTCTGCCCGCCCCTGGTCGCCACGGTCATCGACACCTTCGGCGAGACCTACCCGGCACTGCGCTTGGAGCACGACCTTGTCGTCGACCTCGTGACCCGGGAAGAGGAGCAGTTCCGCCGCACCCTCGCCGCCGGGTCCGTCCTGCTCGACGAGGTCCTGGCGTCGGGTGCCGGGACGGTCAGCGGGGAGACGGCGTTCAAGCTGCACGACACCTACGGGTTCCCCGTCGAGCTCACGGCGGAGATCGCCGCGGAGAACGGGATGGGTGTCGACCTCGACGGCTACGCGGTTGGAATGGTCGCGCAGCAGGAGCGAGCCCGCTCGGCCGCGCGGAGCCGGGCCCCGGAGGGGGGCGACGAGGCCTTCAGGACCATCGCCCAAGAGCGCGGCCCGACCGAGTTCACCGGCTACCAGGAGCTGGAGTCGTCGGCCACGGTCCTCGCCGTGGTCGGTCCCCGCGACGACGGGACCTGTGAGGTGGTGTTGGACCGCACGCCCTTCTACGCCGAGTCCGGGGGCCAGGTCGGCGACACCGGGACACTGCGCGCACCGTCCGGGCGGGCCACTGTGGTCGACACGACATCGGTGGCCGGAGGAGTCATCCGCCACGTGGCCCGCATCGACGGCGACCTCGGCGAGGGCGACGTGGTGACGGCGACGGTCGACGGGGCGCGACGGGATGCCCTGCGCCGGAACCACACGGGAACCCACCTGCTCCACTGGGCACTGCGCCAAGTCCTCGGGCCGCACGTCCGCCAGCAGGGCTCTCTTGTCGCTCCCGACCGGCTGCGCTTCGACTTCAGTCACTACGGCGCGATGAGCGACGAAGAGATCGCAAAGGTCGAGGACCTCGTCAACGCACGCGTGCTGGCGAACGAGCCCGTGCGGGCCTACGAGACGACGCGGGTGCACGCGGAGGAAGCCGGAGCGATCGCGTTCTTCGACGAGAAGTACGGGGACGTCGTGCGGGTCGTGGAAGCCGGACGCGACTCGGTCGAGCTGTGTGGAGGCACCCACGTGGGGAGCCTCGGGATGATCGGTCCGGTCGTTGTCGTCTCGGAGTCGTCGATCGGCTCGAACACCCGCCGCATCGAGGCGCTGACCGGTACCGGTGCTCTCTTGCACATGCGCGAGGCAGACCGGCTCGTGAAGAAATCGGCCGATGTCTTGCACGCCTCCCCAACGGAGCTACCGGGTGCCATCGAGAAGCTCCTCGGGGAGCGTCGCGCCGCGGAGAGCGCCCTCAAGTCCGCCCGGCAGGCCGAGCTCGCCCGCGCCGTCGACGACGTGGCCCGGACGGCCGACGGCAAAGGCCACGTGGTCGCCCGCCGCGACGGGCTGTCCCCCGACGAGCTGCGGGCGCTCGCCACGGCATTGCGTGGGCGCACCGGCGTGCACGCGGTCGTGCTCGCCGGCAGCCCGGACGGTGCACGGGTCTCCCTCGTTGCCGCCATGGCGCGCGGGAGCGGCCCCGGAGCGGCAGCGGTCATCGCAGAGATCGCAGCCCTTGTCGGTGGCGGCGGCGGCGGATCGCCCGAGCTCGCGATGGCCGGAGGGCGTGACGGAGCGCGCATCGACGAGGCGCTGGAGCGCGCGCGTGAGATGCTCGCGGCGGTGTGAGGACGGCCCGTGGGCACTGACAACAGCACGCGTGTCGGCACGGGCAGAGATCGGCGCCAGGGCACGGGAAGGCCCCGCCGGGGACGGGTTCTCGCCCTCGACCTCGGGCAGCGGCGGATCGGGGTCGCCGTCAGCGACTCGGAGCGCCGGCTCGCGACGCCGCTGTGCGTGATCGAGCGCGATGACGACGGGGGCGAGGCCGCTCTGTGCACGTCCGTCGCCCGGGTCGTCGAAGAGACCGGTGCGACTCAGGTGGTCGTCGGCATGCCCCTCTCGCTCTCCGGCCGGGCGGGGAGCGCTGCACGCCGGGCGAGCGACGAGGTTGCAGTCCTGCGCGCGGGCCTGGACGTGGCCGTGTCCACCGCCGACGAGCGGCTGTCGACGGTGACTGCAGCGCGCTCGTTGCGCCAGGGAGGGCTGGACGCGAAAAAGGCGCGCCGGCGGATCGATGCCGTGGCTGCGAGCGTGCTGCTCCAGGCCTGGCTGGACGGACGAGGCGGTCGCGGGAGTGACGGCGGGAGCGATGCCTGACGGGGAGGGCACGCTGCCGGCCGGCGGCGAGGAACCATCCCGCGGCGCCGTCGCACCGTCGCTGCCGGGGGCGGCCCGTCGCCCGCCGCCGCGGCCGCGCCCCGGGTTGGCGGGCGCAATCGCCGCTCTCGGTCTCCTCATCGCCATCGGTGGGCTCGCCTTGCACTGGTACCAGGACCAGGCGACGCCACCGGGAGGTGCCGGGCCGGCGGTCATCGTCCAGGTCGAGCCGGGATGGTCTGTCGCGACGATCACGAGCGAGCTTGCCCGAGAGGGGGTGGTGGCCCATGCGTGGGTGTTCCAGATCTACCTCGCGCTCACCGGGGCCCCGACGGTGCGGGACGGTACGTACCAGATGCACCGCCACGAGGCCTTCGCCGAGCTGCGGAGCGCCCTCGCCAAGGGGCCGACGGTGTTCACCCTGCAGGTACCGGCCGGGGCGACGGTCGCCCAAGTCGCCAACGACGTCGGATCCCTGCCCGGTCGCAGCGGCCCGGCGTTCCTCGCCCTTGTCAACAGCGGCGTCGTGCGTTCGCCGTACGAGCCGCCGGGGACGTCGAGCCTCGAGGGCCTGCTCGGCCCCGGCGTCTACGAGGTTCCCGATGTGATGGGCGATCGCGCCCTGCTCACGATGATGGTCGACCACTTCGACGTCATGGCGGCCGGCGCCGGGATCTCGACAGCCCCGTCGGCCGTCGGGGTCACGCCGTACCAGGCGATCACCGTCGCATCGCTCGTCGCCCGGGAAGCGGGCCTGGCATCGGATCGCGGCAAGGTCGCGCGCGTCGCCTACAACAGGCTGGCCCGCGGCATGCGCCTGCAGTTCGACAGCACCGTCGTCTACGCCCTCGGCGGCGGGGTGACGACGGTGACGGCCCAAGACCTCGCCGTGAACTCCCCGTACAACACCTACCGCGTGGCCGGGCTGCCCCCGACGCCGATATCGACGGTGAGCGCCGCCGACCTGGCCGCCGCGCTCCACCCGACCCCGGGTTCGTGGCTGTACTTCGTCGTCGTGTCCCCGGACGGCGCCGAAGCGTTCTCGGACACCTACGCCGGCCAGCTCGCCAATATCGCTCTCGCGAAGAAGCGGGGGCTCCTGTGACACCGGGCACGAGCAGCAGGTGCGCATGACCCTGTCGGCAGATCGCGCGATCAGTGGCCGCACCGCGCTTGCGGCGGTCATCGGGGACCCGGTGACGCACTCGCTGTCGCCGGCAGTGCAGAACGCGGCATTTCGCGCGTGTGGCATCGACGCTGTCTTCGCGGCCTTCACAGTTGCTGCCGGGCGCGCGGCCGAGGCGATCGCCGCAACGAGAACCTTGGGGCTTGTGGGGCTTTCGGTCACGATGCCCCACAAGGAGGCGGCAGCAACGGCCGTGGACCGATGTTCCGACACCGCGGCGCGCCTGCGGGCGGTGAACACCGTCGTGCGGCGGGGGGACCTGATGATTGGGGAGAACACCGACGGTCAGGGCTTCCTGGACTCCCTGCAGCGCTCCGGTGGTCCGGACCCGGCCGGCGCGCGCTGTGTCGTTGCCGGTGCAGGCGGTGCGGCGCGGGCCGTCGTCCTTGCCCTGGCCGACGCAGGTGCAGCCGAGGTGGTCGTCGTCAACCGGACCGCCGCCCGGGCGCAGGTGGCGGCCGCGCTTGCCGGCGCACGAGGGCGCGTCGGGGCGGGCCAGGAGATCGCAGATGCGGATCTCGTCGTCCAGGCGACGCCGTCCGGGATGGCCGGCCACGGTGCCGGTGCCGTCATCCCGGTCGCCCTTCTGGGGCCCGGCCAGACCGTCGTCGACCTCGTCTACGACCCGATCGAAACGGCTCTCGTGCACGAAGCCCGGGCGCGCGGTGCGCGGGCGACGGGGGGACTGGGCATGCTGGTCCACCAGGCGGCACGGGCCTTCACCCTGTGGACAGGGGTCGAGGCCCCCGTCGAGGCCATGCGGGCTGCCGCCGAGGCACAGATCGCCGCTCGCACACAGTCACGGCCGGCTGAGGCGTAGGTATGCAGGGCGATGGTGGCGGCATGCCGCCGCGCTCCTCCGGCGGTCGAGACCCAGGTTCCTGGTCGGCGGCGCCGGCGGGCGCGACGACGGGGGCGGGGACGACTCAGTAGTCTTACCCGGACGTGGCCCAGCACGTTGTCGACCTCCGAGCGCAGCGGTCGCGCACTTTCGCCGAACGCCTCCGGCGCATCGACGTCGTCCTGATCGCGTCGACCCTGGTCGTCGCGGCCGCGGGCGTCGTCATCGTCTACTCGGCAACCCGCGACCAGCTTGCGGCGGCGGGCTACAGCCCGCACTACTACCTCGAGCGCCAAGCCATGTTCGTTCTGGTCGGGGCGCTCGTGATGGGTGCCATCGCCTGGATCGACCTCCAACGCATCGAGGACTGGGCGGCTCTCTTGTACGTTGGCCTCCTGGTCGCGCTGGTCGCCGTCAAGCTCCCGGGGATCGGCTCCAGCCAGCTCGGGTCACAGCGGTGGTTCCAGCTCGGTCCAGTCCAGGTGCAGCCGTCCGCCTTTGCTGCACCGATCCTCGTGATCGTCGTCGCCGCCTACCTCGGGCGCAGTGCCGAACGTCGCGGCGAGGTCCTGACGCTCCGCCGGCTCGGCGTCGCGCTCGGCCTTGTCGCCCTTCCTCTCGCCCTCGTCGTCGTCCAGCCGGACCTTGGATCCGGTATCGTCATCGGCGTCTCGCTCATCGCGGTGCTCGTCGTTGCCGGGACCCGGTTCAGTCACATTGGCCTGCTGTTCCTCCTCGCAGCGCTCGGGATCTTCGCCATCATCCACCTCCACCTTCTCCACCAGTACCAGCTGAACAGGTTGACGAGCTTCTTGCACCAGGCGAAGCAGTACAACCTCGTCCAGTCAAAGGACACGATCGGTTCGGGTGGCATCTTCGGGACGGGACTGTTCAAGGGGCCGCAGACCAACTACGCCTACGTCCCCGAACAGCAGACCGACTTCATCTTCACAGCCGTCGGCGAGCAGCTCGGCTTCATCGGGGCGGCAGGTCTGCTGTCCGTGCTCGGCCTCATCACCTGGCGCCTGCTGCGCGCGGCGCAGCGGGCGACCGATCCCTTCGGCCGCCTCGTCTGCGCCGGTGTCCTCGCGATCGTCGCTTTCTCCATCTTCGAGAACGTCGGCATGACGATGGGGCTGATGCCGATCGCCGGCATCCCCCTCCCGTTCGTCAGCTACGGCGGTTCGGCTGCCGTCTCGTTCTTTGCCGCGGTCGGCCTGGCTCTCAACGTGCAGTACAGGCTCGCGCGGCGATCGTCTTGACGAGGGCGGTAACGTGACGACCGGCTCCGAGGCGATCCCGCCGGACGCAAGCGTCCCGGAGGACGAGCCACAGGTGATGCGGATGGTCGAGGTGATCGGCGTGTCCCTCGACCTGCCGGGGAGCCACCCGGTGTTGTCCCTGCGGGAGATGGAGGGAGCCCACAGGGAGCTGCATTTTGCGATCGGCTTCGCCGAGGGCGTCGCGCTCGCCAGTGCCTGGCGGCAGGTCCCATCCCGTCGCCCACTCACCCACGAGATGTTCACCGCGATCCTGGAGCGCTTCGACGTGAGCGTCGCGGCCGTGCGTATCGTCGCGGTCGAATCGGGCGTGTTCTATGGCGAGATCGTCATGTCCGGTCGGCAAGGCAAAGAGGTCGTGCCGTGCCGCCCGACCGATGGCATCACCCTCGCACTTCGCCAGAGGCTCCCGGTGCCGATCCTTGTGGCGGAGGAGGTCCTGATCCTGGCGGGGACACCGGCCCCGTTACCGGTCGATCCTTTGGGAGAGGCGCACCGATAGCTCCGCCCGTTCCCGCGCGGCCGTCTCGTCTGTCTCGTTGGAGATGCGCATGAGGACAGCGACGAGGATGTAGTTGGAGATGAGGGCCGATCCTCCGTAGGCGACGAACGGGAGGGTGATGCCGGTGAGCGGGAGGAGGCGGGTGATGCCTCCCATGATGAAGAAGGCCTGGAACCCGATGATGGTCGTCAAACCGGCGGCGGTCAGGCGGGCAAAGTCGCTACGGGCGGCAAGGGCCGTGCGGATGCCGGCGCCGACGAGGAGGACGAAGGCGAAGACCATCGTCGTGGTGCCGAGGAGGCCGAGCTCCTCGCCGATGATCGAGAAGATGAAGTCCGTCGACGCGACCGGGATGAGCTGGGGGTGACCGAGGCCGAGGCCGAGGCCGCCGACACCACCGCTACCGAGGGCGTACTGGGACTGGACAACCTGGTAGCCGGAGCCGAGAGGCGTCTTCCAGGGGTCGAGCCAGGTGGCGATCCGGACCGAGACTTGGCCGAAGTGCTGGGATGCGAACCACGCCCCGACCGCAAAGAGCAGGAGCCCCACGGCAAGGTAGGTGAACCGCCCGGTCGTCAACCAGAGCATCGTGATGAAGGTGACGAACAGCAGGGCTGCAAAGCCGATGTCACGTTCCGCCATGATGACGACCATCGCGAAGCCCCAGGCGACCGCGATCGGCCCGAGGGCGCGCGGGTCGGGGTAGAGGTGGTTGCCGACGCGCATGGTGCGCGTGCTGAGGAGCTCGCGCTTTTCGACGAGATAGGACGCGAAGAAGAAGCACAGGGCGAGCTTGGCGAGCTCGACGGGCTGGAAGGTGAGCGTGCCGACGTGGATCCACAGGCGTGCACCGTTGATGTCGAGGCCGATCTTCGGAACGAGGGGGAGTAGGAGGAGGCCGACCCCGGCGAGCGCGACAAGGTAGCGGAACCGTTCGAGATCGACGGTCCGCCGGATGACGGCGAGCGTCACGACATAGGCGAGAACGCCGACGGCTGTCCACGCGGCCTGGTACTGAGTCTCATGGGCGTAGGGTCCACCGGAGGCACTGATGCGCGCGATGAAGTCGAAGCCGAGGCCGTTCAGGAGGGCGACGATCGGCAGCATCACGGGATTAGCTTGCGGAGCGAGCCAGCGGGTGGCCAGGTGGGCGACGAGGGAGAGAGCGACGATGATCCCGCAGAAGGCCGCGAGATCGGCCGGGATCTTTCCCTTGGCACCCAGGTCGACGAGGACGTAGCCGCCCACCGTGACGACGGCGGCCATGGTGAGCAGGCCCAGCTCGGTGCGGCGACGGTACGTCAGCTTGGGCAGGCGGAGAACGGCCCGGGAGGCGGATCCGTCATTGCGGACCCCCCCGTCGTCAACGGTCGGGCCGACGCTCCCGGGCGGGCTCACAGCGCGTAAGGCTAGCGGAGCCTTATCCGCCGGGAAGGGAGCCCGGGCACGCTGGTCAAGCCCCCGGCAGTAACCTCTCGGTGGTGACTTCCGAGCAGACCCTGCTCAACCGCGAGCTCTCGTGGCTCGATTTCGGCGATCGTGTCCTCGACTGCGCCGAGGACGACCGGACGCCACTGCTCGAAAAGGCGAAGTTCCTCGCCATCTTCAGCCAAGGCCTGGACGAGTTCTTCCAGGTTCGCGTGGCGGGCTTGAAAGACCAGGTCGAAGCCGGGATCCGGACCCGTTCAGCGGACGGGATGAACCCCGGCGAGCAGCTACGGGCCATCAGGAGCCGGGTTCTCACGCTGCTGGAACGCCAGGACGGGATCTTCTTGAACGTCCTCGCGCCCCGGCTCGCCGCCGAGGGCATCTCCCTGTCCGACTGGCGCACGCTCGACGACGACGACAGGGGCTACCTGGTCGACGTCTTCGAAAAGCAGATCTTCCCCGTCCTCACGCCGCTCGGCGTCGACCCGGGGCATCCGTTCCCCTACATCTCGAACCTGTCGCTCAACCTCGGCATCGTGGTCTGCGACCCCGTCACCGAGCTCCATCGCTTCGCACGGGTCAAGGTCCCCTCGCTCTTGCCCCGATTCGTCGTCATGCCGGACGGGGAGCGGTTCGTGCCACTGGAGCAGGTCATCGCCGCGCATCTCGACATGCTCTTCCCGGCGATGGAGGTCGGGACGCACCACGGGTTCCGTGTCACGCGCAATGCCGACCTCGTCCTCGAAGAGGACGGCGCCGACGACCTCCTTGAGGCCATCGAGGTGGAGCTCCGCCGGCGGAGGTTCGGCCGTGCCGTGCGCCTGGAGATCGACGCCGACGCGAGCGAGGACATGCGGGACCTGCTGATGCGAGAGCTCGAGGTCGCTCCCGACGACGTCTACGAGACCCGCGCTCCGGTGGACCTCGGCGGCTTGTGGGCCGTCCACGCTCTCGACCGGCCCGATCTGCACGAGCCCACATGGATCCCGATCACCCCGCCGGTGTTCTCGCGGTCCGAAGACGAGACCGGGGACCTCTTCGCCGTCCTCGGCGAACGTGACGTCCTCGTCCAGCATCCCTACGACTCCTTCACGGCTTCGGTCGCCGAGCTGGTCGCACAGGCCGCCGCCGACCCGGCGGTGTTGGCGATCAAGCAGACGCTGTACCGCACCTCCGAGGACAGCACGATCGTCGCTTCGCTCATCGCGGCCGCCCAAGCGGGCAAGCAGGTCGCCGCCGCGGTCGAGCTCAAAGCTCGTTTCGACGAGCAGGCGAACATCGAGTTCGCTCGCGTCCTCGAAGAGGCGGGCGTGCACGTCGTCTACGGGCTCGTCGGCCTCAAGACCCACGTCAAGATCGCCCTTGTCGTCCGCCGCGAGCACGACGGCGTCCGCCGTTACTGCCATATCGGGACGGGCAACTACAACTCCTCGACGGCCCGGATCTACGAGGATGTCGGCCTGTTGACGGCGAACGAGGAGATCGGAGCCGACGTCGGGGACCTGTTCAACTTCCTGACCGGTTACAGCCGCCAAGATCACTACAGGAAGCTGGTCGTCTCGCCGACGGGGACGCGGCGCCACCTGCTCGAGCACATCGAAGAGGAAGCGTCCTACGGATCCGAGGGACGGATCGTCTTCAAGGTGAACGGGCTCACCGACCCGCGGATCATCCAGTCGCTCTACGACGCGTCCAGCCGGGGTGCCCACGTCGACTTGATCGTGCGCGGGATCTGTTGCCTGCGCCCGGGACTACCGGGCGTGTCGGAGAACATCACGGTCCGTTCGATCGTGGGCCAGTTCCTCGAGCACTCGCGCGTCTACCTGTTCGGCGGGGGCCCTGCCGGGCGGCGGACGATCCTGATCGGATCGGCCGACCTGATGGAGCGGAACCTTGACCGCCGGGTCGAGGCGTTGGTGCCGGTCGAGGCACCGGGCCTCCAAGACCGCCTGGCCGAGATCTTGGACCTCGCGCTCACCGACGACGTCCAGTCGTGGGTGTTGCAGGCCGACGGGGCATGGACGCGTGTCGAGACCGTCAAGGAGATCTCCTTGCAGCACCGCTTGCAGGAGATGGCGAGAGAGCGGGCCCGGCGGCGCTGGGACGCCGATGCGGCCGCGCCGAGGATCGGGACGGCCGACGCCTGACGGCACCGGGCCGGCGGGCCTCGGCGGGCAGCCGGCGGTCTCCTAGCCGTGGGCGTGGTCGGGTGGTGGGGCTTCCAGCCGGCAGCGCGTCGTTGGCGTCGTGGCGGCGTCGACGCAGGTCCAGGCCATCGCGACGGCGGCGCTGAGGAGGGCCTCGTCGGCTCGGGGGGTGATCGCCGCGGCGGCGAACTCCGGCTGGTGGTTCACGGCCGGCAGGGAGCCGATGTCGATCATCGGGTGGATCACCGGTATCTCCAGGGAGACGTTCGCCATGTCGGTCGAGATCGGCAGAGGTGCTCCGGTGGCAAAGGAACGCCCGAGGTCCACGGCGTTGCGGTGCCACAGAGAGGCAAGGTCGTCGTCGGTGCGCAACTCGCTGTAGACGGGGCTCAGCTCCTCGATCGCAAGGCTGGCCCCGCTTGCGAGGGCGCCGGCCTCGAAGCAGTGCCGTACCCGTTCCTCGACTGAGCGCAGCTCGGCGCGCGTCGGCGCCCGCACGAAGTACTCGGCGCAGCTCGTTGCGGGGACGACGTTGGCCGCTGCGCCACCGTCGGTCACGATGCCGTGCACCCGTGCGGTCGCGGGAAGGTGCTCGCGCAACAGGCCGATCGCGACCTGGGCGACGGTGAGGGCGCCGAGAGCGTTGACCCCGTGCTCGGGGTCGGCTGCCGCGTGTGCCGCCGTCCCGGCGTATCGGGCGGCGAAGTGGGAGACCGCCAGGCACGCCGGGGCGACCAGTTCGACGGGGAAGGGGTGGACCATCATGGCCGCGTGGACGCCGGCGAAGGCCCCCCGCTCCAAGAGCAGGATCTTGCCCCCACCGCCTTCTTCTGCAGGCGTCCCGAGAACGGAGAGGCGGATCCCCAGGTCGTCGGCGACGGGGGCGACGGCCACCGCCGCGGCGACGGCCGCCGCCGCGATGATGTTGTGGCCGCACGCATGGCCGATGCCGGGGAGGGCGTCGTACTCGGCGCAGATGGCGAGATGCAGCGATCCGGTTCCGTACGAAGCCCGGAAGGCGGTCGGTAAATCGCAGATCCCCTCCTCGACGGCGAAGCCTGCGTCGGCGAGCAACTCGGCTGTCCAGCGAGCTGCGCGGATCTCCTGGAAGGCGGTCTCGGGATGCGCGTGGATCCGGTGGCTCAGCCCGACGATCGCATCCTGCCGCCGGGCGACGGCCCGGCGGCAGCTCTCTTTGATCTCCTCGCCGCTCCTCGCGGCGGTGGCGGCGCGCTCATGGCGAGGGTCTGTCATGTGTGAGCCCCGGGCGCGTCCCCCATGTGGCCAATCTCGCGCAAAGCGCGCCTGCGCGGCATGCCGAACTTGACCTGCAGGGATGCCCACGCGACGCCTCCGGTCGGGATCGGGAGCCAGAAGTTGAACAGCCGGTAGGTGACGACCGCCAGGACCACGACCTGCTTGGCCGCGCCGAAGCCGGAGAGGGTGGGGATGAGGACGCCCTCGACGACACCCAGGCCACCGGGAGTGATCGGGATGGCGGCGAGGACGTTGGCAAGGCCGTACGCGACGAGGACGTCGACGGGGGAGAACCACTTGCCGAAGGCGGCGCAGAAGATCCACAGCGACGCCGCGTCGAGGAGCCAGTTCGTTCCCGCCCAGATGATGGAACGCACGAGCAGCTCGCGGTCCTCCGCCAGGGTGTGCACGCGTGCGGCGATGCGCCGGACGAGGCCGACGAGCTGCTCTTCGTCGAGAAAGGGCACCTTGCGGGCGAGCCTTGCGACGAGGAGTGCGGCGTGCTCCTGACCCTTGGTGAGGAGCAGGACAAGCCCGGCGAAAGCCCCGAGGAGGAACGCACCGACGACCGCCGCGATCGCGTAGAGAGGGTTGAACGGGTGGAAGGGGATCGAGATGACGAGCGCGGTCCAGAAGATCCCGTTGAGCACGACCGCCGAACCGATCCCTTGGGTGGCGATGGCAAAACCTGCATCCGTTCCCCGGACCCCGGACTGGGTCAGGAGTCGGTAGCCGAGTCCGGTCCCCCCCGCGGTGCCTCCGGGCAGCACGTGGCTCACCGCCATCGTGGACATGTTGATGCGCAACAAAGTGAACAGGCCGGGCCCGCTGCGGGGCAGCACGGACGTCGTGAGCAGGGCGTAGGCGACGAGGGCCCCGGCTTCGGCTGCGATCCCCAGCAAGAGCATGCCGACGTTGACCCTGCCGATGAGGCTGAGGGACTTGCTCGCGCCGACGAGGGGGGGGAGCGCGAGGTACTCGAAGACGAAGGCGGTGACGAGGGCGGCGACACCCCAGCGCACGCCGCGGGGGACTCTGTCGAAGATCCGGCGCCGCTTCTTCGGGGCAGAGGGCTCGTCACCGGGTTCGTGCCCCAGGTCCTCACCGTCGGCGGCGCCTCCGGCTGCGCTCGCGTGCCCTTCCATTGTCCCATGCTGGCATGGGCGAGATCGGGTGCGCTTCCGGCGGGTCTCTGCCAGGGCGATCGCCGGCTGCCGTGGCGGCCGCCGGCCTTCTCCAAGACAGCGGAGATCCCCTAGGCTCTGCGGCGATGCGAGTGCTCGTGGTCCTTCCCACCTTCCAAGAGGTGGCCAATATCGACGCGGTCCTGCGCAAGCTCCGGGGGGCGGTGCCGGAGGCATCGATCCTCGTCGTCGACGACAACAGCCCCGATGGCACGGCGGAGATGGCGGAGAAGGTCGGCGCCGACGTCGGTGCAATCGACGTCCTGCGCCGGCCGGGCAAAGCCGGCCTCGGGAGCGCCTACCGGGACGGTTTCCGGTGGGGGCTCGACCGGGGGTTCGAGGCGTTCGTCGAGATGGACTCGGACCTGTCGCACGACCCGGCGGCCGTGGCGGGCCTGATCGAACGCCTGGGCGAGGGCTTCGACGTCGTCGTGGGGTCCCGCTATGTGGCCGGCGGGTCGATCCCGGCATGGAGCTGGCACCGCCGTCTCATATCGCGCGTCGGCAACGTCTACGCCGCAACGTTGCTCGGGCTGTCGAAGATGACGGACCTGACGTCGGGCTTTCGTGCCTACCGGGCAGAGATCCTCCGGCAGATCGACGTCGCGAGCGTCACTGCCGAGAGCTACGCCTTCCAGATCGAGATGGTCCATCGCGCCGTGCTCGCAGGAGGGAAGGTCACCGAGATCCCGATCCGATTCGTCGACCGGGTCGAGGGGCGTTCGAAGATGTCGCTGTTCACGATCATCGAAGCGCTCGGTCTCGTGACATTGTGGGGCCTGCGCCGCCTGTTCCGCCGGGAAAGGTGGGCTCTGGGCACCAGGTCAAGCGGCGGCACAGCCGGTCCCGCCTGAGGGCCACCCTCGCCCTCTGCGAAAATGGGAAGGTGACCGAAGCCTCCCGCATCCTGGTCGTGGACGACGAGGCGAACATCTGCGATCTCGTTGCGACGGCGTTGCGTTACGAGGGGTTCGAAGCAGCGACGGCCACCACGGGCACCGAGGCCGTCCAGCAGATCGAGAGCGAGCCCTTCGATCTCGTTGTCCTGGACGTCATGCTCCCCGATATGGACGGGACCGACGTCTGCCGAAGGCTGCGGGCAACGGGGTCCGGGGTCCCGGTCCTGTTCTTGACGGCTCGTGATGCGACCGAGGACAAGGTGGCCGGGCTGACGGCCGGAGCCGACGACTACGTGACGAAGCCGTTTAGCCTCGACGAGCTTGTCGCGCGTGTGCGTGCCGTGCTGCGTCGCGTCGGCTCCGATGGCGACGGCGACGGGCGCCTCGCGTACGCGGACTTGCAGCTCGACCCGGCAGCGCACCAGGTGCGCCGGGCCGGGGAGCTGATCGAGCTGACGGCAACGGAGTTCCGGCTTCTCGAGTACCTGATGACGAACGTTCGCCGGGTCCTGTCGAAAGACCAGATCCTTGCCGCCGTCTGGGGGGCCGAGTTCGACGGCGATCGGAACATCGTCGAGACCTACATCAGCTACTTGCGCAAGAAGATCGACCGTCGCGATCCAGAGCTGATCCACACCGTGCGGGGTGTCGGGTACGTGATGCGGCGCTCCCCCGAAGGAAATGCAGGCTCGCAATGAGCCTGCGCCGGCGGCTTGTGACCGTGATCCTCCTCGTCGTCGCGGCCGGTATCGTCGGCTCGGACGTTGCGACCTGGTCCGCCTTGCAGTCCTTTCTGACGGGACGGGTCGACTCTCAGCTCGACATCGGGCTGCACCAGGCGTTGCGCTATGCGGCCCAGGCTCGCGTCCACGATCACCCACCCCACGACACGGTCCTCGACGCGCTTGTCAGCTCGAACCTGTACCTCGAGGTCGTGGCCTCCAACGGCCGCGTCGTCCACGCCCGGCCCTCCGGATCGAAGGCACGTCCCAACCCGACGCCGCAACTGCCGCGCCTGATCCCCCTCGTCCCCGGCTCGCGCCTCGCCCTTGCGGGCAAGAGCAGGGGGCCGTACCACCCGGAGGCCGCCTCCTTCGACATGCACTCCCTGGGTGCGCACGCGACGACCTACCGGGCGGTGGCCGCCCCGTTCCCCGGCGGGATCATCATCGTGGCCGCTCCTCTCACTCAGGTGAGCCAGACGCTCGACTCCCTCGTGACGATCGAGATGGCGGTGAGCGCGGCGATCATCCTGATCATCTTCGTCTTCCTTCTCTGGCTCGTGCGGCTCGGGCTCAAGCCGTTGCGGGAGATGGCTGACACGGCGCACGAGATCGCCGGCGGGGACTTGACGAGGAGAATCGACGTCGCCGCGCCCACGACCGAGGTCGGCAAGCTCGCAACGGCGCTGAACACGATGATCGCCAGGATCGCCGGAGCTCTGAGCGAACAGCGCCAGTCGGAGGGACGGCTCCGGCGCTTCGTGGCCGACGCATCTCACGAGCTCCGGACCCCGCTGGCGTCGATCCGGGGCTACGCGGAGCTTTTCCGGCGGGGAGCACGCGACGATCCCGTCGCTCTCGAGAGGGCGATGACCCGCATCGAGGAGGAGAGCGCCCGCATGTCGGTCCTGGTCGACGACCTGCTGCTCCTCGCCCGCCTCGACCAGGGGCGGCCGCTCGAACGTGCGCCCGTCGATCTCGTGGAGATCGCGACTCGCGCCGTCGAGGACGCCCGCGCGGTGGAGCCGTCCCGAGCGATCGAGCTCGTTGCCGGGTCGCCGGTGCCGGTCATCGGCGACGCGCACAGGCTCCAGCAGGTCGTGGCCAACTTGCTCGGCAACTGCCGGGCTCACGCGGGGCAGGGCGCGACCGTGCGCGTGCTGATCGAGGTCACCGGGGCCTCCCCGGCCGCAGGGGCGCCCGCCTCGCCTGCCGCCCGCTTGTCTGTGTCCGACGACGGTGCGGGCATGGAGGCGGAGGAGGCCCAGCGCGCATTCGATCGCTTCCACCGGGGGCGCTCACGCGTCGAGGGATCCGGGCTCGGGCTGTCGATCGTGGCCGCCATCGTCGAGGCGCACGGTGGCAGGGCCGCCCTGCATTCCCGCCCAGGTGGGGGCACGACCGTGTCCGTCGACCTTCCGCTCGCCCGGTCCGCCGAGGTGCTCCCTTCCCGCTCCGAAGACCCGTCTGGCCCGCTGGCCGGCCCGGAGCGCGCTGGCCCACCGGCCTCCGGGCCCGGCGCCCGGGGACTGGAGAAGGGGGCGTGATCGTGAGGGGGGCGTGCTCGTGAGGGGTGACGGCGTTCACTTTGTCGAGCGGGGTCCGGCTTGCGCCGCCGGCGGCCAACCGACCGGGGTTGCCGGCAGCGCCTTCCCCGTGCCGAGTGCCGTTCGCACGGCGGGTGCCGTTCCGCCGGTCGTCCTCCTCCACGGGCAGCCGGGTGAGGTGGGGCACTGGGATCCCGTCGTGGAGTCCATCAGCGGCCGCTACCGGGTCCTCGCCTGCGACCGCCCCGGCTACGGAAAGTCCGGGGGGGACGCCATTGGCATCTGGGGCAACGCGTCCGTGATCGCCGAGGAGCTTGCCCGGCGCCAAGCGACGCCCGCCGTCGTCGTCGGGCACAGCTTCGGGGGCGGGGTGGCCCTGGCGATGGCGATCGAGCATCCGCGTACTGTCGCAGCCCTGGTGCTCGTCGGATCGATCGGCGGCCAGGGGCACCTCGGGATAGCGGACCGGCTCCTCGGGGCGCCGCTACTCGGAGATGCTTTGACGGCGTTCGGGATGCCCCTTCTGTCCCATCTGCTCCCCGTGGCAAGCGGTCTCGTCGAGAAGGTCCCGGGTGAACCGGGGCGGCGTCTGAGCGCCGCCCTGCCGGACGCCGGCTTGGCGCGACTGCTCGACGGGCGTCCGGGCCTATGGCGCAGCGTCGTCGCAGAGCAGCGCGCCATGCTGCGCGAGCTCCCCGAACTTGCCCGAAGGGTTGGCGAGGTCGACGTCCCGACTGTCGTCGTCGTCGGCGCGTGGGACTCCGTCGTCCCCCCGACGGCCCAGCGCGCGCTCGCGGCGCGCATCAAAGGGGCCGAGCTCGTGGAGATCCCCGACATCGGCCATTTCGTCCAGCACGACGCTCCGGGCTCGGTCGCCGAGGCCGTCGACGCTGTTGTCCAGGCGGTGTAGCCGGCGAGGTCGCCGGCGGTATATCCACCGGCCACGCAGCTGACCGACCCCGCGCCGAAGCTACCCGGTCACGCGCCGCGTTCGGCGGGGGCTCCCAGGGCGTCGAGCATCGTCCGGAGCTTGAGGCGGATCTCGGCAAGCTCGGCGATCGGGTCGGACCCGGCGACGATGCCGGCACCCGCGAACACGCGGGCCGTGCCGCCGCCGATCGCAGCAGATCGGATGTTGATCATCCACTCGCCGTCGCCTTCGGCGTCCGTCCAGCCGACGGGTCCGGCAAACCAGCCCCTGTCGACGGCTTCGAGAGAGCGGATGACGTCCAGTGCACGATCGCGCGGGACACCGCCGACCGCGGGGGTGGGATGGAGCGCCGCAAGCAGATCGAGCACGCTCGGGCGCCGCAGTGGATCATCGGCCAGCACCCCGCGGACCAGCGTCCCGAGGTGGGCAATACCGGCGCGCTCGACGACAGAGGGCGCGGTCGGTGCATGGACCTCTTTGCAAAGCGCTTCGAGGCGGCGGACGACGTCGTCGGCGACGAGGCGGTGCTCGTCGAGGTCCTTGCCGGAGCGTGCGAGCAGGGGAGCCTTGTCGCCCGCGGCGGTGCCGGCGAGGGGGTGGCTGACGACTTCGGCCCCGGAACGGGCGACGAGAAGCTCCGGGCTCGCTCCTACAAGGCCGTCGATGGCGAACAGGGGGGCCGAGGGATCGCGCGCGCGCAGGCGGCCGAGAAGGGTTGGCACGTCGGCGACGTGGCGTCCGGTCGTCGCGCGCACGTCGACCGCGAACGCGAGGACGACCTTGACGAGGTCGCCCGACGCGATCCTGTCGACGATCTGGCGCACAGCAGCGACGAAGTCGGCCGGCTTCGTGACGTCGACCACGGCGACGTCGTCGGCTGGCCATGGACTGTCCTCCGCCACGCCGTCCGGCCCCCCGGGACCGGTCGTGGGGCTGGACGGTGACGGTGACGGTGTCCCCGTTGTGGTTGCCGCCGTCGAGGGTGGCAGGTCCAACCGAGCGCGCTCTCCTTCGACGCGGGAGAGGAGACCCTCGACGCGGGCGACCTCGCCGGCGAGGTCGGCGCGCGGAGCGACGACGCTGCAGGTGAGGGCAGGCGCCCCGGTGGTGGTCCCGGTGAAGTCGAACAGCACCCGGGGGACGACCAGCGCCGTCGGGGCGTGGGGATCGAAGGGCAGGGCTGCGATTGCGATGGGAGGTGTGACGGGCGGGCGGGTGCCCGTCGATGGGGCTGAGGCGAGAGGGGCGCCAGCGGCCGGCACGGGGGCCGGCACGGGGGCCGGCACGGCCGTGACCGCCCCCAGTGCCGCCATGGCCTTCGCTCGGCCGGCCGCGTCAGCCAGGCCGCCGGGCAGCGGGATGCGCATCGCCATGTCGCGGGCCACGAGAACGCCGCCGGCATGGGAGAACAACTGCCAGTCACCCGGGTAGCGGAGGAGGGCGAAGGGGTCGATGGCCCGCCGGGGGGGCTGCCAGCTGCACGCCACGAGGGCGGCTGCGACGTTCGGGCCGGCTTCGATGGCGTCGGCGTCGTCGCTCACGCGCTTCACCGGCGGGTCGCCGTGAGGATCTGGACGGTGCCGAAGGTGAGCCGTTGCCTCTGCAGGCCGGCGAAGCCCGCAGCTTGCGCCATCGCCTCCATCGCGGGTGCCGGGGGGAGGTAGGCGACCGAGCGGGGGAGGTAGCGATAGGCGACCGGGTCGGAGAGCAATCCACCGATCGCCGGTACCGCGTGGTGGAACCAGAGGCCGTGGACGGTTCGCAGGACGGGCGCGCGCACCTCGTCGACCTCCAGAAGGCTGATGCGCCCTTGTGGCCGCAGCACCCGTGCAGCCTCCGCGAACACGCCCGCAAGGTCGCTGAAGTTCCGCAGGGCGAAGCCCGAGATGACCCCGTCGAAGCTCGCCGGCGGGAACGGGAGAGCGGACGCATCGCCCTGGACCAGGTGCGGGGATGGACGCCGATCGCCGTGGGTGTCGCTGTGGCGCTCGTCGCCGGCCTGGGCAGAGGGCCCGGCGGTTCGGTGCGGCCCTGCGGCAACCTGGAGCATCCCGGCCGAAATGTCGACACCCACGGGCCTCATCTCGCGCTTGACGAGAAGACGGGAGAGATCTCCCGTCCCACACGCGAGGTCGAGGACGCGCGCCCCGGAGCCGAGACCGAGCGCGTCGGCAGCGGCGCGCCGCCAACGCCGATCGAGGCCGAAGGTGATGAGCCCGTTGAGGAGGCCGTAGCGCGGGGCAATGGCGTCGAACATCGAGCGGACCATGGCCGTCTTTGCCTCGCCGGCCGGGAGCTCTGGGGTGGCGCGCCCGTCGTGGCGGCGTCCGGGGCCTTGCACGGTGTCAGTGGAACCAGAGGCGCGTGTAGCCGCGGCTTTCCGGATGCGCGAGGAGCGCGAGGAGCGCGACGGCAAGGACCATGCTCAAGAGGGTCGTGAAGGATTGGTACATGACGAGGAACACAAGGGACAGGAGGACGTTGGCAGCCGAGACGGCCAGGCCGACGCGGTACCCGCTGCGCTTCTCGTTGGCGATGCCGAGGCCGGCGAAGCCATAGGCCACCGTAAATGCAAGGTAGATGAGGGCAAACAGAGCGGCGCCGATGGAGCCCAGCAAGCCGAGCAAGGCGAAGACGGCGTTGATGTAGAGGAATATGACGCCGATCTGGAGCATCTGGGGAAGGCTGCTGTTTGTCCATCGGCGGTGCACGGGATCCATCGAGGGCAATCATGCCAGGTCGACAGGGCTGTGGGGCGCGGGGCTACGTTGATCCGGTGACGCGCGCCGTTCCGACTTTCGAGCATCACCACCGCAGGATCCAGGGAGGGGCGGCTCGCGCAGCGGTGTTCGGGGCGAGCGACGGTCTGGTGACGAACGTCTCCCTGATCCTGGGCGTGGCGGGTGCGCATCCCACCCGCGGGGTCGTGGCGCTCGTGGGCCTCTCCGGGCTTGTCGCCGGAGCATGTTCCATGGCGGCGGGAGAGTACGTGTCGATGAAGGCCCAGAGCGAGCTTCTTGAGCGCGAGCTCGCTATCGAGCGGCGCGAGATCCATTTGCGGCCCGAGCAGGAACTGCGGGAGCTCGCGTCCATCTACGTCCGCCGCGGTATGGATCCCGAGCGCGCACACGACATGGCAAGGGCGATGATGGCAGACCCCGAGCTTGCGCTCGAGACGCACGCGCGAGAAGAGCTCGGGATCAACCCGGCAAACCTCGGCTCGCCCGTGGCCGCTGCCTTCTCCTCGTTCTGCTCCTTCGCGGTCGGTGCGCTCGCTCCTTTGGTTCCGTGGCTTGTGGCCGCGGGCGAGAGCGCTCTGTTTGCGACGATCGCCGTCGGCGTGATCGCCGCCCTCGGTCTTGGCGGGGGGCTTGCGGCGTTCACCGGCCGTTCGCCGACATGGTCGGCGATTCGCCAGCTCGCCTGGGCGACCGCGGCTGCAGGGGTGACGTGGAGCATCGGGACCCTGGTCGGGGTGGGCGGCATCGCCTGACGGGCGCGCTCTAGGTGCCGCGCGCGCTGTACGCGCGGTCCAGGTGATCGACCGTGAAACCGAGATCCCGATAGAGGGCCACCGCGGTGGTGTTGCCGGCGTCGACGTAGAGCCGGGCCACGGTGAGCCCCCGGGAGGCCAGCCAAGCCAGCCCCGCCAGGACGATCTCGCGCCCGAGCCCGCGGCCGCGAAAATCGGGGTCGGTGGCGACGACGTAGATTTCACCCGAAGGCGGTGTGTCCTCGGAGTGGATGCGCGTCCAGCACGCTCCGGCGATCCGGCCGTTCTCCTCGATGACCCGCAGGCCTTCAGGGTCGAACCACGATGTCGCGATGCGGGCGGCGAGGTCTTCGTGTGTCCAGCCCCCCTGTTCGGGGTGGCCGGCGAACGCACGGTTGTTCATCGCGAGCCATTCCTCGGCGTCGGCTGCGGGCCGGAAGGCACGGGTCGCAAGGGACGTGGGGCCGGCCGGCAGGTCCCGGCGCATCGCAAGCAGATCGCGCGACGGGGCGAAGCCGGCGGCATCGGCGACGCCGTCGTCGCTGGCCGACGGGCGGCTGACCCAGAGGTTGACAGGCCCGAGCGCACAGGTGGCAGCAGCGTCGCGTGCGCGTTGCACGACGGCGACCGCCGGCCCGGCAAGGCCACGGTGGTCGGGATGGACGACGAGGTCGAGAGTCCAGGCCCCGGGAGCCCGGGTCAGCGGAGCGAAGGCGACGAGGAGGTCGGAGGGCCTCCGCCCCGGCGGGTCATCCCAACCCTGCCTCGTTCGTGCCGTGACGTAGGTGCACGCTTGGCCGACCACCGGCGAAAGGCGGCGGTCGCGCATGGTGAAACCGTGCGTCCAGCGCTCCTCGCCGAGAGGGCGGTGGCCGTCGTGGGTCGCAGCCGCCTCGGTGAGCTCGCCGATGTCGCGGCGGTCCTGTTCGGAAAGGCGCGCGCGAGCCGCGATGCGGTAGGAGCGGTTCAGCGGAGCGATCGGGGCGGGCG
>JAJZBS010000040.1 GCA_021851885.1 Actinomycetes bacterium | reverse complement strand
CCCGTGGATCGACACCCTCATCCTCGCTCGCGACGCCCTCGGTGGGTGCGTGCCGAACTTCCGGCTGGCGACACTCGCCACCTTCCTCGACCTGCCCAACAAGCCTGCGCACCGGGCAATATGTGATGCCCTGGCGACGGCCGACCTTCTCCAGGCCCTCGTCGAACGCCTCTCCGTGCGAGCCGGCGCGCCGCAGGCCCGCGTCGTTTCGCCCGCACCGGTCGCAGGAAGGAGCCGGGGCGTGGTCGACCCCGGTCGGTCCACCAGGACCGACGCGCGCCGCTAGGCCTGCGCTGATTACGTCGTCTGACCGGCCTCTGCGGCCCGCGCGTCCTGCGAGACGGCAACCAGCCGGCCGAGGACAGTTGCAGCCGCACCCGTGTCGATCGACGCCACAGCCGCTTCGATCCCCGCTGCGAGGTCCGACGCGATGCCACTGACCACGAGTCCGGCAGCCGCGTTGAGGACCGCGATGTCACGATGCGGCCCACTGTCTCCGTCAAGCACACGGCGCAGAGCCACTGCGTTGAACGCCGCGTCCCCGCCGCGCAGATCGCCGAGCGTGGCCGGAGCAAACCCGTAGGCCGAGGGATCCACCTCGTAGGTGCGGGTCGTGACCTCGCTGGAGCTTGTCGCTCCCGGAACGACCTCGATCTCGATGACCCGCGTCGGTCCCGTCGTCGAGATCTCGTCGAGGCCGTCAGCGCCGTGAACCACCATCGCGTGGCGACTCTCATTCGCCGCCAGGACGCCCGCCATCGTCTCTGCCATGGCAGGATCGCTGACACCCACGACTTGAAAGCGTGCCCGTGCCGGGTGGGCGAGGGGGCCCAAGAAGTTGAACACCGTGGGGATCCCGAGCTCAGCCCGCACGGGCCCGGCGTGGCGCATCGCCGGGTGAAAGCGCGGTGCAAAGCAGAATCCCATCCCCGCGTCCTCCACGCATCGGGCAACCCCGGCCGGACCGAGGTCGACGACGACGCCCAGGGCTTCGAGCACGTCGGCGGACCCCGCAGCCGACGAAGCAGCCCGGTTGCCGTGCTTACAGACACGAGCCCCCGCGCCGGCGGCAACAAAAGCTGCGATTGTCGAGACGTTGATGCTCCGGCTCCGATCGCCTCCCGTCCCACAGGTGTCGAGCAGGTCGCCTCCGACGGGGAGAGCCTCGGCATGGTCAAGCATGGCGGCGACGAGACCAGTCATCTCGTCTGCGGTCTCTCCACGCGCGCGGAGACCGACGAGAAACCCGCCGATCTGCGCCCCGGTCGCCTTCCCGTCGAGGATCTCCTCCAGGGCCGCGTACGCTTCACCTCGCGACAGGATCTCGCCCGCGGTGAGACGGCCGAGGATGACGGGCCAACCGCCCAGATCGCCAAACGACGGCGTCCGTCCGGTCCCCTCCGGCATCAGTCCCACCACAGGTCATGGGCTATGACACCCCGCCCGATCAGGTCGAGCTGCACCTGCGTCGTGCCCTCGACGATCGTAAGCTGGCGCGCGTCGCGGTAGTGCATCTCGGTCGGATGGTCTTTCATATAGCCGGCCGCACCCATGAGCTGGACGGCGAGCCCGGAAGCCTTCACCGCAAGCTCGGTCGCGTAGTACTTCGCCATGGACAGGTACGGAACCCACTCGCGCGTGAAGCGGCCGCTGTCGGCCATCGCCGCCGCACGATACGTGAGGAGGCGAGCCGCTTCGATCTCTGTCGCGACCTTGGCGATCTCCCAACGGATCCCCTGGAAATCTGCGACGGTGTGCCCGAATGCCTCGCGCTGCGCAACGTAGTCGGTCGCATACATGAGGGCCCCCTCGGCAAGTCCGAGACCACGTGCCGCGACAATCGGGCGCATGGCATTGAGGCCGAGCATCGCGAGGCGAAAGCCGCCGACGTCACCGATCACGTTCTCCGGCGGGACCCGGACCCCGTCGAGATTGAGCTCGCCCGTGTCGACCCCGCGCACGCCCATCTTGTCGTCGAGCCGGCCCACGGAAACGCCGTTCCAGGAGCGTTCGACGATGAATGCCGTCACCGCGTCGTGCGCGCGCATTGCGGGATCGGTCGTCTTGGCGAAAATCGTGTACCAGTCGGCCTGGGCGACACCGGACATCCAGCACTTCGTCCCGGACAGGATCCAGCCACCCGGGCGCTCGGGGTCTGGGACGGCGCGCGTGCGCATCCCCATGACGTCACTTCCGGCCTGAGGTTCCGACAAGCCGAACGCGGCCCGCTGAGAACCGCTGGCGATGCCGGGCAGGTAACGACGCTGCTGTTCCTCGTCGCCGGCGATCAAGATCGGACCGGTCGGCAGCCGCGTGAGCAGGAGCATCAGCGAGGCCGTGTTCGAGTACTTGGCGACCTCTTCGATCGCAATCGTCAGGCCGAGGATCCCCGCACCCGCGCCTCCATACTCCTCGGGGATGCAGAGCCCGAGGATGCCATTCGCCGCGAACAGCTCGAACAGGTCCTGGGGGTACTCACCGGTCGCGTCGATCGAGCGAGCACGCGGCTGGACCTTGTCCTGGGCGAGGCGGCGGACAGAGCCCTGCAGGGCGGCCAGCTCGTCGGGAAGCTCGAAGGGCCCGGCGGCGCCAGCGCGGCCGGGTGTTTCTCCGGTCACCATGGCGTGACGGGTCTCAGGCGGACTTCCGGCGCTGGCGGAGGACCCGCCGGCGCTCCCGTTCGGTTGCGCCACCCCAGACTCCATCCCGCTCCCGACGGGCTAGTGCGTACTCCAGGCAGGGCTGACGCACAGGACAGTCTCCGCAGACTTCCTTGGCTGGATCAGCTTCTTCGTCCGACACCGGGTAGAAGACCTCTGGGTCGATGCCCCGGCAGGCCGCACGCTGGCGCCAGGTCGGGTTCATGGAAAACGTCACTTCCTTGCAGGATGGTCGGGGCCGTCGGGAGAGCCCGCCGAACCCAGGATGTCCTTTCGACGAGGGCGAACCCCGCGAAAGCCGAACATCGAGTATGTCACCGGCCCCTGCCACAGTCCAGAGGACAATGGCAGATATCAGGGGCTCCTCCGGTGCGGCGTCGTTCACGGTGGACGGATCCCATTCGTGGACCTCTGGGCCGAGACGGGCGCCAACAGGCCCTCACCTGGAAAAACCGGGCAACGGTCGGAGAACTGGGGCACAATGACCCTACTCGGGGGCCACAGCTCGTCCTGCCATGCTCCCGGCGGGCCGCCAAAGGCCCGGACACGGTGGTCGGGTCGACATGTCGACCCTCGAAGAAGCGAGAACGCGCATGACAACCACTCCGCCGTCAGGGCCGATCCCCGGGGTTCCGGAAGGAGCGCAAGCCCCCGACGACAATGCCGGCTCCGCCATCCCCCCGCCGCCTCCCGGGGGAGCCCCACCGCCGGGCTACGGAACACCGCCTCCCGGCTACGGCACACCGCCTCCCCTGCCACCGTTCGGTGCTACCCAGCCGCCTCCCGAGGGAGCCCCACCGCCGGGCTACGGCACACCGCCTCCCCTGCCACCGTTCGGCGCTACCCCGCCGCCTCCCGGGGGAGCCCCACCGCCGGGCTACGGCACACCGCCCCCCGGCTACGGCACACCGCCTCCCGGCTACGGCACACCGCCTCCCGGAGGAACACCTCCCCCCGGCTACGGCACCCCGCCTCCGCCGCCTCCCGGAGGAGCCCCGCCCCCCGGCTACGGCACACCGCCTCCCGGCTACGGCACTCCGCCCCCCGGCTACCCCGGCGCGCAGAGCCCATACGGCTACCGCGTAGTCCCGACGGACGGGACGGGCCGTTACCTGTCGGGTTGGTGGCGGAGGGCCGGTGCCCTCGTCATTGACGGGCTTGTCCTGGGAATTCCTTTCTACATCGTCGCGTTCGCCATTTTGGGCGTGTCGTTTTCCAGCGCGAATTCCTGCGTGAACAACAACGGCACCCTGCCCGGGTCCTGCGCGACGGCCACCTTCGCCATCACGGGCGGCGCTACGGCACTCCTCATCGTCTCACTGCTCGTGTCCCTCGCCTACTACGGACTGCTGTTCGGAAGCGCCAAGGGCCAGACCGTGGGGATGATGGCCGTCGGGATCGCCGTGCGTGACGCCAACACCGGTGGGCCCATTGGCTACGGGCGCGGCATCGGCCGCCAAGCGATGATCATCGTCATGGGGATGGTCTTCTATTTCCCACTCATCATCGACTACCTCTGGCCGCTGTGGGACCCGCGCCATCAGGCGCTTCACGACAAGACGGTGAGCTCCGTCGTCGTCAGGGTCCGGTGACCCCGGCGGCGACGATCTCGTCGCCGCCGCTGCAGCACCGAGCCGACGATCAGGCCAGGTCGCCGAGAAGCGAGGCTCGGGTGGCGTCGCCGAGCTCCGTGGAGGCTCCGTAGGCGGGGTGGGCCACGGCGAGGGCGACCGGACCGTCTGCGAATGCGACGACCTGTTCCGGTGTGAGCGAGAACTGCACATAGTGCACGGAAGGGGTCGTCTCGGCACGTGTCAGCGACGCTGCGTGACCGGCCTCGGGGACGGACCGCACGACGTGGGGATATGACCCTTCACCGCTTGGCTCCCCGATGCGGAGCTCAACGGCCCGTTCGATCCCGACGAGCTTCGGGAGCCACGTGCGCAGGTCCTCGTCGCCCGTCAGCTCGATGAACAGCGTCGCGGACAGCTCGCCAGGCCCGGGGATGAGCACGTTGTAGGCGTCGAGCTCCCCTTGGATCTGCTCGTCGCTGATCATGCGCTCGGCGCGGGCCATCTCCTGGACCTGGAAGCGCACGGTCGTCCGGTTCTCGAAGACGACGGTCACGATCGGTCCGACGGCGACGCGCCGGACCCGCTTCAGCGCGATGACTTCTGCCCGGAACGCATCCCTCTCGCGCTCATAAGCCCGCAGGTCGGCAATGTCGGCGAGGGTGAGGGCCCGGTCTTCGGTCACGATTCTCCTGCCGCCTCACCACCGGCACCGTCACCGCCGTTGTCGCCATCCGCTCCGCCGTCGCCGAGGCCATAGGCCCGTGCGACGATCTGGATGGGGTGCACGGCACGCCGGCCGGTCTCTTGGAGGATCGCCCCGTTGGCGAGGAGGCAGTCCCCGCAGACGACCTCTCCGCCGGCAGCCTCGATGTCCCTCTTGAGCGGTGCAGCCACCTTGCGGGCGAGCGCGTAGTTCTCCTTGCGGTACCCCCAGGTCCCGTCGATCCCCGAGCAACGCGAGACGACATTGACCGCCGTCCCGGTGAGCTTCAGCAGGTCCCGGCTCTTGAGGCCGATGTTCTGGGCCTGGAGATGGCAGGCGACGTGGTAGGTCACGCTCTCGGGAACGGTGCCGTCGAAGTCCGTTTCGAGCGTCGTTTCGCCCCCCGAGCGCAGGCGCATGAGGTACTCGGCCGGGTCGAAGGTGTGCGCCGCCAGCTCTTCGGCGGCGGGCGTCCCGAGGTAGAGGGGGTAGTCCTTCTTGAGGACGTACGCGCACGTGGGCTGGGCGACGATCACGTCGCGCCCGGCCGCGACGTCGGTGGACAGGGCTGCGACGTTGCGGCGGGCGGCCGCGACGAATGCCTCGACGTTGCCGCTGTGGAGCCACGGAGCGCCGCAGCAGCGCGTCCCCTGGGGGACCTGGCAGGCAACGCCGTTGTGGGCGAGAACCCGCACGACGTCTTTGCCGATGTCAGGCTCCATGTACTCGACAAAACAGGTGGGGAACACGGTCGCCGTCGCCTGCGGCGTCGCGCCGTGCGCGGGCTCACCCGCGTGGCGGTTCTTGGCAAACCATGTCGTGAACCGCTGGCGCGCGTACGGCGGGAGCAAGCGCTCGGCGGCGATGCCGACAGTTGCCTGCATGGCGCGCCGGGCGAGCGACGACGGCGTGCCGGTCAGCGCGTTGACGACCGGGGCCGCCAAGGTCGACAGGCGCCCGATCAAGTCCGTGCGCCCAAGGAACTGGTCGGCCAGCTTCTCCGAGGAGGGTCGCTTCCCGCTCGAGGTGCGCACTGCGCGCGCCCGCATCATGAGACGCGGGAAGTCGAGAGCCCATTCGTGTGGCGGCACGTATGGGCACTTCACGAAGCAGAGCTTGCACTGGTAGCACTCGTCGACGACTTTGTCCTGCTCGGCCACCGTCATCGACGCCACGTCCCCGTCGCGCTGGTCGATGAAGTCGAACAGCGTCGGGAACGACGGGCACAGGTTGAAGCACAACCGGCACCCGTGGCACAGGTCGTAGACCCGGGTCATCTCGGCGCGCAGGTCGGCCTCGTCGAGATAGGCCTGGTGAGAAGGGTCGTAGATGGTCGTCATCGAAGTACCTCGCCCGGAGGCTATCCCGTTGCAACGACCAGCGACGGTCCCCGTCGCCAGACGAGGTCACCCCGTGCTCCTCGTGTCAGCAGCATGCCGATGCTGCGCCCGCGACGCGCCGACGGCATGCGTCTCGCCGCGAGCACATCGAGGGTGCCGGGTAGAGCGTCGCGCGCACCGGGGCGCGCGAGCTGCTCAGCCGACTGACGCGAGTCCTTGCGTGAAGCGTCCTGCGTGGCTCTTCTCGGCACGTGCGAGAGTCTCGAACCACTCGGCGATCGAGTCGAGGCCCTCGTCACGCGCGGTACGCGCGAATCCGGGGTACATCTCGGTGTACTCGTAGGTCTCACCTTCGATCGCCGACTTGAGGTTGTCGGCCGTGGGTCCGACCGGCTCACCGGTGACGGGATCGCCGATTTCGGCGAGAAAGTCGAAATGCCCGAATGCGTGCCCGGTCTCGCCCTCGGCGACGGAACGGAACAAGGCGGCAACGTCCGGGTACCCCTCGACGTCGGCCTTCTGCGCGAAGTACAGGTAGCGCCTGTTCGCCTGGCTCTCTCCCGCGAATGCGGCCTTCAAGTTGTCGAAGGTCTTGGTGTCCTTCAGGGCTGGCACCTTCGTCGGCTCCCTTCTATCTGTCTGTTTGGTTTCTTGCAGTGATCGAACTTGGTGGCCGATGGTGCGACGCCCGTCACCGGGCGGCGACCGTCTCGGTCTTGTCGGTCCTCAGCGGGATGAGGGCCCGGCGTGCGGCACCCCCGGCACAGTCGCTGCAGGACCCACGAAAGACGACCTCGACCTCGCTGACCTGGAACCCGTCGGCGGACGCGGTCGGGACGCTGAGGTCCCCGTAGTCGACGAAGAGATCACGCACCTTCCCGCACGACCGGCAGACGAGGTGGTGGTGGCCCGACTCGATGTTCGGGTCGAAACGAGTCATTCCGGTCCCGAGGTCAAGGGCGGCAACCTGGCCAAGCTCCGAGAGCTCGTGGAGGGTCTGGTACACGGTCTTGAGCGAGATCGTTTCCATCTCGGCTCGCACGGCGTCGAAAAGCGCCTCGGCCGAAGGATGATCGCGATTGTCCTGCAACGCCCGGAAAATGCACTGGCGCTGGGGGGTCACCTTCCGGCCGTTGGCCCGGAAAAGGTCTGTGAGCTCCTCAGGTGACCGCATTGCACAGTCAGCATACATGGTCAGTGTCACCTAACAATCATTTACGGTTAGCCTTTGCCGTGCGGCCCGCCGCGGTCCGGGTCCCACGCCAGAGACGCCCCATGCGACGCACGCATCTTGCTGGGCGTCGCGCCGGCTGTGGCAGGCTGGGCCGGCCGATGAGCCAGACTCCCTCCCTCGCCCCTGCCGCCTTCGATCGAGCCGTGTCGCTGGAGCGCCTCGCCAACGAGACGTTCGACGTCCTGGTCATCGGCGGTGGGATCACCGGAGCCGGCGTCGCCCTCGACGCCGCTGCACGGGGGCTGCGCACGGCCCTCGTCGAGCGCCGCGACTTCGCGTCCGGCACGTCGTCGAAGTCGTCGAAGCTCGTGCACGGCGGGCTGCGCTACCTGCAGCAACGGGAGTTCCGCTTGGTCTACGAGAACTTGGCCGAACGCCAGAGGCTCCTGCGGAACGCGCCCCACCTGGTCCACCCTCTGCCCTTCCTCATCCCACTGTTCGGCACCGGCGGCGTCGTCGACGCCACCGTGGCCAAGACGTATGCGACGGCGCTGTTCCTCTACGACATGACCGGAGGCCTGCGCATCGGCAAGCGCCACCGGCGCATCAGCAAGGCGGAGGCCGTGGCGCACCTGCCGAGCCTGCGCGTCGACAAGCTTGCCGCGGGCTTCGTCTACTACGACGCGCGCGCCGACGACGCGCGCCTGACCCTCGCCGTGCTCCGGACCGCCGCCGATCGGGGTGCCGTCGTCGCCAACTACGCCGAGGTGGTCGGCGTCGACTTGGGCGAGGCCGACCAGGCGCAGGGACCGCACCCACGGGGCGGATCCCGGCCCGGTGCGAGCGCCGGCTTGGCGCGGGTCACCGTCTCTGCCGTCGAGGCGGGCGAGGACCCGGGCAACGGCATCGGCATCGGCATCGGCGGCGCCGGGGCGTCGCCCGGCGACCAAGCGGGCACGAGCGTCGAGGTGCGAGCCCGCGTGGTCGTCAACGCAACCGGCGTCTGGGCGGACCAGGTGCGCGCCCTGGACGAAGGCGACGACCCGCAGAGCATCCGGCCGGCCAAGGGGATCCATCTGACCGTGCCGGCGGCCAAGCTGCCGTGTGACATCGCAGCGGTCATCCCGGTCCATCACGACCGGCGATCGATCTTCATCGTGCCGTGGGGTGACCAGACCTTCTTGGGCACGACCGACACCGACTACGACGGCCCCCTCGCCGATCCGGTGTGCACGCCCGAAGACGTCGACTACGTGCTGGGCGCGATCAATGCCATCGTCACCACGCCGATCGGTCGTGACGACGTCACGGGCAGCTGGGCGGGACTGCGGCCCCTGCTCAAGGCGAGCGGGCGGCACCACGGGATCGGCGGGCGCACCGCCGACATGTCCCGGCGCCACACGGTGAGCGTTTCGCCGAACGGCATGGTCACGATCACCGGCGGCAAGTTGACGACGTACCGGAAGATGGCTGCCGACACCGTCGACGTCGTCGTCACAAGGCTCGGGGGGGGGCGCCGGCGCAGCCCCACTTCCTCGCTCCCCCTCCACGGCGCAACGGACCTCGCACCCCTGCGTTCCCCCGGCACAGCCGCCCGCCTCGGCATCGCCCCGGACCTCTATGAACACCTCCTTGGACGATACGGCGCCGAGCTGACGGACGTCGTGGAGCTCGCCCGGGATAATCCGGAACTGGCTGAGCCCCTCGTGCCCGGCCTGCCCTACATCGGAGCAGAGGCCGTCTACGCGGCCCGTCACGAGATGGCACGCTCGCTCGACGACGTCCTGTCACGGCGCACGCGCGCAGTGCTGCGCGACGCCCGATCGACCGCTGCTGCAGCGAGTGCGGTCGCCGAGCTCCTGGCCGGCGAATGGGGTTGGGACGTCGACGAGGCGTGCCGGCACGCGGAAGCTTTCAGCGCGCACACCCATGCATTCGCCGCCGCCGGGGCCCTCGGCGGGATCGTCTCGTGACCAGGCCCACCCCGCCGATCGAGCTGGGTGGGCCGCCCGCAGGCATACGTGGCCGGATACCGACATCCCCTGCAACCGTCGACCGGGCCGTCCTCGACGCCATCGCCGCGACGGGCGCCGAGGTCGACGACGGGGACGAAGCGCGGACCGAGGCGTCACGAGACTGGTGGCCTCTCGCGATGCGATGGGCCCTGCAGGGCAAGGTCCCGGCCCTCGCCGCCGCCGTCGTCCGGCCGGCGACGGTCACACAGGTGGCTGGCGTCCTGGCGGCCTGCCGCGCTGCGATGGTGCCGGTCACCGTCGCCGGCGGGAGGAGCGGGGTGTGCGGAGCGAGCGTGCCGCTGTTCGGCGGCGTCGTGCTCGACATGGGCGCGATGGCCGGCGTGCGGGACGTCGACGCGCACTCCCTCGTCGTCGACGTCCAAGCTGGGACGTTCGGGCCCGACCTCGAGCGAGCGCTGCGCTCCGACCACGGGATCACGATCGGGCACTGGCCCCAGTCGATGGACCTGTCGACGGTGGGCGGCTGGCTCGCCTGCCGCGGCGCGGGCCAGTATTCGACCCGGTACGGCAAGATCGAAGACATCGTCGCCGGGCTCGAGGTCGTCCTCGCCGACGGCACCGTCGTCCACACCGGTGCCTTCGCGCCGCGGGCTGCGACCGGTCCCGACCTGACGCAGCTGTTCGTCGGCAGTGAGGGGACACTCGGGGTCATCACCGCTGCCCGCCTGCGCGCCCGCCCGGTGCCCGCCGCAGAGCGGCGTTCGGCCTGGGCGTTCACCCGGTTCGCCGACGGCATCGAGGCATGCCGTCGCGTCCTGCGGCGCGGCGCGACGCCGGCGGTCCTCCGCCTCTACGACCCCGTCGAGTCGGAGCGCAATTTCACCCAAAGCGACACGAACCTCCTTCTCGTCCTCGACGAGGGGGACCCGGAGCTGGTCGGTGCGACCATGCGCGTCGTCGACGACGAGTGCGCCGCGAGCGGCGGAGCCCATGCCGACCCCGGCCTGGTCGCCCGGTGGTTGGAACACCGCAACGACGTTTCGGCTCTCGCCCCCCTCGTGCGCGCGGGCATCGTCGTCGACACGATCGAGGTCGCGGCGTCGTGGCGCGCCTTGCCCGAGCTTTTCGGCGACGCCCTTCGACGGCTCCGGGGCCTCGAAGGCATGCTCGCCGCCTCGGCACACCAGAGCCACGCCTACGCGGACGGCGCCTGCCTCTACTTCACCTTCGGGGGCCAACCTCCCGCCACCACCGGTGACGCGGACGCGTGGGCCGAACAGTTCACCGTGGCTGCCTGGGACGCTGTCATGGCCGCGACGATCGCTCGTGGTGGCGCCATCAGCCACCACCACGGCATCGGCATCGCCCGGGCTCGCTACATGGACGGTGCGCCGGGGGTTGCCAACGACGTGCTGGCGTGTGTCAAGGAAGCGCTCGATCCGGTCGGCATCCTCAACCCGGGCAAGATGGGGCTCGCCTCGGCCTTCGGTGAGGTGCCCTGGCCATGAGCGTTCTCGTCGTCGACGTCGGCACCTCCGGCGTGCGCGCAGCCGTCGTCCGCCCCGACGGCACGATCGAGGGCATCCGCCGGCGAGAGGTCCTCCCGACGACGCCCATGCAGGGCTTCGTCGAGCTCGATCCGACCCAACTCGCCGACGCCGTCCTCGACGTCGCCCATTCGGCGCTCGCCGCCGCCGGTGCGGGTGGGGTGCAAGGAGTCGGCATCGCCAACCAGCGCGCCACGACGATCGTGTGGGAGCGCTCGACTGGCCGCCCTGCCGGCCCGGGGATCGGTTGGCAGGACTTGCGGACCGTCGTCACCTGCCTATCGCTCCAAGGGCGCGGCATCCGCCTCGCCCCGAACATGTCGGCGACCAAGCTCGTGGCCCTCCTCGACATGGTCGACCCGGCCCGCACCGGCGACTTCTGCTTCGGCACCGTCGACACCTGGGTCGCATGGACCCTGAGCCAGGGCTCTTGCCACGTGACCGACGCGACGAATGCCGGCGTCACCGGCCTGGTCAAGACAGACGGCAGCGGCTGGGATGCCGGGATGCTCGACGTCCTCAACATCCCCGCGTCGGTCCTCCCGCAGATCGTCGACTCTTCGGGAACCGTCGGCGAAGCCACCGCCCTGCCCGGATCGCCTCCCATCTGCGGCATCGCCGGCGACCAGCAGGCATCCCTCGTCGGCCAGGGCTGCACACGTCCCGGGCTCGCCAAGGCAACCTTTGGGACCGGGGGGATGCTCGATCAGTGCGTCGGGGAACGGCCCGGCTACGACATACGGGGACCGCATGGCACCTTCCCGATCGTGGCCTGGCGGCGGGGCGGCACCATGGTCTGGGGCGCCGAAGCCGTCATGCTCGCCGCAGGGACCAACGTCGAGTGGATGCGCGACGACCTGCGGATCATCGCGACAGCCGAAGAGTCCGACACAGTTGCCGCCTCCTGTCCGTCAGCCGGTGGCGTCGTCTACGTCCCGGCCCTACTGGGACTGGGCACACCCGTGTGGGACTTCGGTGCCCGGGGGACGTTCTTGGGGATCACCCGTGGCACGACGCGGGCCGAGATGGTCCGGGCGGTCCTCGAAGGCGTCGCCCAGCGCGGCGCCGATCTCGTCGAGGCCGCCGAGCTCGACACCGGCCTTGCGATCGCCAGCCTGCGCGTCGACGGGGGCATGTCCGCGAACGTCACCTTTGTCCAGGCCCTCGCCGATGCGACGGCGCGCCCGATCGAGCTCTCGCCGGTCGCCGAGGCGACGACGCTCGGGGCTGCCTACCTCGCAGGGATCGCCCAGGGGATCTGGCGCGACGAGGAAGAGATCGCGGCGGCATGGACGCCCCGGGACGTGGTCGAGCCGCGCGCGGGTAGCCGCGATGCGGCGCTCGCCCGCGCCCGCTGGCTCGAGGCCCGGAGCAAGGCCGAGCAGACCATCCCGGAGCTGTCGGGCCTCTCGTTCTGATCCGCCGACCGATGCCGGCGCCATAGCGAACGGCGACCGAAGCGGCCGCCATACCATCGACCAGCAGGTCGGCGGTAGCGTGGGTGCGGTCAAGAAGGGGGATTGAGTGGATCGATCGTCAGTGGAGGCTGCTCGCTCCAAGGGCGTCACCCCGTCTGGTGACGGTGCCCCTCCGTCCGTCAGGGAAGCGATCGAGCTGGCACAGGCGCTCTGGACGAACATCTCCTCGGTTGTCCTCGGAGCACCCGGGGCGGTGACGGCGGCCGTCGTTGCCGCTCTGTCCGGCAACCACCTGCTCGTCGAAGACGTGCCCGGGGTGGGCAAGACCATGCTCGCCAAGGCACTCGCGAGGACTGTGGGCGCTCGCATGGCGCGCATCCAGGGTCAGGCCGACCTCCTGCCCTCCGACATCACCGGCGTGTCGGTCTACAGCCCGGCGTCAAGCACCTGGGAGATCCGGCCGGGACCCGTCTTCGCGCACGTCCTGCTCGTCGACGAGCTCAACCGGACACCGCCGCGCACACAGTCCGCACTTCTCGAGTCCATGGAGGAGCGCCAGGTCACCATCGATGGCGAGTCGCTCCCGCTCCCGCGACCGCACCTCGTCCTCGCGACACAGAACCCGATCAGCCAGATCGGCACCTACCCTCTCGTCGAGAGCCAGCTCGACCGCTTCGGTCTGTCGACGGGCCTCGGCTACCCCTCGGAGGAAGCGGAGGTGTCCCTTGCGCTCCGCCACGGGGCGCAACCCGCCCTCGACGACCTGAAGCCCGCGTGTGCCGTCGAGTCCTGGGAGCGCGCGCAGAGGGCCGTCCGGACTGTCATCGTCGCCCCGGCCGTCGCCGGCTACGCGGTCCGGCTGTGCCGTGCAACGCGGGCAATGCCGTCGATTCGCCTCGGGGCGAGCCCACGCGCGGCCATCGTCCTGACGGCCACCGCGCAGGCCCACGCCATCCTCGCGGGGCGGGACTTCGCGACTCCCGACGACGTCAAGGCCGTGGCCGTGGCCTGCCTGCAGCACCGCATCGCCGTCGACTCGGGCGACGGCCGCCACGCGATCGAGCAGATCCTCGCGGCGACGCCGGTCCCCCGGCCATGACGACGCCGGTTTCGTGAGACGACCGGCTCCATGAGAGGCCTGGCGCGATGAGGGGAACGCCCCGGTGAGCGTGCCGCGACCCCGGCGGGCCATCGTCCCGATCAGCGCCAGCGTCTTGACCCTCGTCGGCTGGGAAGCGATCGCGCACCAAAGTGGGGTCGGTTGGGTCCAGGCAATCGGGACGATGGTCGGCTCGGCCCTCCTCGTCGGCCTCGTCGCCCCCGCCTTCGCCGTCCGACGGGTGACGATCTCCTGTGTCGCCTGCCCAACCGATGCCGACGCAGGCTCGCCGGTTGCCTGCACCGTTCACGCCACCACCAGAGCGAGGGCGCGGGCGATCTGGCCGCCCGGGCCCGAGGTCGCCGTCGGCAGCGAAGCGGTCGCGTTGACGCTGGTTCCGCCAACCAGGGGCGTGCTCCGTTCGGTCCTCGTCGAGATCGCTTCGGCGGCGCCCTTCGGGATCCTCTGGTGGACCCGGCGCTTCGAGCTCCTGCTGCCTCGCGAGCTATCCGTGGCTCCGCGACTCGCAACACCCGAAGCGGTCATCCCCCTGGAGGGCGGCAGCGCCAGCGGCGGATCCCCCCAACGCTCCCTCGGTGGTGAGCTGCACACCGTCCTGCCGTACCAGCCGGGCGACGCCCGCAGGAGTGTCCACTGGCCCGCAACGGCCCACAGCGGGGCCCTCATGGTGAGCGATCGCGAGGACCCGAAGCTCGCTCCTGTCGCCCTAGCGGTCGAGCTGCCCGATGACGAAGAAGCTGCCGAGAGGGCCGCAGAGCATGCGTTCGGCACGCTCGTGGCAATCGTCGACACCGGGCGCGAGGTCATCCTTTCGACCAGGGAGGACAACGGGCCCCGCACGGGGCGGGTCTCGACCCGCATCACCGCCGGCCGGCGCCTCGCCCGGAGCGTCCCGGGAGCGCCGTGAACCAGCGCTTTGCGCGCCGCGGCGCACCGCCCGAGGACTCGTTGTCCCTGCGGGCTGCGGCGTGGGGGGCGGTCGTCGTCAGCGTGATCGCCTGCGCCGCCGAGGGCGAGATCGGGGCAGCGGTCGCTGTGGCCGTCGTCGTCACCCTCACGATCGGATCAGCGTTTTCCTACGTCACGCGCCGACGCCCCTGGAGGAAACTGCGGCCGGTCATCGCCATCCTCGCGGTCGCCGCGTTCATCCACTTCTTCCTGTCGATTTCCACGCCGGCCGAGGCGGGCGGGCTCAGCTCGGTCACAACTCCCCTGGCCCTACTCTTCTCGCTCATCCAGGTCGCGCACGCCTTCGACGTGCCGGCGCGGCGCGACCTTCTCTTCACCTTCGCCGGATCGGTGACGCTCATGGCCGTCGCCGCAACCCAGGCAGTCAACGAGTCGTTCGGCATCTTCGTCATCCCATGGGCGTTCGCGTGCGTCTACGGGCTCATGGCCTCCTGGACGTCGATGACCGGTGGCGGCCCCGTCCCCACGCGCACGGTCGCCGCAGCGGGGGGGACGACCATCCTCGGCGCGCTCGTTCTCATCGTCGCGTTGCCGGCTCCCCAGGCAACGCGATCCCTCGTCTTCCCTGCGACATCACGCCAGAACACGCCGGTCGCGAACCCCGGCGGTCTCGCCGGCGGTGGCGGCGACGGATCTCTTCCCGCGCGGCCCGGCAAGACCGGCGGGTCCTTTGCTGTCGGCGGCTACCTCGGCTTTGCAGGGCCTCTCGACACCGCCTTGCGGGGCCAGCTCGGCAACGAGGTCGTCATGCGCGTCCGCGCGACGCGCCCGGCCTTCTTTGCCGGGGAAACCTACGACCACTGGGACGGCCAAAGCTGGACGTCGTCGTCGTCGAAGACCGAGAAGATCTCAGGGGGCCCTTCCTTCAACCTCGAGGGGCCGATCTCGAACATCCCGGCCAACCAGCTCGATGTTCAGACCTTCTACGCCGCCCGGCCTTTGCCGAACCTCGTCTTCGCCGCCGATACGCCCGTCGAGGTCTGGTTCCCCTCCTCGACGCTGTACGTAGGGGTGGACCACTCGATCCGCACCGGGATCGCCATCACGCAAGGGACCATCTACACGGTGGTCTCGAACCTGGACCGGGCGACGCCCGCCCAGATGCGTGCCACGACCAACTCGAAAGACATCCTGCCCGCCGACCAGTACCGCGAGTACACCCAGCTCCCCGGGGGCAACCGGTACGCGCGCGCACACGCCCTCACGCTTGCCGTCACCCAGGGGCACGCGTCGACCTACGGCAAGGTCGTCGCCCTCGAGGGCTGGATGGCGGACCACCTCCGGTACTCGACCGATATCCCTCCCCTCCCTCAAGGAGCCGACGCCGTCAACAACTTCCTGTTCGGGTCGCGCGTCGGCTACTGCGAGCAGATCTCGACGGCTCTGGCGGTGATGCTGCGCGGGATCGGCATCCCCGCCCGGGAGGCTGTCGGCTACGTCCCCGGCCCCTACAACCCGATCACCGACCTCTACGACATCGAGGCCAAGGACGCGCACGCCTGGGTCCAGGTGTGGTTCCCGGGTCTCGGCTGGCAGAACTTCGACCCGACGGCGTCGGTCCCCCTTGCCAACCCGTCGCCGGGCCAGGCGTTGCTCGGTGCGATCGGCCGTGGGCTCGGCCACCTTCCCTTGGTCCCGCTCGGGGCCGTCCTCGCCGCGGCTGCGTCGGCGCTGGCGTTCATCCGCATCCGCCGCCGCCGGTCACGCACCTGGGCCGAGCAGGTCACGAGGGCGATCGAACGTGCCGGCAAGCGGGCGGGGAGGACGCGGCGGGCATCGGAGACCCTTGCCGAGTATGCGGCGTGCCTCGATCTCCCCCCATCGCCCCTGCACGCCGGCGGATACCTGTCCCGACGGGTCAAGCTGAGCCGGTGGGCACGGCGTCGCGACGCGCGCCGGCGCGCCAAGGTGGCGCGGCTCCGATCGATCGCCGCCCTCGCCGACCGGAGTGCCTTTGCGGGGCGCGAGCCCGATGTGCACACGAGGATCGAGGTGCTCGCATTCCTCGTCAACCTCCGCCTTCCCCGGCGCCGGATGCATCCTCCAGACCGGGAGCCCACGCCGAACGGCACCGTCCCATCTCCTGGCGGTACCCCCGGTCCTCAAGAGCTCGCCAGCTTCAGCGCATCGTCGAAGGACGCCCCTTCGGCGAGCAGCCTGCGGTAGGGCATGAGCTGGCGCGCTCGCCCGAATGCGACGGCTGCACGCAACTTCTTGTCGCGCCCGTAGAGGGCGACGAAGCGCCCTTCTTCGATCGAGCCGTCGACCACGGCCAGCTCGTCGTCGGGCGATCCGTGTCCCAAGTACTGGATCTTGACGTCGTATTGGTCCGACCAGAAGAACGGGACGGGTGCGAAGGCATCCGCGTCCCGCCTTCCCGCGAGGAGATTCTCGGCCGCGGCGGTGCCCTGCTCGGCAGCGTTCGTCCAGTGCTCGACCCGCATCTCGGCCCCGACGAGGCGATGATGCCAGCGGGCGACGTCTCCGGCGGCGACGACGCCGTCGGCGGCGAACAGGGTCTCGTCGCAGACGATCCCGTCTTCGAGGACCAGCCCCGCCCCCTCGAGCCATCCGGTCTCCGGGCGCACCCCGATGCCGACGACGACCGTGTCACAGGCGACCTCCGTGCCGTCGTCGAGGACGACCCGTTCCACCTTCCCGTCGCCGTCGATCTCAGCGACCCCCACACCGGTGCGGACAACGACCCCGTGCGCGCGGTGCAGCGCCGCGCACCCAGCGCCGACAGCAGGCCCGAGGACCTGCTCGAGCGGGGTCGCACGCGCTTCGACGATTGTCACCGCAGCACCGCGGCGCGCGCAGCTGGCGGCGACTTCGCTGCCGATGAACCCGGCCCCGATCACAACGACCTGCGCGGTGGGCCCCTCGACCGCCTGCGGTCTCCACCCGGCGGCATCGACGGTCGGCGTCCCTGTCGGAAGCGCACGCGCGCCGTGGCGGTCGAGGTGGGCAGACAAGGCGCGGGCGTCGTCGATGGTGCGCAGCGTGAAGACCCCTGCAAGATCGGAACGACCCCCGAGGGTGCGCGGGCGTGCACCGGTCGCAAGGATCAGTCCGTCGTAGCGGAGCTCCCTCTGATCGCCAGCGCCGCCGCCCTCGCCGACGGTGGGCTCGACGACGACCCGGGCGCCGGCGAGGTCGAGCATGCGTGCCCGCCAGCCGAGCAGCCACTCAGCGTCGAGGGAAGCGATCTTCGGCGCATCGGCGAGTGCAAGGCGCTCGTCGCCCCAGGACCCGGTGAGGAACTGTTTGGACAGGGGGGGGCGGTCATAGGGAGCGTGGGGCTCTGCACCGACGACGACGACGCGGCCACGGAAGCCAGCCCGGCGCAAGCCCTGTGCCGCGCGTAGGCCCGCGAGCGACGCGCCCACGACGACGACGGTGTCGCCTTCACCGAGGTCAGGCGTCATCGGGCGTCGTGCACCGGTGCCGTTCAGCTCCCGAACGCCGCGAGCCACTCCTCGGGGGTGCGCAGGCGGAAGACGTAGTTCGTCCGCCGCGTCGCCCCGAGCGTGGCGTGGGGCTCGGGCGTGTACAGGTGGCCGGGATAGACCTCGGTCCCGTCGGGGATGCGCGCCAAGCGCACATGGAGGCTTTCGAACATGAGCTCCGGGTCGCCACCGGGCAGGTCCGTCCTCCCACATCCCTCCAAGAAGAGCGTGTCGCCTGCAATGAGCCGCCCGTCGACGAGAAAGCACTGGCTTCCCGGAGTGTGCCCGGGCGTGTGGATGCACTCGATCGAGATGCCACCGACGGCGATGGAGTCCCCACTTTCGTGCACTGCCAGGTCCGCAGCGTCCACGTCGGTTGCCCGTGTCACCCAGGGCGCCTCGGCTGCCTGGACGTGGACAGGGACGACGTGGCGCCGCAGCACCTCCTCGACGCCTTCGATCCGGTGACCCATCAAGTCCCCGCCGATGTGGTCTGGGTGGTAGTGCGTGGCGAGAACGCCGACGAGACGCATCCCGTCGGCGACAAGCACGTCGACGAGCTCGTCGACGGCGTAGGCGGGGTCGACGATCACGGCCTCGCCGGTCGCGGCATCTCCGATCGCGTAGACGAAGTTGACCATCTGGCGAGCGACCGGATCGGCGACGGCGAAGTCTCTCCCGGCGAGAAGCTGGCGGAAGTACAGCCGATTGGCGTCCTCGGTGGGCTCACCCACCGTCGCCATCCTCTGCCTCGTCATCGCCGTCCCAGTCCTCGTCCTCGGCCACCCCGCCTTCGCGCCCCGCCCGCTCGAGGCGCGGAGCCAGCTCTTCGACCTTGACCCGAGTGCGCGCGATGCGCCGATCGAGCTCGTCGACGATCGCTGTTGCCCGCTCGAGGACCGCCACCAGCCGATCGACGTCGACCTGGCCCCGGTCGAGCTCCTCGACGATCCCGTCGAGCTCGCTGGACGCATCGGTATACGAGAGCTCGCCAACCGGCCGGGGGGCCGGGGCGCTCCCCCGGTCCGGTGACTCGCCGGCGGAGGGCGCCTCTTCCCGTGGACTCGCCGCATCGGCAGAGCCGCGCGCAGAGGGTTGCCGTGCGCGCTTGTCGCCTGCTCCTCTTGTGTCAGCCTGGTTGGCCGGCGACTCCGTCACTGCGGACCTCCCTTTCACTCTCGTCGTTCGCGGCGAACATTCTGTCCTTCGTGATCGTCTCTGTCTTGGTGGCCACGAGCCACGGCATGCGGATCGCCCTCTGGCGGCTTCTCCGCGCCAGCGGGCTTGAGCACGCGGCTACGGATTGTCCCGTCGGTCACCTCGTTGACGACAGTCCCGCCGGGGGCGACGGAGCCGGTGCTGGTGACCACTCTCCCGGACTCGTCGCGGAGGACCGAGTAACCGCGCGCGAGCTGGCGCCTGTAGTCGTAGGCGGCGAGCAGCCGCCGCCTCCCGGCAGCCTCACGCTCGAACACGTCGAGACGCTGGCGCGGAAGCGATGCCAGGTGCCCGGCACGCCGCACGAGCTCGAGGCGTGCAGCCAGGGGCACTGCCCGGGATGCATGGGCGGTGCGCGCCGCGCTCTGGGCGAGCACAGCCGCTGCGCTGTCGAGGCCACGGCGGCTACCTTCGCGGACGTCGCCCGCACGTGCAGCAAGAGCGTGGCCGTGACGATCGAGCTCGCCCTGGGCGAGAGTTGTGAGCCAGCGGGAGCTCGCCCGGAGGTGCATGTCCAGGCTGTCAACCTCGCTCCGGGAGCGACCGGCAAGCGCGAGAGCGTTCTGTGCGACATGGCGGCGATACCCGCTGACGCGCTCCACGAGGGCATGGCCGCACTCGGTCGGTGTGATGAACGCGGCATTCGCCGTCTCGTCGACGACCGACCGGTCCCCCGTGTGGCCAATCCCCACCCATACGGGCGAGCGTGCATTGGCGACGGCACGAGCAACGCTCTCGTCATCGAACGCAGACAGATCGCCGCGCGACCCTCCTCCGCGAACGATGACAACGACATCGCAGTCTCTGTGGGCAAGGCGGGCAAGGGCGGCCACCAGCGACGCCGGGGCATCCCTGCCCTGGACGACACTCGGCGCCAGCGCCACTTGGAAGCCGAATGCCGACATCTGCAGCTGCCCGAGGAAGTCACGCATCCCTTCGGTACCCGGGCTCGCGATGAGACCGACCTTGAGCGGCACGATCGGCACCGGCAGCTTCTTGTTCCGGTCGAGAAGGCCCTCTGCGGCAAGCGCGGACAGGACCCTCTTGCGTTCCAGAGCGAGGCGGCCGAGGAGAGCTTCGACATCGACCTCGGTCATCGAGAATGTCAGCGTGCTCCGCGCGTCGTAGATGGAGATCTCGCCACGCATCTTGACGACCATGCCCTCTTCCAGGCTCACACCCGCCTGGTCCAGCGCGCGCCGGATGCTGGGCCAGCGGCCCTGCCAGCAGGCGACCTGCAACAAAGCGTCTGCCCCCCGCCGCCCGCCACCCGGGTCGACCAGGTCGATGTAGACGTGGCCCGACGAAGCGCGCTTGAGCGACCGGATCTCACCGGCAACCCAGCACTCTGTCGGGAACGCGGTGCGCACCGCCGTCGTGAGCCTCCGGTAAAGCTCGCGGATGGTGAGCACGGGTTCCGGGCCGGACGACGACATCGGGCCCTTGTCGTCGGTGCCGAGCACCCCTGCGTCAAGGGCTTCGCTTGCGTCCATACCCGATATCGGGCGCCGGCGGTCCGTGGTGCGGCCGTCGCCTTCAAGCGGCGCCCCGAACAGTCTCGGATGGTGACCGGAGGCGCTCACCCGGCCAGGTTACGACCCGGGACCTGGCCGGGGCGGCACGTGTGGACGCCTGCTGCTCGCCGGCGGGCACCCCGGCAGGCCGCGGGGGCAGAAAGCCGGCATGGGCGCATGGCGGCGCCCCAGGACCGCCTCGACTGGTGTTCGCATAGACCTCTCGGTGCGGCGATAATGGGAGAGGTGAGCCGGCCGGGTGGTCGCGGCTCGGATCCGCCTTCGGCGGAGAAGGGCTGAGGAAGGTCGGGGCTCCACAGGGCAAGGTGCTGGCTAACGGCCAGTCGGGGTGACCCGCAGGAAAGTGCCACAGAAAGCAAACCGCCGATGGCGGGATCCGTGCCCGGCACGGCCCGCACAGGTAAGGGTGAAACGGTGCGGTAAGAGCGCACCAGCGTCCGGGGTGACCCGGCGGCTTGGTAAACCCCACCCGGAGCAAGGCCAAGTGAGGGACACGGGCGGCCCGTCCGGTGCCTATGGCACAGTCCCCTGGTCGGCCGCGTAGATGGATGGCCACCCACCCGCTCGAAAAGCGGGTGACAGAACCCCGCCTACAGGCCGGCTCACCATCCTTCGTCTCGGTCGCTGTGCTAATATGCCTTGTGACCTGCGGTTCCATATGTACCGTTGGTGACCGTCGGTGCCCCGGAGAGACCGTCCTAGTCCTCCGAACTGAGGACCAAGTGAGGACCTGAGGACCGATTGAGGACTGAAACCGGACTGTACCCGAGCGTATATTGGGGGTCGAAAAGGCATGGCGAGCATCGACAAGCGGTCCGACGGGAAGTACCGAGCGCGCTGGCGCGAGTACCCTGGCGGGCCCCAAAAGACCCGGCACTTCTCCCGCAAGATCGACGCCCAGAGCTTCCTCGACGGCGTCCGCGGCGACCTCGTGCGCGGAGTGTACCTCGACCCGACCGGGGCCCGGACGCTGTTTCGCGCCTACGCGGAGTCGTGGCGGGCCGCCCAGGTCCACCGCCCGACCACGGCGAACCAGGTGGAGAGCTACTTGCGCCTGCACGCCTACCCCACCCTCGGCGACCGCCAGCTCGGCTCCGTCCGGCGCAGCGAGGTCCAGGGCTGGGTGAAGTTGCTCGAGGGCCGGCTCGCTCCCGGTTCTGTCGAGCTCGTCTACCGCTGGGTGGCCACCGTCTTCAAGGCCGCTGTGGACGACCGGCTCATCGCGGCATCGCCGTGTGTGCGGATCGCGCTGCCGAAGCGACCCTACGCCGAGGTAGTCCCTCTCAGCGTCGCCGAGGTGGAGGCCATGGCAGCTGCTGTCCCCGACCGCTACCGTGCGCTCATCGTCTTCGCAGCGGGCATGGGCCTGCGGCAAGGCGAGTGCTTCGGCCTCACTGTCGACCGGGTGGACTTCCTCCGCCGGACGGTCCGCGTCGACCGGCAGCTCCTCGGCGCACCAGGCGGCATCCCCGAGTTCGGCCCGCCCAAGTCCACATCCGGCTTCCGGACGGTCCCGATGCCGGCAGTCGTCGCCTCGACGCTCTCGGAGCACCTCGCCCGCTACGGCACCGGCCGGGCGGGGTTGGTCTTCACCAACAGGGCGGTGGCGCCCATGCGACGCAACACCGCGGGCGAGATGTGGCACCGCGCCGCTACCAAGGCGGGGCTGCCCAAGTGGGCAACCTTCCACGATCTGCGCCACTTCTACGCGTCGCTCCTCATCGCCCGAGGCTGCTCGGTCAAGGCCATCCAGCGCCGCCTCGGCCACCAGTCGGCCATGGAGACACTCGACACCTACGGCCACCTCTGGCCCGACAGCGAGGACGAGACCCGGGACGCCGTCGACCACGTCCTCGCGTCGCTGGTCGCAGCGGGGTGACATAGCCGTTGGTCCCGACCCCGCCACGCGGCTGCCAGCTCCATCTAATCACACGTCTCCCCGGTCAGTAGGGAGATTGGCGCAAAAGGCCTCTCCATCTGAGTGCAGTTACTAGGGCATCGCCGCAGGTCGCGGTGCATTTGGGGCGCTACGCGACCAAGTGGGGAGATCGGCGATCGCTTGGACTCGTCGAGAGCGCACACCGGTATTGATCCATCTCGGAGAGCCGACCGAACTCGCCTCCTATGTCTGGTACCAACCCTCGATGTCAACCGCGATGTTGACGCTCCCGCTTGCGTTGTAGACACTCAAACTTCCTCTCGTCGAGAGCGCTGCGACGACCAGGTTGGGCTCGATAGCGCCCACCCGGGGGTTCAAGTCCGAGGTGGTCGGTCGAGCTGTCCCCGGGAAGATCGTCAGGAACGTGTCGCGTGTCGGTTCGATCCCGGTCACGCTCACCACGACAGCCGTGGCTCCCGCTGGGACGGAGAACTGGCCGCCGACATCAACGGTCAACGTGCCAGCGGGACCAAGTGCCTCCCCTGCGTCGCTCGTCCCGTTGCACTGGGTTGCCGCGCCGAATAATCCCGAAGGATTCCCGGCCCGCGTGTCGCAGATACGAGTGGGCGCTGCTGCCGTGAAGAACTTGGCGCCCGTTCCCCCTGCAGCCGTGTAGTAGCCGAAGACATCCACGACAACGTTGGAGGGGCGCGATGAAAGGACGTCGATCTTCCCATCTGCCCCCAGCGTCGCGGTCACGAGGTTCGGGACCGTCTCACCGGGTCCGAAGTTCACATCGGACACCGTCGGCGGCGCAGCGCCATCAGGATAGACGGCCAAGAAACCTTGAGCGGCAGCGGAGATCGCGGTCACGTTCGCGACGATGGCACTTGCGTCCCTCGGGATCCCAAAAGAGCCAGCAATGGCCACGGTGACGTGCCCACCGGCAACGACGGGCGCGTCGTTGCACTGGCCCGCCGCACCTGTAAGCACAGACGGGTTCCCTGCACGGGTGTCACAGACACGGATAGGGGAGCTGAGCGCGTCGTAGAGGCCCGCACCTGCACCACCTGTCGGGCTTGTCGAGAAGTACCCCTGGAGGTCAATCGCTACGTCGGTCGTCGTGGAGGAGAAGATCGAGATCTCCCCACCGGATCCCACTGCCACCTGGACAAGGTTGGCAACAACCGCACCTGCGCGCACGTTTAGGTTCGACGAGGTCGGACGACCCTCGCCGGTGGGGTACACGGTGAGGTAGCCGTTGGTTGCGGGTTTGATCGCCGTCACGTTGATCGCGACCGCCAACACATCCTGGGGGACTGCGAAGGACCCGGCGGCGGCAACGTTCAAGGTCGTGCCGGCCTTTATGGTCTTGCCCAGACACTGGCCCGCCGCACCTGAAAGCTCTGAGGGGTTCCCGGTTCGCGTGTCACAGATTCGCACGGGCGACAGCGCCGAGTAAGAGCCTCCCTGCGGTGGTGTCGTCGGTCCATACGTGAGAACAAGGCCGCCTGTCGAACCAGTTCCAGAGCCTGC